>JBOHWH010000041.1:0-25231 GCA_050736695.1 Binataceae bacterium (SeqCode) | reverse complement strand
GCACGCCCGCTTCGGTCGCGACGATATGCGGCGATAGAGAGCATGCACCCGGTGCATAGTAGAGTTTCATGAGTGTCTCCTTGGAGTTGGACGCGCGCGACGGCGCGTGAGTGTTCGCAGTGTTCGGATCGAAAAATCGATAGTACCATCGCCGCAGCAGATGCACCAAGCACCAAATGCTATCTTCCGCTCGTACCGATATCCCACGGCGATCTGCGCGGTCCACGTGATTATGTCCGCAACCCAACCAACCGCTATCCCGTCAGTACTGGCAGCGCCGTGATTTTCCGCAGCATACGGGCGAACCGCCGCCGCGTCAGATGGCTCTCGACTAATAATAACCAGTAGTAGCGGGCGTGCTTCACCAAACGGCCGCCGGTCTTGACCAACCGCTGCTGAAGACTGGTCAACGACCAGTTATGACCGGACGCTTAGCCGCACGATCAGCGTCATGTGTTCGGTCCGCTGAGCTGACTTGCGAGCATCTATCCTCCTTGCAAGGACTCGGTATAGGTGAAATCTTAAACGCGATTCCGGACCCTTAAGCGTCTTCAAGCGCCTTCGTCAAAGGAGAGCAACGTTGGACCTAGCGAGAATCCTTGCAGAGTTAAAGAGCGAGCGCGACCGGATAGACCGCGCGATTAGCGCACTTACCGAGGTTGGCGCAATCGGAGCGAGTCCGGCTCCCGGCAAACGCATGACTGGACGGAAGCGCAAAGGGATCACTCCGGCGGGCAGAAAGCGACTCTCGGAGGCCATGAAGAAACGCTGGGCGGAAAAGAAAAAGAAGTGAGCGTAGCTTATCCCCCACGGCTGGTTGCAAAAGATCAATTCCGTTGGTCTATCTAATCCGAGGGGGGTGGGTGGCGCGTTCCGCGCTGCCAATCCCGCTGCGACGCCATCGGAGTTGTTTTTCCTGATCGGCAGCGAATCCATGATGGGGGCATATTCGCGCAAGATCGCGTAGCGCAAGAGCGAACAAGGCTGGGCGCCGGCCTACCTCTACCGCTTCGATTGGGAGACACCAGTTGCAGGGGGGCAGGCTCAAGTTGCCGCACGCGCTGGAGATTGCTTTCATATTCGATCACGCAGGTGAGCCGCTCGCGCCGCGACTGGCGCCGGATGGCCCCGAGGTGCGGGCTCTGGCCGAAGACATGAGCAGCTCGCCGACAGCGCGCCATTGGTGATCGAACTGATCGAGACGTTCACTCGTGAGTTGGTGCTGCCGCGAGGTCCTTCGGAACTGCAAGGCATCGCGCGGCGTACGCTCAATAAGGTGTCGCACTCCGAGGACGCGCGCGAGGGTGGGCGCGCATTCGCCGAGAAGCGCAAGCCGCGATTCCAGGGCAGTTGATCGGACGCAGATGCGTGCGGAAAATCAGCGACCGCACGAAGAGCCTGGCCGGATCCAAACATTCGAGCGCCGGCGCAGACAAGCCGCCGGCCGGGCGCATCACGATGATCGTGTGGCTTTGTCTCACTGTCGCATGGAGTGCGACTTACCGGATCCTTTTCTTTACAATCATGTCTGCGACCCCCCTCATCTAGCCTTTGAGCGTTGCTTCGAACTCGATGAGAAGTTTGGTGAACAGCTCCGGATCCTCGCCGTGCATTGAGTGCCCTGTTTTAGGGAACGACCTATAGTCGATTCGTTGCCCCGAGCTCGCGACCAGCTCGCAGGCGCGATCGGCCTGGATGTCTGAGGCCGCGCCAAACAGGTATCCCGCTTTCTCATCAACGTACCGGAAGTGGTGCGTATAGAGCACCGGACACTTGACGCTGGCCAGCATCCGGGCGTGGTCACAGCTCGCAAAGACCGAACCTTCCCAGAAGGCTTGGGCCCACTCAGGATCGTACTCCTTGAGCCGCTGAGGGATCTCGCCTTCCGTCCCCAACCTGAGCGGAGCGATCGAACGCGACAACCACTCGGGAAGCTCGTCCTTCATCGCCTCCTGCATCCCGGCCCAGTTGCCGACTTTCCATTGGTCACCGAGATACTTGCTCATGAGGGCAAAGATCGGACCGATGCACTGACGAATAGATTGCCCACACGAGGTATTGACCTCGGAAGAGAACAACGGTGGATCCTCATAGTGCGCGCCACGGATCATTCCGGGTATTGCGTAGGCGGATAGTCGCTTCGGCGACAGTCCAATCCGAGTATCAGACGTGTGTGCAGAATTACTGATTTTACGCGGCCGCGATCACCGCCAGCGCCATTAGCCACTCGAATATATCGAGCGAGTGTTCGAATACGATATCGAGGCGGGTGGCAAGCGCGGCCTTCTGAACCAGAGGATGAACCATGGGCGGCAGCGCGCGCGCCGACGCGCGCTGCAAGGCGGCGGCTCCCACCACGGGGGCCGCTCTTTTCTTCGTTGCACTTCCGCAGCTTGGGGTACAATTTGTTGCATCCGACGCTACTCGCTACGTTACAATGCAACGAACCTAGGTCAGGTCATCGCTTCTACTCAGCTCAAAATCAGTCGAAAATGATGGAAATACATGATCTCTAGAGCTTTGACAGTAGATGGCACGTCCCGTGCTACTTTTTTCGCTGTAAATCTCTATCTGGAATTCCCCAAAACACTCTCAGGAGAAATCACTAGTGGCGAAAGGACTGCGCGAAATTATAGCCAAAAGATCGGTCGAGGCAAGGTCGGCCATAACCGAAAGTCCGATCTGGCAGAAGTTTATCAGCGACCAAGATCTACTCAGCGCGCACGAAATCAGGTCCGAGGAACTCGATGCGCTCTCACGCGTCGCGATGTGTGGAAGTGTCCATTCCAAATCCGACCTGATTTTCATCCTGAACGCTTTTCGCCGCGCGCACCGGAGCTAAGCCGGTGCTCTCACCCGCTGTCTCGGTGAAGCAAGAGCTTATTCAGTGAGCATGTACCCATCGCAATCTTGGTCGGAGGAAGGGGACCAGCCCGCTGGAAGTCGGCAGCTGCTGTAACTCAGTCTGCGTGTGTCGCCGCGGACAGTCCGGATGTACATGTCGAAATTGCCGGCAGCGCCGGCCAGTGGACCTAAGGGCGACCAGAGGTGGGCGACTTTTCTAAAGAATCACGCTCTGGAGATCATCGAGTGTGACTTCTACGTCGCGGCGCCCGCCGCCTTTCGAGTCCTCTACGGGTTGGTGGTAATGGATCATGCTTTGTGGCGATTGATTCACCTTAGAGCGACGGCCCCCCATCCCACCGCAGTCCGCAGGCGAACTCGCTTTGCGAACGGCTGATCGGGACTCCGCTGCGAGAGTGCTTGGACTGGATTATTGCGTTGGGGCGAAGGGCACCTGGGAAAATTCCCGGTGTCGTGGATGGCCCGGTGTCGCCGAAGCAGACCACATTTGTCGTTGGGAGCGGGTGTTCCCGAACAACATTTCGCCTTTCCGCGCCTGCAACTGAAATCTACCGTTTTCAGCGCATCCCGTGTGTAGCGAATTGCTGATTTTTCACGACAATCAGCAGTTCGCCATGTATCTCCTACCAAATTATTCCAAGCTGCAAACTAGGCCTTGCCGAAGTTGCGGTTTTAAATGTTGATCCGCAGTCACCTTCGTTCGAGTGTCGAACCGAAGCCAACTACGCCGTGGACGGCCTGGGTTCCGAAATGACTGGTCGCAGGACCCGTGAACACCAACGTCATGTTCGAATTTTGGGCCTCCGTCCCTCCGCTAATGCAGACCTGCAACGTGGATGGCCCCTTCGCCTCAAAGGACGCGGAGTTTCCGTTAGCTGAAATGAAGTTGGCAGTACCGTTGACCACAAAACGGGTGGTGTTCGCAGGGGTGTTGACAGGACAACTGCTCGTGTCGGACGGATCGGACGATACCGTTGCGTCGGTCATTATGATGTGGTGAGTGTGTGGGGTCCGGTTCGTGTTCGTCGGCATGGTGGGGTCCGGGTTCGTTAACAAATACCAATAATCGGACAGTTCCATGGTCATGAACACCGAGAAATCAGCCTTGCCCGAATGCCTAGTCAAATCCAGTGACCAGTGGCCACGCATTTCCCACGGACCCGTCGGCGAGGCGGAGGAATTATAGAGCGTATAGTCACTGATTATTCCGCTGAAGTGCTCGGGAATAGGAGCTTGGTGGGCCAGAACGCCGGTACTTGCCGTCAGCACCAAGGCCGCGACGATACTTACTGTCCAACATATAACTTTGTTCTTCATGTCCTGAAAAACCTCCAAGTTTGAGAGTCGTTTAGTACCAACAGAATTCGATTCGGCGATTTCGCGCCCGATGCGGACATGATGGGGTGCAATAGCAATATCGTCAAGCGGCAATGCGCAGAATTGCCCGCTCTCCGTTGAATGCTGCTCTTTGCGGTGCCCGGCCGACTGAGTTACAATTCGACTACTGGACTTACGACAAAGGCGACCAACGGAGAGAGAGTCATGGACGGAACATCTCCAGGCGCACCGTCATCCGACAGGCGGCCCGAAGACCGGCTGGATTCGTGGAAGGAAATCGCGGCATACGTCAACCGCGACGTGACGACGGTCCAGCGCTGGGAGAAGCGGGAGGGGATGCCCGTTCACCGACACCTGCATGACACGCTGGGTTCGGTCTACGCGTTTCGGCCAGAGCTGGACGAGTGGGTGCGCAGTCGGAATCTTCGAGCAGAGCCTGAGAAGGGGAACAATGCCCCCACGACCAATCCCCCTGCGCAGAATCCGGGGTCTGCGATTACAACCGCTGGACCCAAGTGGAGGTTCGTCCTAGCTCTCGCAGTTGCGGGAGCAGTGCTAGCGATTGGCGCAAGCTTTTGGTTTCAGAGGAGGGACTATTCCTGGCGAAACCCCATCGCTAACGCGCGATTTCAGAGAGTCACGGATTTTGATGGAGGGGAGCAGGCCGCTGCGGTGTCACGCGACGGCCATTTCGTGGCGTTTCTCTCGGACCGGGACGGACAGATGGACGTCTGGGTTACGCAAGTCGGTTCGGGACAGTTCCACAACCTGACCTGCGGAAGCGCACCGGAACTCGTCAATCCATCGGTCCGAACCCTGGGGTTCTCGCCCGATGGCTCCCTCGTTACGTTTTGGATTCGCAAGCCAGACATCTGGGGCGGTGGCGACATCAGCATCTGGGCAGTGCCGACGCTAGGTGGGCAGCCAAGGCCATACCTTGAAGGCGTGGCCGAGTTCGACTGGTCGCGCGACGGCTCTCGACTCGCGTACCACACGCCGGGACCCGGAGACCCACTGTACGTGTCAGATGGCAGTCGGCGATCAGAGGATCGACCCGTCTTCATTGCGCCTACCGGAGTTCACTGTCACTTTCCCATATGGGCACCAGACACGCGATTCATTTACTTCGTCATGGGCACCCTCCCAGACAAATTGGACATCTGGCGCATCACTCCAGCTGGCGGGACCCCGGAGCGGATCACGTCGCGCGATGGGCGCGTGACTTATCCGGTCCTATTGAACCAGCGCACCCTATTGTACCTCGCTAGCGATCCTGATGGCTCGGGGCCGTGGCTTTATGGCATGGACGTCGACCGCCGAATTTCCCATAGGCTGACCTCCCCTCCCGACAGATACACGTCATTGGCGGCCAGTGCCGACGACCGGCGGCTGATTCTCACGCTTGCAAGTGCTAAGACGACACTCTGGCGCCTGCGGATCGCTGACCCATCCCCTGGGGTGTCGGCACCTGCTCGAATCGCGCTGACGACCAACGCGGGATTCTCCCCCCGACTAGGTCCAAACTATCTCCTGTATGTTTCTGCGACCGGCACGAGCGAAAGCATTTGGAAGCTCACCAGCGGGACTGGTACGGAGTTGTGGAGGAGCGAGGGAGCGCAAATCTTTGGGGGCCCGGCAATCTCCTCCGATGGACGGTATATCGCCTTCTCGGTACTGCGACACGGGCAAAGGCTCTTGTACGCGATGCAGGCCGACGGCACGAACGCGCGAATCGTGGCAGATTCGCTCGACTTGCAAGGCTCTCCTGCATGGGCACCCGACGGCCAATCGATCACCTCGGCAGCGGACGATCACGGCGTCCCGCACCTCTTCCGGGTGCCGCTCGACGGTCGCTCGCCCGCTCTTTTTGTCCCGGAATACTCAGTCGATCCCGCGTGGGCACCCGACGGTCGCTTTGTCGTCTACTCGGGACCCGATATCGGCACCACGTTTTCGGTGAAAGCCGTCACGGCCGAGGGCGCAACGCATCCTTTGCCGGCCCTGGCCTTGACTCGGGGGGCTCGACATCTGGCCCTCCTGCCTGGAGGACCGGCACTCGTGCTCCTGCAAGGAGAGATGCATCATAAGAACCTCTGGCGCATCAACCTGGAGACGGGCGCCGAGCGCCAGTTGACCAACCTCGCTCCCAACTTCGACATTCGCGACTTCGACATCTCCCAGGACGGCCATGAACTTGTCCTCGAACGAGTGCAGGAGCGCTCGGATGTGGTGCTGCTGGATCTCTTCCGACAATGATCCCTGTCCCTCCGCAAAACTTGGTCCACGCGGATTGATTGGTGATTTCGAATCCGGGCTAACGCAAACTGCGGGCGGACCAGGTTTTGCGGAGGGACAGTCACTCCGAGTTGGCGGGAGCTACACCTGTGTGTGGCGAATTCCAATTCATGCGGCAGTCGGAGTCTGAAATAAGCCGTTGCAGTGTTGTTGCCAGCGATATGACTGAGGGTTTGCGATTAGATGAGAGGGTGCGCCGCTGCGTTAAGCGGGCGTAACTCCTGTCAGCCCGGTGTGGCACCGATGTTGGCCGGTGCAGTTGCTGATGCCGGGCGGCGACCCGGTAACGGGCCACGTGGTCAGACCAAACTGCCCGCTCCGGTATTGGAGCGAATTCTCTGGCGAAGTTGAAAAAAAAATGGGAGAAGTTGTCCGAAGGGTAATACTCGGAGACCGATCTGCTCGGTGCGTCCGATGTTTTCATAAGCCCTGAGGGAATTGAAAGAGAAGAAAACAAGGGCCGCGTTGCGGGCTTCTTCGATCGGAATAAAGTAGCCAAGCAGATGAAATACACCGCAACTCTCGAGTCGATCCGGCGCCATCGCGTGCCGGATTGGTATCATGACTGCAAGCTCGGCATCTTCGTGCATTGGGGGCTGTACTCGGTGCCCGGATGGGCCGCCTGCCGTGAAGAACCGGCGCGAATAGTTCTCGAGCGCGGGTTCGACGCGTATTTCCGTGAGAACCCTTATGCCGAGTGGTATCTAAATACGTTGAAGTTCGAGGACGGACCGACTCGCGCTTATCACAATCGGACCTTTGGAGCCGACTTCGCTTACGAGGACTTCCAGCCCATCTTCGAAGCCGAGAGCCAAAGGTGGAACCCTACGGATTGGGCGAATCTGTTCCACAAGGCCGGCGCGGGATATGTGGTGTTCACTGCCAAGCACACCGACGGCTACCTGCTGTGGCCAAGCGTGGTAGGCAATCTCAAGCGGCCGGGGTACGCGTCGAAGCGGGATCTGGTCGGCGAGCTCTCCGCCGCGGTGCGTGCCGCCGGCATCCGCATGGGGATCTATTACACCGGCGGCATGGACTGGCTCCTGAACCCCGAGCGAATCGACTCGTTTCACAAGGTCTACTCTACAGTTGTGCAGGCACCTGAGCATGTCGCCTACGCCAATGCGCATTGGCGTGAATTGATCGATCGTTACCGGCCTTCGGTGATGTGGGGGGATATTATGTACCCCGGGGCTGCAAATATCCCGGAGCTGTTCGCCTACTACTACAACCGCGTCCCCGGCGGTGTGATCAATGACCGCTTCGGAACCGATTTTAGAGTTACACGGCGACCGGGTCTAAACCCGCCGGGAATCCACTACGATTACCTCACACCCGAATATTCATCGTTCGATGACATTCAGGAAGAGAAGTGGGAGACGTGCCGGGGGGTCGGGTCATCTTTCGGCTACAACCGCGAGGATGACGAGACCAGCTACCTGTCCGCCGCGGCGGTCATCCGAATGTTCGTCGATATCGTAAGCAAGAACGGCAATCTGCTGCTCAACGTCGGCCCGCGCAGCGACGGTAGCATCCACCAGCTCCAGCAACAGTGCCTGTTGGGTCTTGGCGCCTGGCTGGAAATCAACGACGAAGCGATTCGCGGAACGCGCCCATGGATTCGCGCCGCGACGACAACCGCCGACGGCATCGCCGTGCGCTTTACGCAGAAGCACGATACGCTATATGCAATTCTCCTTGGTCGGCCGGCCGGAACGGAGGTTCGCATCGGCGGTGTGACCGCGGTCCCGGGCAGCCCCGTGCGCCTTGTGGGCTACGATCGGAACCTTGAGTGGTCGCACAATGGTGATGATCTGGCCATTCGGCTTCCTTCGGCCTTGCCCGAGCAAGCCGCCTACGCTCTCCGTATTAAGCCCACCATCACTCGCTGATCGTCGTCAACGTAGGGACATGTGCGCGGCGATTTGCTGATTTCTGTGGAGAGTCAGTAATTCGCCTCACACAGGCGCCTCAACGCGCGCCTGTGGCTGCGAGAAATGCGAGCCCTTGCCGCATAGGCGCGGCTCGGGAGCCTTCCGCGCCCAAGCTTTGCCCGTTCAGCAGCCGCCTATCTGATGAATCTCACTGACCGGTCGTCTTCACGCAAAAGAACGAGAGTGTCGAGTCACTATTCGTCGAGACTGAGACGACCGTGTTGTTGTTCCCCACGCCACTCGTATGAAAAGGTGCGCCCGGGGCACACTTCGGCGAATTGGAGGAATCCGCCTTCGACGTCACCGCCGTGGTGTTAGTGCCGTCCGGATTCACGTCGTACGTGCCGTTGAAGGTATACGAGCACACCAGCCCCGCATCGTTGACGGTGGCCTTTCCCGACGTGACTTTTCCCTTGCCGTCCGCGCAGCGACAGAAATCCGAGCCGAAGTAATCGATGGACGGAGCGCCGACTGCACGCGGCCTGAGATCAACTCGGCGTTTGCAAAACATTTCGTTTTGGTGAAGTTTGAATCTAGAGCAAATTCCCTTTTACAGGGGGGGTACATACATGGCGAATGAAGATTCAACCCACTCTGGAGTCCTCCCCATCTCTGTAGCCAAAGATCAAATCCCTAAATTTCCGATCGTGGGCATCGGCGCCTCGGCCGGCGGGCTGGAGGCCTTTAAGCTGCTGTTTCAGGCGCTTCCGCCTGATCTCGGTATGGCGTTTGTCTTGATTCCTCATCTGGATCCCGAGCATAGCAGCCTCATGCCGGAGATCCTGACACGGATGACTTCTATGCCGGTCACGCAGGTCACTGACGAACTGCAGATTGAGCGCAATCATGTCTACGTCATTCCTCCCAACCGGACAATGTTGCTGGTGAATGGCCATCTGAAGCTGATGCCACGTGAGGGCCTGCGAGGGCAGCCGAGATCGATCGACGTTTTCCTGCGGTCGCTTGCAGAGGACCAGAAACACCAGTCTATCGCGATAATTCTCTCCGGGACCGGAAGTGACGGCACCCTTGGCGTCGAAGCAGTAAAGGCGGAGGGAGGAATCACCTTCGCTCAAGACGATAGCGCGCAGCAGAACAGCATGCCCCGGAGTGCCGCTGCCGCGGGTTGCATCGATTTCGTCCTGGCGCCCGAAGGCATCGCGGCAGAACTGGCTCGCATCGCCCGGCATCCATACTTAGGCGTTGGTGATAGCCCAAGGCAACAAATAATTTCTGAGGAATCTCTCGCTGAAAGCGATCTGAATAAGATTCTGCAGCTTCTGCACGATACCACTGGCGTTGATTTCATCCGCTACAAGTCCGTCACCTTCCTTCGACGGATCACCCGGCGAATGGTACTCCACCGGATCGAAGATCTGGCAGGCTACTTCCGCAAGCTCGAAATTGACGCTGATGAACTGCAAAGCCTCTACCGGGATCTCCTCATCAGTGTCACCGCCTTCTTCCGCGATGCTTCCTGCTTCGACACGATCAAACAAAAGCTTCTTCCGGAGGTCTTCCGCGGGCGCTCGCGAAGTGAACCGGTGCGGGTCTGGGTGCTTGGATGTTCCAGCGGCGAGGAGGCCTACTCGCTGGCGATCACGATCAGCGAATTTACCGCGGAGCAGGGAATAAAGGTCCCGGTTCAGATTTTTGCCACGGATCTGAATGAGCACAGCATAATGAAGGCCCGCCTCGGTCTCTATTCCAAAAATATAGTGCAGGATGTTTCAGCCGAGCGCCTGAGTCGGTTTTTTGTCGAAACCGAAAGTCACTACCAGGTGGTGAAGGAAATTCGCGAGCTGTGTGTCTTTGCCCGTCAGAATGTGTTGGCAGATCCGCCATTCTCGCATCTTGATCTGATGAGCTGCCGCAATCTGCTGATCTATTTGAAGCCGGCCTTTCAAAAACACCTGATTTCTTTGGCTCATTACTCGCTTCGTCCCGGCGGTTATCTATGGCTTGGGAACTCTGAGAGTATTATCGGCTTCGACGATCTTTTCGAAACCGTCGAGCCCAGGCAGAAGATTTTCAAACGCAAGCCGGGTACGCCGCCGCCGGTCGCATTTGTGGCACCGGCATTTGAGTCTCGAGATTTCGTGCAGCGGCGCCCACCTCGGCTTGAAAGTAATGTGGACACACAGCGAGAGGCCGATCGCCTCGCGGTTACGAAGTATGCGCCTCCGGGCGTGCTCTTAAACACCGAGCTGGAAGTTCAGCAGTTCCGTGGCGACACCAGTCCGTACCTGGCCCAAGCCGCGGGTAAACCAACCACCAGTATATTAAAGATGGCGCGTGAAGGGTTGCTGGTCCCACTCCGGTCGGCCCTGGATAAGGTTCGTACCGAGGGGACAAGCGTACGGCAGGAAGGCGTACACATTAGATTCGACACCGGCATACGGATCGTCAACCTGGAAGTCCTGCCGCTGGGGCACTCCGGTCCGGAACGAGGTTTTTTGGTGTTTTTTGAAGACAGTGAGCGGCAATACTTGCCGAACGTTACGCGAGTACCTCCATCAGATGACCTGAATACTGATGAAGAGGTAACGCGACTGACTCAGGAACTGGACGCGACGCGGGAGTATATGCAGTCACTGGTCGAGCAGCAGGAGTCTTCCAACGAAGAACTACAATCGGCCAACGAGGAGATTCAGTCGTTCAATGAAGAGCTGCAGAGCATAAATGAGGAGCTGCAGACCTCGAAAGAGGAGATTCAATCCTCCAATGAAGAGCTCACGACAGTTAATGATGAATTGCGCAATCGCAACGAGCAGCTCGACCGTGCCCTTAACGATCTGAATAATTTCATCGCCTCCAGCCAACTGCCGATAGTGATGGTAGGAGCGGACCTGCGTATCCGGCGATTCTCGCCGACAGCTGAGCAACTGCTGAACCTTATCCACGCCGATATTGGCCGTCTAATCGGTGAATTAAGGTTTCCCTTCGATCTTCAGAATCTGGACGGGCTGCTGGCCGAGTCGATTCATGACGAGAGGTCCAGCGAGCGCGAGGTCCAAAATCGGCGCGGCCACTGGTACTCACTCCGCATCCATCCCTATCGGACTTCATCGAACGTGATCGATGGTGCGGTCATTTATCTCGTGAGCATCGATGCTCAAAAGCAGGCACTGGAAGAGATCCGCATAGCGGAAGAGAAATACCGTCTGCTGGTAGAAGGTGCGACTGGTGTCGCTATCATGCTGTTGAACCGCGAGGGCAATGTGGCCGGATGGAACGTGGGTGCGGAGCGAATTTTCGGATACAGCGCGGCGGAAATAACGGGTACGCACTTCTCGCAGTTTTTTGTTCCGGAGGACGTCGCGAGTGGCAAGCCGCTGCGGGAACTCGAGCTCGCGCGTAAGGAGATGATAGTCGCCGATGACAGATGGCTTGTGCGCCGGGATACGACCCGCTTCTGGGCGACTGGCGTAACAAATGTTCTATACGACGCCACCGGGGCTATTCGGGGATTTTCGAAGGTCGTGCGCGACATCACCGAGAAGAAACACGAGGAGTCGCTGCTCGAAAACGATCGCAGAAAGGACGAATTTTTGGCTATTCTTGCGCATGAACTGCGAAACCCACTTGCTACGCTCGCCAATACCCTTGAAGCTTTGCGCCACTCAGACCGCGATTCCGCAACCATCGATCGCGGACTGGGAATGGTGGAGCGGCAGGTGGGAAAGCTAAAGCACCTGGTGGGGGATATCCTTGACGTGGCTCGCATCAATGGAGGGCACCTGGAGCTGCGGCGAGAAACGATAGATTTGCGCTTGGCAGTAGCGCAGGCGATCGAGATCGAACAGAACGGAATAACTGCCGCGCATCTGAATCTGTCGATTGACCTGCCCTCGGAGCCAGTTTGGATCAAAGGCGATGCGCTCCGACTCGAGCAGATTTTCGCGAATGTTCTGGACAACGCCGTGAAGTATAACAATCCAGGCGGACAGATCGAGTTGACGCTGAAGATATCTGACGCCGCGAGCAATCGAGCCGGAAGTGAAGCGATCGTGCGGGTTCAGGATACTGGCGTTGGCATCCAGCCGGAACAATTGGCCAAGGTATTCGAGTTCTTCGCGCGGGGGGATGTATCGGACGCCCGCCGCACAGGGGGTCTCGGAGTCGGATTGTCGTTGGTCAAAAATCTGGTCGAGCTCCATTTCGGTACGATCGAAGTGTACAGTGCGGGTTCTGGCAAAGGCAGCGCCTTCACGATACACCTGCCTCTCGCGCTCGACACCGAGGCGTTGGAACCAAAGAGTGATGCGCCGCCGAGCATTTCAGAAAGCAGGACGCCTTCTGCTCCACGGCGGATCCTCATAATTGACGACAATAGCGATGCCGCCGACGCTCTCGGGGAGCTCCTGCGTCTTTTTGGACACGATGTCGAAATCGCGCTCAGCGGACCTGATGGGCTTCGATCAGCGGCCGCGTTCAGCCCCGAGGTCGTGTTTGTGGATATCGCGATGCCTGATATGGACGGCTATGAAGTTGCCCAACAGCTCCGTCGGCAGACTGGGCCTCAAACCAAGGTGGTGGCGCTGAGCGGTTACAGCAGCGATGAACATCGCCGCAGATCTTTGGAGGCGGGCTTCGACACTCACCTGGTGAAGCCAATAGACGTGGATCTGCTCACAAACATATTGGGCCATCAAAATTGATGTCGATCGATAATCCTGCGTCTGGCGAATTCCAACTCATGCTGGTCGTAAACCGTTACGGTGTTGCTGCCAGGAAAATGGCTGACGGTCTGCCTTTGGATGATCCGCGTCGCCGCGTTGAAGGGGTAGCTCCTGCCAGCCCGGTGTGACACCGATGTTGGCGAACGCACAGCATTGTGCCCCGAACTACTTTCCCCTCGCCTTATGATCTGAGCTCCTTCCAGCCGGGGCTAGCGGATCAGACTGCGCGCGATCGATCGGACAGCATCACTTCCCCTTCCCTTGCAGCCGGATCATCTGCGGTCGATTCCTCGCGTTGTCTTGGATGGTGAGCGTCCCGTGCTCGATGGCGACGCCGCTCGGTTTGAAGATGACTTCGATCGTGCACTTTTGTTTAGGCGCGAGAGTCCTGATGCCCGTGACGCAGGTGGTCCCGGAAGCTGAAAAGCCGAAGTCCTTTGAGAAGCCGAGGTTCGTGAGTGTGATCGAGGGGCCGCCCTTCTTCGCGGGGTTACTCAGGGTTACCTTGTGAGGTTTGCTCGTCGATCCCACCGACACCTTCGGGAATATGACTTTCTTCGGTCCGAACTTGAGCGCCACCGACACCGGCGTCGGAGTCGCGATGGGCGTGGCCGATCCGGTCGGAGTCGGTGTAGCGGTAGCGGTCGCCGTCTGAGTCGCGGTCGGCGTGGCAGTCGCGGTGGGGGTTGCCGTCGTGGTTGCGGAGGCAGTCGGTGTGGCAGTTGCGGTTGCGGTCGAAGTCGGCGTAGCGGTAGCGGTCGCCGTCTGAGTCGCGGTCGGCGTGGAGGTCGGGGTCGTCGTCGGCGTGGATGTCGCGGTCGGCGTGGCCGTCGTGGTGGGGGTCGCCGTCGTGGTCGCGGAGGCAGTCGGTGTGGCAGTTGAGGTTGCGGTCGAAGTCGGCGTCGCGGTGGCGGTCGCCGTCCGAGTCACGGTCGGCGTGGAGGTCGGGGTCGTAGTCGGCGAGGATGTCGCGGTCGGCGTGGCAGTTGCGGTGGGGGTCGGCGTCGTGGTTGCAGAGGCAGTCGGTGTGGCAGTTGAGGTTGCGGTCGGAGTCGGCGTCGCGGTAGCGGTCGCCGTCCGAGTCACGGTCGGCGTGGGGGTTGCGGTCCTAGTCGGCGAGGAGGTCGCAGTCGGCGTGGCAGTTGCGGTGGGGGTTGCCGTCGTGGTTGCGGAGGCAGTCGGTGTGGCAGTTGTGGTTGCGGTCGGAGTCGGCGTCGCGGTGGCGGTCGCCGTCCGAGTCACGGTCGGCGTGGGGGTTGCGGTCCTAGTCGGCGAGGAGGTCGCGGTCGGCGTGGCAGTTGAGGTGGGGGTTGCCGTCGTGGTTGCGGAAGCAGTCGGTGTGGGAGTTGCGGTTGCGGTCGCAGTCGGTGTTGGTGTCGGAGAGGCAACGCTGAAAGCCATCACAAGGTTATTCGCGTTTACCGTGCCGATTCCTGTCGCGAAGTCCCAGCCGGCCGTGGCGGGATAGGCGGGTTCGAATCCCGAGTTCGAGGTCGAGAGCACACCATAGGTGCCTGACGGCGTGTAGCAGTTATTCGTACCCTTGCAGGGCACATCCATGTCGCCCAGGGTCACATCGTAGAAAATGCACGAACCGCCGGCCGCATTGCCATGTGTCGAGTTGCATAGCGCCGATCCGCCCGCGCCGTACTCCGCAGCGGCCAGCGAGTAGTAAACGGGATTCGGATTACCTTGACGCTGCCCGCTCCTCTGGTTCGCGAGGGCCTGAATCGCGGCCATGATCGGCGCGGAGACTGACGTCCCGCCGTATCCTGCCCACGTATCGGGTGCCCCCGAGCACGAAACTCCGCCACGCCTCGTGTCTGAATAGCAGACCACGTAGTAATGATTCCAGATTCCGTTGGCGGCGAACAACGACACGTCGGGGATGTCGCGCACGCCATCGTTGGGATTGCCGAGCACCGATTGCCAGCCCGGCTTGAGATATCCGGCACAGCTTCCGCTGACAATGCCACTGTTCGATGGCGTTCCTCTGGCGCAGCCGCTCGGACCGCCGCTGCCTGAGGCGGTAGTCAGGAAATCCTTTGTGCCGAGCGAGCTGTTGCAGAAGCCGTTCGAGCCGTAGGCGGCGCTATAACCGAGAAAGCTGTCGATCGGCCCGCTGGCACATGAATCGTTCCAGGGTATTTCGGGAATGTAGGAAAGCGCCGAGCCCTCGTAGGCGTCGTTCGAGCCGCTCCAGTAGGTGCTGTTAATCCCCGCGTAAGTATCGCCAAAATCGGTGCCGCCCACCGACACGTCATACGGCGTCGAGGTGAATCCACTGACGGCGATGCCGTGGGTTGCCTTGGTCGCGTTGGCGTCGGAGCTGGCCGCGCCCTCATCGCCCGAAGAGACGAACACCGACACGCCCGCGGCAACCGCCCGCTGATATAGCGAATTAATGTATGCGTTTTCCGTCGCGCCGAGCTCCGGTTCAGACTCGCCATAACTGATGCTCACGATCGCTGGTGGCGTTGCTGAGCCGTCGAGCAGGTTCTCCAACGCGATGAAGCCGCCGAAGGTGGCGGTGGTGTCGGCGCACGAGGCTAGTTCAATCGCCGCGCTGGGAGCGGCGGCGCTCGACCATTCCACGTCGATGGCCGCTTCTCCGTCGTCACCATTGACTCCTGGGTCGGTGCAGCCGCCGGGATTAACCTGGCTCAACGAGCCCTGCGGGTAGGCGCTTGTGAGCCCGAACACGCTACGAAAGGTGGTCCAATCAGAGGTCGCGAAAAGGTCGGTGTCCTCGATAAGCACAATAGTCTGTCCCTGACCGGAATAACCCCCGGCAAACAGCGGGTTAAAGTCGTAGATGGTGGCCAGGTCCGCCGGCACCATCGCGTAGCAATTGGAGCCGCTGCCGGTGAGATATCCGCAGCCAGCGAAAGTGTACGCGGTGCGCGGCTTGTTCATCGTGCGCGGCCTGAAGTCGTTGAGCGAGACGACGCCGACCACAGCGGGCGCCAGCGCGGCCGGAATCTGTGCATCGCTCATGTTGGCGACATGCATTTGTCCATTCACATCGAGATTGTGAATCTCGGTATGAAATGCCTCGCCCACATCGGCCGCCGTTCCCGAGAAATCGATGACCGTCCTATTTGCATAAACTTTATTGACGGTGAAGCCGTGAGATTTGAGCCATGTCGTGATCGTGGCAAGGTCTTGCGCGGCAAGCCCATATCTCTGCCCGATTTGATCCGCCGTCAGCCAGTGGTGGTAGCTCGATGACCCCGGATTTTCGAGTTCATCAAGAAATTTCTCGAACGCCCGTTCCCGTTCGGGAGATCGCCGCAACTGGAGCAGCATATCGTCCATCGGGAAATCGGCGGCAACCGGACCGCGATCATTTGCCGCAGTCGCTTCCGGACGCGTGTTACCGGCGGCTGTGACCACAGCGGCGTCGTCGATCTCCCGCGTGATCAGCGCGCGTGGCTCCGACCCTGCCCGCGCAGGATGCTGGAAACCCGCGGCTGCGGTTACGAGAGTCGCGCAGCACAGAAGCACCAAGACCCGCTTCATCGAAGACGTTTCACCGAAGGCTGCTTGACGAGGTCACGCCGCGCCGGCTGGGTGAGCGATTCGAATCCACGATGTGTCCGCGCGTCCAGCCTGTTCAACTCCAAATAGATTAATTAAATAATGATTGAGCTAATGAAGCACTGAATCGTCGCTACTTCATTCGATTGCATAAGAAAATGCCCGTTAGAAAGCTAATGATTTGCGCTGACCAACACAAGCCGGCGTTCCCGGGGTTGCATTCGTCGATTTACGGTGGCGCGGCTGGGGCACGAGCGTCGTCAGTGCGACCGGCGTTCGGAGCGCAAGTAACTGCGCGCCGAGCTGGGCGACCCGGTCCATCCGTCATTTCGACCGCAGGAGAAATCCCAGGCGCAGAGCCGCTGAATATGGAGTCGGTTTGGAGCGTCGCCGGTTCTAAGGGGTTCTCGCCCATGGCTCGAAGCGACGATCGAGAGCTGGGATGCCGAAGCAGCCACCGATGGCGCCGAGATCGAGCTGAACTAATTGGCGTGGCTGCGGCTGGCCATCCACAGGATCAGCAGCGCCAGTGCGACGAGGATCACGAGGGTCGCAACCAGCAAAGGAGCCCGGCCACGTTTTTCAGATGTCGATCCACCCGAAGGCACGATCGTTTCGCTGCCTGCGGCGGTTAGCGATGGCAGCGGACCTGCGCGCCGTTTGAAGCCCGCCAGAATTCGGTCCGCCAGCGCCACGTAGTTGCCATCGAAATGGTGCGCACCCGCGGTTCGGATGGTTTCGACGCCGCGCTTGGCTAACGTAGGGCAGAGGCTATCAATCTCTTTTTGACCATAGAAACACTGTAGTAGCGGCGCCGGGATTTTATCCGCTTCCGGATCGATCGGGCGAGCGCCTGGGCTTGACGCCGCGCCCAACCATCCCGAGACCGAGATCTCGAAATTCGCGGACTTTGCGAGTCCGAGCAGTGCGATCAACGCGACGTGCGAGCGCAACGATTCGGGCAGTCGATTATAGGCGAATGGCAATACATCAGCGCCAAACGAATAACCGATCAAGGCGACCTTGTCCGCGTGCCATTTATCCATATAGGTCTCGATCACCGCGGCAAGATCGTTCGCGGTTTGATCGGGAGTCTTCATGCTCCAGAAGTAGCGCAGGCTGTCCCAGCCCACGACGGGCACGCCGTGCTGCTGGAGATTCTCGGCGATGGTCTTGTCGAGATCGCGCCAGCCGCCATCACCCGAAAGCACCACAGCCATCAACTCTGAGGAATGCGGCACCGGCATTATGGCCAGCGGCAAGCTTGAGATCTCGCCGACGCCTCGCGCAGGCCTTGTCAGGTGCGGTTCGACGAGCTCGCGCAGGGCGTCGGCAGCCGAAGTGGTTCCGCCGAACTCGTGGAGCTCGAAATGCGCTCCATCCTGCCGCAGCGCTATCACGTACTTGCGATCCGCTTTGGAAACCTTGGGGGTAAGACCGACTATCCAATAGCCGGGCAACTTTGTTGGCGGACCGTAGCGATAGCCCGAACGGGCGGCTTTTGATGCTTCCGCGCACATCGGTTGCAGGCTTGCGATTGTCGCACTTGGATCGAGCGCCGCGGCGCCGGCGATGGTGACCGCGGGAGCCTGGCTAAGGGTCAGTTCGGCCAGCGTTCCGCCCTCGCCGATACCAGCAAGGATGGGGGTGAAGTATTTTGGGAATTGATGTTCGCGCTGAAGTCCGCGACTTAGCCATTCCGCGTCGCCGACGAGGTGATGGCACTTTTCCTTGGATTTATCGAGGCGTTTGATATACGCGGCCGTATCGACTTCAGCCACCAATGCGCCCGCCTTCGCCAGCTCCCGTGCGATCGCGTCATTGTGCTGTGTGAATCCGCCGCGGCCGGTGAAGAAGATCACGACACCGCGTGGCCTGCCGCTTGATTCGACAACTTTGACCTGTCCGTAGCGGCCGCCGTCAACCGCGTATGCCGGTGAGGTACTTAGGCAGCACATTGCGGCCAGGATCGCCGCCGCGTACCGCGATTTGTTCATTGATGCGATCCTTTCAGGAATCCGCTCGCAAGTGCGGCGACGTCGGCGAGAGTAATGTACGGACCTATAGCGCCGGATGCGGCGAGATAGCGCGGTTCCCAGACCGGGTGAAACTTGTTTTTGAAGGCGCGCAAGCCCTGGAAGTTGTAGATTGATCCGCCATGCTCCCACAACAGACCCGCAAGCCGGTGCGACCGCGACGAAAGCGATGTCCGCACCAGTCCCGCCAACGGAGCCATCCCAAGACTCAGCATGCCGAATCCCCGCGCCTTCAGATCCAGAGCCAGCTCCGTCAGCATGAACTCCATCGTGAACGGTGGCGCTTCGGGGATGTACCGCATCAGCCCGATGGTGGCCTCGGTCCGCGGCTTCGTGGTCATAAAAGTCACAAAGGCCAGCGGCCGTCCATGTTGCAGCGACAGCATCACAGATTGCGCGGCGACGAAATGCGGCTCGAACGAAGCGACCGAAAAGCGCCGCTCGCTCGCGTGATGACTGGAGAGCCAGGCCTCCGAGATCCGCTCGAGCACGGCGTAAGGCGCGCAGAGCTGGCCCGGCGAGAACAACTCGAAAGTCAGGCCGTCGCGTTCGGCGCGCTTGATCGCCTGGCGCAGCCCGTAGCGCTCGGGACCCATGAGAGTGAACTGTTCGAGGTAGATGCAAGCCTCTTCGCCAACCTTGATAACTCTGAGGCCGGCGTCGAGATAAATGGGGAGACTCTCGGGCCGAATTTGATAAATCGCGGCGCGCCCGTCGTGGGTAGCGGCAAGTTCCACGAACTGCCACACCAGTTCGAGCCATTCTCGCTGCGGCCCAATAGGATCGAGCAGGGCAACCCAGCTCCGGCCCCGCTTCGCATACATCAGAAACGACTTTCCGGAACTGGAAAATAACAAGCTCTTGTCGCCCATGAGCGCAAGCATCGCCGCGCTGCGATCCTGCTCCTGGATAATGCGGGCCGCTTTCGACAACTGCTCCGGCGAGGGAGGTTTCACGCGACCGGGCGCGCCGCGCAACAATTGCCACAGCGAGATGCCAAGCGCCAAAACCGAAGCTGCGAGGAGCGCTCGCAATGCTCTCGACGCTTGGGCGTCGAACTCAACCTGCCACCAGATCTCGCGATGATACCCCACGTCGCGAAAGGCAAAGAACAGAATTCCGATCGCCGCCATGATGACCACGGTGATCGCCGCGATCCAGCCCGCAGTGAATGGCTCGCCCAGGAACGCCGCCGGACGAGTGAACTGGCGGCGCGTTGCGAGTAGCAGGAAGATCAGGAAGATCATCGCGGTCGTCTCGCCGAATGCCAGCCCCTTGGCGAGGGAGAATACGACATTGGCCAGCGCTATAATCAGCGCCAGCCACCACGCGCCGTCGAGACGATGGTACAGGCCGCGCGCCACGAACAGCAGAAACACGCCCGCAAGGGTTGCGATCAGGTGGGATATCTCGACGGCCCAAAGCGGCAAGATCCGCTGTAGCGCGGCGAGCCGCCAGTCCACCACCGGTGTCGCGCCGGAGATGACCAGCATGACACCGACTGAGAACGTAACCACGCTGAGGAAACTTGGCGCGAGAAACCTCGCTTGCGCCAGGACACGCTCACCGGCCGTCGCCGCCGGACCGCGCGACGGAAGCCGCAATTCGAAAAATGCCAACGAGGCCGCGGCGAGCAGCAGCGGCAGCGCGAAGTACACGCCGCGGTAGATCAACAAAGCCGCCGCAACCTCGTCCGGCGGCGCGACGTCTCCAAGAGCCAGAAAGATCACCGCCTCGAAGGCGCCAAGCCCTGCCGGAATTCGGCTGATGACACCGAGCGCCATCGCGGCGGAAAAAATTACCGAAAAACTGAAAAACCCGATTCGTCCAGATGGTAGCAAGATCCACAAGACCGCGGACGCTGCGCCAACATCGACGATCGTCAGCAGGAGCTCGAGCGATGCAACACCAAGTGTCGGCATCGCGAGCGACAGGCGCCCGATCTCGAGGGGAGCACGCATCCTGATCCTGGCTAGCAACGCGGCGATCGCAAGCAGGGCTACTGCGCCCGTGGCGTGGATTGTCGTCATCCGAAGGGGCAGGATGCGGCCCAGCGTGTGTCCGGCGCAGATCGCGCACAACGCCGCAAACGCGAAGAAGCCAAAGCCGAATCCGATGTCAGCGAAGAGCGTGAAACGCGCGACTTTTTCCGGCCGGACATCGACGGAGCTGTAGATTCGGTCGCGGACGGCATGTCCGGAGAGCGCGCCGAAACCGACAGCATTGCCGAGCGCCGAAGCGCAAAAAGATCCCAGCAAAAGCGCCGATCGGGGAACCTCGATGCCGACATAAGCCCACGCACAGCGATCGCGTCCGACGAGCGCCAGATAGCTCAGAGCGGTCAGCAAGACGGACGGCCAGATGAGGTCGGGCGGCATCGCGCGCAACACCGCGACAATTGCGTGATAGTCGAGCTTGCGCGATGGTCCGCGCAAAAGCAGGAGCGCTAGCACGCAGGCAGCGAGCGCTGCCAGCGGAAGGGCAGCGCGGCGCAAAGCGCTGCCAAAGACGCGGGTCGGCGACACTTCTGATGGGGATTCTTCCATCACGATACGGGCTTTTCTGCTGTCATCAAGCGCAGAGGCCGCAATTGCGTCCGTATCTTAGTTCCGCATCGCTACGAGATCGAGCAGCCCAGACCGAGGCTGCCCGAATCGCTTCTCTATCGGCATCCGTGGCTAATTGCGATGAGGCGCGTAAATTCCCCGCATTTTCCCCTTGATCAGGGCAATTTCGGCCTGAGAGCAGTTGGCATCTGACTCGCTCATCCGCCGAGTTGGTCCAGCAAGGTCTTGGCGTCCTTCAGGTCGGCGGTGTTGAAGCCTTCGGTGAACCAGCCGTAGATATCCGCGAGCATCACGCGCGCCTTGTCGCGCTTGCGCTGTTTGGTGAGCAATCGAGCGAGGCTGGTCGTAGCGCGCAGCTCCCAGGATTTTGCGTGCTGCTTGCGCGCGACCTCGATCGCCATCCGGAAAGATTTCCCCGCTTGCGCAACATTCGATGCGCTCTGGGCCAGCACCAGTTCGCCTTTCAGCCGACGCAGCTCCGCCTCGTAGAACTGCTGACCGGTTCTCTCGACGAATTGAAACGACTCATCGATCATGCGAAGACCCTCATCGAACCGCCTCATCTGGCCGAGTGCGCTGGCGATAAACGCGACACCACGGTCGCTCATATACTCGGAGCCGGCAGCCTTAAGCTCCAGAATATGTTGTTTCATTCGCGCGATGCCGCCATCGAGATCGCCCGCCATCGCATCGGCCCACCCGAGATAAATTTCGCTTAGGGCGCGACCCGAGAAGTAGCCCGATTCGATCGCGATTACCCGTCTCGCTTCTGCCCTCGCTCTCATCTGCTCAGGTTCGCGGCGAAGCTCGCAAATGTAGCTGGCGAATCCGTGTATGTCCGCCAGGATAGTCTTGGTCCCGGACTCTGCGATGGCGGTCGCGATTCTCATTTTCTCTTGCGCACGATCCGGGTACCCCAGGAACCACAGATTCCATCCCGACAGGATGCGGTTGTTTTGTTGAGTCCCCAGCCGCTTGATTAGTGCCTGGGTTTGGGCGATTTGACCCGCGCGCTGCTGGGTCAGATCCGTTGCCACTTCGCCTATAGATTCTATACGCGCCCACGCCTGGTCAAAACCAAGGGCGGCGAGCTCAAAATCACCCGAGACCATCTTGGTGTAGGCCAACCAGTTTTCCGCTTCCGCAAGATGTCCGATGCTCCCGTTTTCCCCGGCTCGCGCAACCAGGTCGACCGCGATCGCTTCCGCTTTGCGTGCGTCGGGACGGAGTTGCTGAAAGAAAAAAAATGCGTAGAGTGCCAACCAGGTCTTTTCCCAGTTGATGCCGCGCCGCCGGCAAAGTTCCATTGCGCGAGTATACGACTCCTCGGCTTCATGCGACGCGTAGCCCTTGCGATCACCCAGTGCACCAAAACTTGCGTTCCTGAGATCCAACTCCAGTTCGGCGCGCCTGTCGTCATCGGGGAGCTTCTGCAGCTGTTCGAACCCGTTCTCAAACTGCGCAAGCGCTTCGGAATTGGACCCGAGGTCCGCGAACTGCCGGACCGCACGCAAGCAATATTTCACCGCCGCACCCGGATTCCCGCCGCGCGCGAAGTGGTGCGCCAGGTCGGCGACGTGGTCGTCCAGATTCCCCGCATAAATCGATTCCAACGTGGCGGAATAAGTTTTTTCGATCGCGGAGGCGAGTTCGAGATGAAGCCTCTGGCGCCGCGCCGCCGACAAACCACCGAGCACCGCCTGGCGAATAAGCTCGTGGGAGAACTCAAACCGGGCGTTGGGACTCTCCGCGATCGAGAAGACCAAGCCAGCCTGTTCCGCTTCATCTATGCATTCTAGAAGCGAGTCCGCGTCCGCTCCGCTCGAGGCCTGAAGAATTTCAAAACTGAAGAAGCGCCCGATCACCGCTGCCGTCGCGAGAATCTTCTGGGTCAGATCGCTGAGCTGCGCCAGTCGCCGTGTCACGACCAGCCGCACGTTCTGCGGCACCTCCAGCTCATTGAACTTGAGTTCGGAGCGAAACTGGCCGGAAGAATCGTACAGTCGATTTTCCTCTTCGAGATGACGGAACAGCTCCTCGACGAAGAAAGGATTGCCTTCCGTCTCGGCGAAGATCCCGCCAACAACAGCGGCAGGCGGCGATTTTCCGCTCAAGCTTTCCAGCATCGCGGCCACTTCATCGCGTGGCAGGCCATTGAGCCTCACGCTCGTCGCAAGCCGCCCGCGGAGTAAGTCTTCCAGCGTCTTCGCTAGGACGCCAGTGACATTGAACTCAGCGTCGCGGTAGGTGCTGATCACCATCAGAGGCAGATCGGAAAGCCGCTGCGTCAGGTGCCCGAGCAGCGACAACGTCGAATCGTCGGCCCAGTGAAGATCATCGAGGATCATCAGCGTTGGTTGTTCTGAAGCGATACGGGCGGCGAACTCGAAAAAGCAATTAAACAACTGGCGCCGCGCCTGAGCCGGCGGCAGCTCAAGCGGAGGCGGAAGCTCCGGAAAAATGTTCCTGAGTTTGGGCAGCAAGCGCGCCAACTCCGGGGCCTGATCTCCCAGGGCGGTGCGGAGGCGGTCAGGGTTCGATGCGCGATCGCCGAAGTTCTCCAGGATTTCCACAAACGGCAGATAGGGCACGGCTTCGTCGTGCTCGGAACAATGCCCAACCAGCAGCGCCATCCGCTTTGCGTCCGCCACCCGCGCGACCTCATTCGCCAGCCGTGTCTTGCCAACGCCGGGTTCGCCGGAAATCAGGAACAGGCGCCCGTGCCCGGAAGCTGCATCATCGAGTCCGCCCAGCAACGCGGCCAACTCGCGTTCGCGTCCCACCATCACACCCGTTAGCCGAGCTCGAAATTGCTCCGCTTTTCTGGTCTTCGGTTCGCGAATCTCTGCGACGAATCGATAGCCCCTGGCCGGCACGGTCTCTACGAATCGCGGCGCGTCGGGGTCGTCACCCAACGCGCGGCGAATCTTGCGCACGGCAGTGTTGATGGCGTTGTCGGTATCGAGAAAAAGGTTCTTGCCCCAGATACGGTCGAAGATTTCCTCGCGCGTTACCAACTCGCCGCGCCGATCGATCAGCAGGAAAAGCAGGTCAAGCGGGATGCGTTCGAGCCGCAGTGGACGCTCGTTGCGGCGGAGCTGGTATGCGCTCCGATCGAGCTCAAACTCCGCAAATTGGCGAATATCCTCGGGCAATCCAGACTCTCCTCCGGCCTGCCAATCCTAGCTATACGACAGTCGTATCAATAGTCCGGCTGCCCGACAGGAAAGCTACAGGAAACCGACAGCCGTCCTCCATTGTTGCTCGGTTCGATCGAGGCGAAAGTTGTATCACGACGATGGATCGTCGCTATGAGCAACGAAAAGGAATGATCCGCTTCAACAGGAGGAAGTAGTTATGTACAAAGTAGGGGCACTGATTCTGCTCGCAGGGAGTCTGACCTTGGCGGGAGCGACGAACGCACTCGCGCAACCAAACCCGCCAACCGCTCAAATAGTGATGTTGGACGAATGCGATCCGGCCACGTTCAACGCCGCGCTGGGCGCTGACTTCTGCAAGAATGTCACACTCGGGTACTTCACCACGCTTGACGATCTGCTTGCGGGGGCGGAGGCTGGAACTCCCGATCCCGGCTGGGACTTCGAACCCGACAAGTTGACGATCAAACAGGGGACCGGCCTTATCGTAGTCGACGAAGGCGGCGAGCCGCACACCTTTACCGAGGTGAAAGCATTCGGCAACGGATTCCTGCCGCTGCTCAACCCGGGCAGCGCGACCAGCGTTATTCCCGAGTGCAACGGCGGCTTCGCCAACGTCGCGGTGGCCAGGACCCGAATTCTTCAAGGCGGTCAGTTCGTTATCCCCGGTCTGTCGAAGGGAAAACATCTGTTCCAATGCTGCATCCATCCCTGGATGCGCATGGAAGTCGATGTGAAGTGATCCGGGTGGAGCAGCCGCGGGCAG
Source organism: Binataceae bacterium (SeqCode) (assembly GCA_050736695.1). Taxonomy (GTDB): domain Bacteria; phylum Desulfobacterota; class Binatia; order Binatales; family Binataceae; genus JBARDN01. The sequence goes on along the minus strand of JBOHWH010000041.1, from coordinate 50 downwards.
CGAGCCGGCCGCGGCTGCTCACAATCATCGCGAGATCGCCGGACGAGCGC
>JBOHWH010000040.1:0-4703 GCA_050736695.1 Binataceae bacterium (SeqCode) | reverse complement strand
AGTTCCGCGATGCGGCGCCGGTACTCTTCTAATGCGCGCGCGTCGACTTGTTCGCCGGCATCGCCGAGCTCAAAGGTCTTGCGCAATCCAGTCGCCTGCTCACCGGTGCCGGCGTTCGCGCCGTGAGTCCCGAACATTTCCACAGCTGAGATCGGCTCTCCCGGACGATCCAACACCAGGGCGATGAATCGCATGCCACCGCGGTCGCGGAGCCTGGCGGACGTACCCTGGTATGAGATCGTCCAATACTCGCCCTCCTGCCTGAAGACTGCAGCGTGAGGCGGGCTAACCGACGGTTCCGCAGATTCCTGAGCAGCGGCCAACGAGTGCCGCGCCGCTTCGACTCGATCGATCCAACGTTGCCCGGCACCATGCCGCCGATAGATCTCGATCGCAGCGTCAAACTTGTCATTTGCGCGCGAGTATTCGTCAGCTAAATTTACCGCGAGTCCCCAATAGTACAGGGTGTCGGCCTCATCGAATCGAAGGCCGTACCGCCGGAAGATCGCAATTGCGTTTTCGAATTTGTGGGTGGCGTCGCGGCCTTCTGCCGCCGCCAACATACCTTCCGCGCGTGCGACAAGCCCTGCCAGACCCAGCCACTCTTCGCCCTGTGCCATGATCTCGCGGCACACCTCGAGATGCCGCGTCGCATCCTCAGGGTGACCTGTATCGATTGCGAGCAGAGCTGCTTCCGGTCGATTGCGCATCTCCCAGAAAAGGTCGGTCGTGTGATAGAGGCGCAGAGATTTCTGAAGGAGTTCAGCGGCCTGTTCGAAGTCCCCGATGAGGCGCATAAGCACAGACAAATGCGAAAGAGTATCCTCTTCGTTCCAGCGGCTACCCGCCCTACGGGACCATTCTAGCTGCTCCAGTGCTAGTTCTTTAGCACCCTCCCAGTCTCCTGCCCGCTGCGCGATTCGACTTCGAAAAGCTGGAGTCACCGCATTCTCGGCAACGAGCGCTTTTGCCCGCGAAAGATCCCCGGCCAAGAGCTCAGTAAGCGCGAGAAACTCAAAGTGAGCCGCGCGTTGCTGTGGCGAGAGTAGGGGATTCTCCATCCCGACGTTGAATAACCGCCTCGCCTCGATGGGATCGCGCATCAGCATCCGATACCAGCCGGCAGACCACATGGCAGATCGAAAAACTTCCGGATTCGCCGTCAGTTTTGCGACACCGGAAATTCGGTCGAGAAGGCCAACAGCCTCACGGTGTCTTCCCTTGACCATAAGGAGCTGGGCATAAAACGCTGCGCGAGGGGCCCATTCCGGGTCGGAGCTCCGCTCGGAAGCTATCATTGCACGATCTGAGGCGGCGATAGCTTCGTCGATTCTAAGCGCCTCAAACAGGGCAATGGACAAACCTCGATCGAGCCACTCAAGATCGCGGTCAGTCCCGTTCTCTCGCCAGGATTGAGCCTGGCGGAAGTGTGCCAGAGCCCGCGGTATATTCATCGAAGAGGAGAAGGGAGCGAAGGCAAGACCCAAGCCGGTGTTCAGCTCCGCGACCTTCTTTTCGTTTCCTAGTTCTCTGTATAGACTCAACGCCCTTTCGAGGTATCCGATACCTTCTTCACGGTTCACAAAGAAGCATGTGACCTCGCCGAGCCGTTCAAGCACATCCGCCCTGCGTTCGGGCTGGCCCTCGCATAAGGACAGCGCATCGCGCAACAGGTTTGCTGCATCCGTCTGGGCGAATACTGCACGGGCGGCGCCGGCCGCGCGGATCGCATAGGTGATGGCTCTGTCTGCACTACTCCACGGAGCCGCAAGCCGGAAGTGATTCGCGATCTGCGCAAGATGCGCAGATTGACCGTCGCCACAATATAGGGCTTCGAGTGCTTCGCCGATCTGCTTATGCAGCCGAGCGCGCTCGGCACCTCCGATGGCGTCGTAGGTCACCGAGCGAAACAGCGGGTGAATGAAGCGGAAAGCCGCAAGAGTGGCGGCAACGCCTTGGATGATACCCAGCACCACCGCTTCATCGAGGCTTGCCAGCAGCTCTTCCGCACTCGCACCGACGACAAGCTGGAGGGGCGCCATCTCGAACTCGATACCAATTACGGCCGCTACGCGCAGCGCCGTGTTGGCATCTTGCGACAAATTGCTCAATCGCGAACCGATCGCTGCCCGCACGGTGGGCGGTAGTTTCAGATCCGCAGCGGTCAGCCGTTCCTGGTGCTCCAGGTTCCCCTCACTTGCGAGCATCTGCACCACCCCGCCCAGGAATAGCGGATTCCCTTCAGTGGTCTCATGTAGCGCCGCGATGAGCTGCTCAGTCGGTCCGATGCCGGTACGAATACTCACCAGTTCTGCGATATCGGCAAGGGACAATCCGCCTATCCGCAGTTGATGGCCTTCCCGCGCCAGTTCCGCCATCTGCGACCGAAACTCAGACGACCGCTCCTCCCGATGGGTCCCAACCAGCAGAACAGGAGTGTCCTTCAAAGCTCGCGCCACGAAGGTCAGCATCTGCAAGGCCGCGATATCGGCATCGTGGAGGTCGTCGATTACAAGAAGCAGTGGTTGGCTCGCTGCGAGACTCTTGAGCAGCCGCGCAACCGCATCGAACAGCCGAAAGCGCGCCTGCTCGGAATCGATACGGTCGGCAGCCGTTCGTTCCTCATGGCTGGGCACTCGCGGCATGATTTCGGGTACCAGCGCGGCCACGTACCCAATCGCGCCGCCGAGGGCCTCCACTGCCTGAGCGAAATCGGGACGCTCCGCGCACCCGCGAAGTACCTGGATGATCGGCCAGTAAACGGGAGCGCCGCCGCCCTCCCAGCATCTCCCCCACAGAACGTGCATTGCGCGCTGCGCAGCCTCAGTGGAGACTTCTTCGGCAAGCCGCGACTTGCCGATGCCCGGTTCGCCGGATATCAGAAACAGACGCCCTCGCCCGGCGATCGCGGAGTCGAGCCCAGAGCGCAATTCCGCCATCTCGCGCTCGCGCCCGACGAAAACGTCGGATCGCGATTGGGTTTGTCCCGCCGACATCGTCCAGAATGTAGATCGCCCGCAGACTTACAGCTAGCGGGCGAATGTTGCATCGGCTGAACCGGGGCGACCTCGATTGCCTCGGGCGTACTACCGAAATACATTCCAGACTCGCCGCAATCGACCAGCAAGTTTTTGCAGGCGTCGTGCGAAACGCCGTCGTTGACCAGCTTAGTAAAACGTCGTGCTTGCGAGAGTGCGTCGTTGGCGATGGATCGCGCGTCGCAAACGAGTACGGCCCGCTCGACGTTACGCGGCCATGAAGAATCTGGCTGAGGGTTATGTCGAGGGATGGCGGAGGTGAACGGTCTCACCAATTCTAACTCTGCCTCCCGAGAGCACGCGGCAACTGACTCCAGCGCGCCAATCGGGCTCGAGCGCGTTACGTAGACCCTGCTGATGAATATCCATCACACGACAAGGTGGATTCTCGCCGGTGATTTGCAAGACGACATCGCCGATTGCGAGGATTGATCCTTCGGTGTCGTGGAGATCGATCCCGCCCAGAACGAGATTGGCCCGGCGCATAGTCCATGGCACTTCCATTCCGAGATCACGGCATGCCTCACGCCACGCATCGGCGCTGACGACAGTGACCTGGCGATCGGGAACGGATCCATGGCAGTCGCCGTCGACGCCGGACTCGACGGTGATGATCACTTCGTTGGGTGTGTCCATCGGATCGCGCGGCCTGGAGTGGCGGGCGATGCCGAGAAGTTCGCCGGCAGCGGTGATGCGGGAGGGCATAGACTAAACTGTGTATAGCCGTTTGGCCCGATGATTCAAGCATTGTCCCGCGCGCCGGCGAACATGATTATGCCCTCGATGTCTATTTGCTGAAGTGCAGCACTTTTGACAGAACGCTAGAACTAAGGCATTTGCACCATTGGAGCTATGTTTGGCGTGGGCATGCTCAGGTCTCGTTGGGTCTCGCTGCGTGACGGAGAAACGGAGACCTGGCTCTGCTGAGCGGCGCGTGCAACCTCATTGCACGCGGCTTGATCGCCCGCCGAACACTTCTGTTGCAAAGCAGTTTGGCTTGATGCGCATCCGACACTCGCTACGGTCAGTAGCACAAACACGAGTCGACTTGTCCTCATGACTGGCCTCGCCACCTCCTTGCAACTTCTCGTTGCTTTCGGACTCAAGGACGATTGCACGCACCAACTTTTACCAAGAGATCCAACTGACTTCAGAGTGGCCCCCATTTCATCGCTCCTTCGATCGATTCGAGCGTCGAGCGCATGGGCGAAGGTTATGACTTCTCCTTGCTATTTGCTGAAGTGCAGCACTCCCGACAGGACGCCAGTGACAAGTCCGGTGGTGGAATCGTAAGTGCCTATTGCTTTGCCACCGCCGGTCATACCGACGAGGCCCCCGGTCGCGCTGCCTTTCACGATGCGCCAATTGCCGGTTACGTGGCCGTTGGGTGCAACACTGTCGACCTCGAAGACCGTAAAGGAGCCTGCGCCGCGACCAGCGACGGTGCCGGTAAAGGTCTCATAGACAGTAAAGGGCGCTTCACCATTCGCCAATATGGCGAAATTGACCTCGGCGAGAAAGCTGGCCTCGACATCTCCTGGCCTGCCCCCCAATTTCCCGCCATTCAAAAGTAGAGACCGTCGGTTATTTCGCCCCTCCCGGGGCGTGTCGTTGGTGGTTGTGGTTTCATGTTCATCCCAGTTTTTCCGGCCGCCCTTCACTCTC
>JBOHWH010000039.1:0-12238 GCA_050736695.1 Binataceae bacterium (SeqCode) | reverse complement strand
GCGACCGTCCTTAGAGTGTGCGAATGCCACGGGCGGGATTTCCTTCGGCTCCGCTCAGGGGTTCTGATTTTTCTGAGCCTGCCGCCCTTTCCGTCATCCTGAGCGGCGGCCGTTTTGGCCGGAGTCGAAGGATCCCGGACGACCATGCACGCCAACACGATTGCCTACTCCGCGCTTGGGAATGGCCTGCATCCTCTTGGCGTTCCGATTCCGGATTCGCCGGTGCGAGCAGTGCGTCGGCACGCAGGTAACGGGAAGGCTTGAGGAGAAGTCGCGATTGTGTGCACGAACGCTCGGGATCCTTCGACTCCGGCCGAAACGGCCGCCGCTCAGGATGACGGAAAGGGCGGCAGGCCCAAAAGATCACAAACTCTTAGCGGAGGGGCGGCCGCAGCGGTCTGAATAATTTCACAAACTCTCAGGATGACCGGTGAGCTCTTCGTTTATCGACAGCCTCCTTCGAGAGAGGGCGGTGTGGCGATTACTCCCTTTTAGCAATCGCCGTGACGCGCGGGTGAGGGTGCATAGCGCGGCGCCCTCCAATCGATCGGCGAGCGCGTCATCTGCTAGGATTTCAGTTGTCATGAAAAGAGTTCTGATGATCTGTACGGGCAATAAAGATCGCAGCCCCACCGCCGCGATGCTGGTCGCGGAGATGTGCGCGCCAATGTGGGTTAGCTCGGCCGGCACCGAACCGTGGGCAAAGAATCCGCTTACGGCGGAGCTGGTCGAAGAGTCCGACCTGATCTGCGTGATGGAAGACGCGCATCGCCGCTTCATTTTGGAGCGCTTCGGCGCCGCGCACGCGGACAAAGTCGTGGTCCTCGGCGTTCCGGACAACTACATCTGCTGGGAAGCCGAGCTGGTGCATCTGCTGAAACCCAAACTGCGCGCCGCGCTCGGACTCACCGACACCCGCGGCTAGCGCGAACGGAGGCGCATCACGATGGAAGACGCACGACTCAAATTGCTGCTCGATCGCGCCGAGATCAGCGACGTCCAGTTGCGCTACGGAACCGGCCTGGATTTTCGCGATTGGATCGCGTTCCGCTCATGCTTCGCCGATGAAATCGAGGTGGACTTCACCCCGCTGTTCGGCGGAGCTCCGCGCACCGTGAGCGCCGAAAGGTGGACCGAATCGGCGCGCCGCACCGTAAGCGGACTCACCGCGACGCAGCACATGATCACCAATCATGTAATCACCGTCGAAGGCGACCGCGCACTGTGCGTCGCATACGTGCAGGCGCAGCACTATCTTCCCAACGATAAGGGCGCCAGCACGCAAACGATGGGCGGGTACTACACGAACCGGTTCATCCGTACCGCCGCCGGATGGAAGATCAGCGCGTGCAAGCTGACGCTCACCTGGACCACCGGCAACTGGCACATCTTCTCGCTCGCGCGCGAGCGCCTGAAGGCCGCGGGCGGCTAAAGCGGCGCCTTGCGCGAATCCGCCTCGCGATCGCGCCGCGAGATTCGCTATGCTGATTGCGCAAACCTTACGCAGGAGAGGCATCCATGGCTGAGCATGTGGTTGCTGAGACGACCGCTGGACAAATCCGCGGGACGATCGATCAGGGCGTCAATGTCTTCAAGGGAATTCCGTACGCCGCGCCGCCAGTTGGCGCGAATCGGTTCAAGCCTCCGCTGAAACCGCAACCGTGGACGGGGGTGCGCGACGCGCTGCAATTCGGTTCGCGCGCGATGCAGGATGACAACGCGTTCGCGCTGCCGCCCGCGCTGATGAAGCTTTTCGCCGGCGTCGAGCCGCAGCCAATCAGCGAAGATTGCCTGGTCCTCAACGTATGGTCTCCGGCGCTCGCCGACGGCCGCAAACGCCCCGTGATGTTCTGGTGCCACGGCGGCGCGTTTATCGCAGGCTCCGGATCGTCGCCGTGGTACGACGGCGCCAATCTCGCGCGCAAGGGCGACGTCGTAGTGGTGACGATCAATCATCGCCTGGGCGCGTTTGGCTATCTGCATCTGGCCGACATTGCCGGAGCGGAATTCGATTCAGCGGGAAGCGCCGGGATGCTCGATATCGTCGCGGCACTTGAGTGGGTGCGCGACAATATCGCGAGCTTCGGCGGCGATTCCGGCAACGTCACTATCTTCGGCGAGTCGGGCGGCGGCGCAAAAGTCAGCGTGCTGATGGCGATGCCGGCGGCGCACGGATTGTTTCACAAGGCAATCATTCAAAGCGGGCCGGCGGTCGAAATGGCGAGCCGCGAGGACGCGAGCGAAACCGCGCGCCAGCTTCTGGCCGAACTCGGACTCTCGGCCGCGCAGGCGGGAGAACTGCGCACGATTCCCGCCGAACGGATCGGCAAGGCGCAGGCCGCGGTGCTCAAGAAAGTCAGCATGATGTCGTTCGCAAATCGGCGCCGGGTCGGATTCAATCCGGTCGTGGACGGAACGCATCTGCCCCGCGGTCCGTTCGCGCCCGCGGCGCCGGAAATTTCCGCGCGAATTCCACTGCTGATCGGGACCAACAAGGACGAGATGACGCTGTTCTTCGGATTAGCGCCGTGGCTCGACGGGATGGACGATGCGGCGATGCGCTCGCGCGTCGCGATGTTCGTGGGAGACGCCCAGGCCGACTCGATTATCGCGTCGTACAGAAAAGCGCGGCCGTCGGATTCGCCGCGCGATATCGTCCTCGCGATCGCGACCGACCAGGCGATGCGCATTCCGTCGCTGGTCATCGCGGATCGCAAGGTCGCGCAGAACGCGGCGCCGGTATTCGTCTATTTGTTCACCTGGGAAACTCCGGTGCTCGAAGGCAAGCTCAAATCGCCGCACGCGCTGGAGATTCCATTCGTCTTCGACACTCTGCATACGCCGAACCTCGCGGGCAACGCGCCGACTCGGTTCGCGCTCGGCGAAAAGATGAGCAAAGCGTGGCTCACGTTCGCGCGTACGGGAAGTCCGAATCATGCCGGACTGCCGCAATGGCCCCACTACTCGGCCGAACGCCGCGCGACGATGATTTTCGATGATTCGTGCCGGGTCGAGGACGATCCATTTCGCGCAGAGCGGCTCGCGTGGAGCGACAAATAGCCAGTTCATCCAACCTCACGCCCAGTGACTATTTGAAAAGGTTGGCTCTTGCGATCGCCGGATTCGCACTGACAGTTTTCGTGGCTGGGTGTGCGGCGCAACAAGCTACTGTCGCCGAGGCGCCGCCCCAAATGCCGCCCGCTCAGGCGCTGCCGTTCAAAGGACGATTGGTCGAAGGCGACCCGGACGAGATTCCACCGTCGGTCGCGCTGTCGCTGACCGAGGCCTCGCCAATCCGTTTTTCGTATCGCGAAGAGCTGACGCACAATGAGCGGCACACTGCGCTGTGGATGACGGCGCTCGCGCCTTCGACCTATTTCAGCACTCCGCTGGGCGAGTACTACGTCACGGCGTTCGCCACTTTGTCGATCTACAACGGGGACAAGGTGATCGGCAGCTACACCGCCAAGGCACGCGTTTCACGAACCTATACTCTGTACGCCGAGCCGACGCATGCGGAGCTGGAACATCAGGCGCGTGACGCCGTGCGCGCAAAGATCGACGCGCAGCTCGCAAACGACACCGATCGTCTTAATGACGCGATAGCCGAATCGACTCGCGCGGCCGGCCCTTCGTTAAATCGATGAAACTCTGCACAGCCATTGTGCGGGTACTTTGTTGCGCGATGCTATTCGCATCGGGATGCGCGGTGCGGGGCCAGCCGTTCGAGAAAGTACAGTTCCCGCCGAATCGCGCGGTGATATATGTATATCGGCCCTATAGCTACGCGAGTTCGCTACTCCGGCCCGCTGTCATCTGCGGCGGCGAGAGCGCGAACATCGGCCCGGGTGGTTATCACGCTTTCATAGTTCCGGCCGGAAAGGTCACGTGCGGCGTTGCCGGCAGTGAAAGTGGCGACGAGGTGGAAATCCTTGCGGAGCCGCGGAATTACTATATCAAAGAGGATTTCGGATGGGGCGTTATGGACGGGCATCCTCATTTGAATCCGAAGGACACCGACGCCTCGCACGACGAGATTGAAAGCTGCGTACTCGAACCCTGATCGGAGCTTACCCGCTCTTTGCGCGACTGGCCCGATACCTGGCGATCAGCGCATTGGTCGAGCTGTCGTGCTTCAGCGCGGAATCGCTCTCTAACTCAGGCACGATGCGCTGTGCGAGGACTTTGCCGAGCTCCACTCCCCATTGATCGAACGAGTCGATGCTCCAAACTGTGCCTTGGGTGAAAACGCTGTGCTCGTATATCGCGATAAGCTTGCCGAGGGTCTTTGGCGTGAGTTTGTCGGCGAGGATCGTCGTCGAGGGGCGGTTGCCTTCGAACACGCGATGAGGAACCAGCCAGTCGGGAGTACCTTCAGCCTTGACCTCTTCAGGGGTTTTGCCGAACGCCAGCGCCTCGGCCTGAGCGAAGACGTTGGCCATCAGCAGATCGTGATGATTCCCGAGCGGATTCAGCGTGCGATAAAATCCGATGAAATCGCAGGGGATCAATTTGGTCCCCTGATGAATCAGTTGGTAGAACGAATGCTGCCCGTTGGTGCCGGGCTCGCCCCAGAAAATCGGTCCGGTCTGATAATCGGCGATAGTGCCGCCAAGCGTGACGTGTTTGCCGTTCGATTCCATCGTGAGCTGCTGCAGATAGGCGGGAAAGCGTTTGAGGTATTGCTCGTACGGAAACACGCCGACCGTCTGCGCGCCGAAGAAGCCGTTGTACCAGACCGTAAGCAGCCCCATCAGCGCCGGCAGATTTTTCTCAAACGGCGTGGTGCGAAAGTGCTCGTCGACCGCGTGAAACCCCGAGAGCATCGCGATGAAGTTTTCCGGCCCGATCGCGATCATCGTCGATAGTCCGATCGCCGAGTCCATCGAGTAGCGGCCGCCGACCCAATCCCAGAAACCGAACATGTTGGCGATGTCGATCCCGAACTTCTTGACCGCTTCGGCGTTGGTCGAGACCGCGACGAAGTGTTTTGCGATCGCCTTCTCGTCACCGAGAGCCGCGAGGCTCCACTGGCGCGCGGTATGCGCGTTGGTCATCGTCTCGAGCGTGGTGAAAGTCTTCGACGCGATGATGAACAGCGTCTCGGCGGGGTCGAGGTCGCGCGTCGCCTCGGCGAAGTCGGTGCCATCGACGTTCGAGACGAAGCGCATGGTCAGATTGCGGTCGCTGTAGTGGCGCAGCGCCTCGTAGGCCATCACCGGACCAAGGTCGGAACCGCCGATGCCGATATTGATCACGTTGCGGATCCGTTTGCCGGTATGCCCCATCCACGCGCCGCTGCGCACCCGATTGGAGAAGTCGGACATATGATCAAGAACTTGATGGACTTCGGGCACAACATTTTTGCCATCGACGACGATCGAGGCGCCGCGTGGCGCGCGCAATGCGACATGCAGCACCGCGCGATTTTCGGTCACGTTGATCTTTTCGCCGGAAAACATCGCATCGATCCGGGCGCGAAGTCCCGACTGCGCGGCCAGAGCCAGAAGCAGCCGAATCGTCTCGTCGGTGATGCGATGCTTCGAGTAGTCGGCGTGAAGGCCCACGGCATCCAGCGTGAAGCGTTCGGCGCGGCGCGGATCGTCCTTGAACATCGCGCGCAGATGCACACCGCGAATCTTCTGATGGTGCTCGCCGAGCAGCTTCCACGCGGGGCGCTCAGTAAGCGGAGCGATTTTTGCCGACGCGGCCGGAGTCGTCTTATCCATTGAATTGATCGTTTCGTGGATTGATAAGTTCCGCTCAACTGGCCTTTTTGATTGCGGCGCTCTTGTTCACGATGCAGGCAAGCAGATCGTCCCACGACTTGACGAACGACGCCGCGCCCTCTTTCTGAAGCTGCTCGGCCAGAGCGTCGATATCAATTCCGGCCTTCTTGAACTCGGCTAGCTCGCGCTCGGCGTCGCCACCGCCGGCGGACAGCATCGCACCGACCTCTCCATGATCCGCCATCGCGTGCAGGGTCTTTTCCGGAATCGTATTGATGGTGTGCGGAGAAGCGAGAGCCTTGACGTAGAGGGTATCGGGCGACTTGGGATCCTTGGTGCCGGTGCTCGCCCAGAGCAGGCGCTGCGCGCGCGCACCCAGGTTCGCGAGCCGCAGCCATCGATCGGAATCGAGCAGTTCGCGATACGCCTTGTAGGTGCGCTTGGCGATCGCAATCCCGAGCCGATCGCGCATCGCGGGCGCAACTTTCTGCGCAACCGCAACGTCCCATCGGCTGATGAACACCGAGGCAACCGAGCCAACGAGCGGATTGAGGCCGGCGGCAACACGGCGCTCGATTCCGCGCAGGTAAGCCTCGGCGGCGGCAATATATTGCTCGCGCGAGAAAAGAAGCGTGACGTTGATCGGCACGCCCGCGAAGATTGATTCCTCGATCGCGGGAAGTCCCTCGCGCGTGCCGGGAATCTTGATAAACAGGTTCGGACGCGCGGCCCGCGCGGAAAGTTCCTTGGCGGCTTTCACCGTGCTGGCCGTGTCATACGCGAGTTTCGGCGAGACCTCGAGCGAGACCCATCCGTCCACGCGATTGGTCGCCTCGTGAACCGGGCGGAACAGATCCGCGGCATGCTCCAAATCGTCGAGCGCAAGGTCGAAGAACAGCGCTTCGCCATGACGGCCGGCGGCGGTCTTCTGCGAAATCGAGGAATCGTAGTCGGTGCTGTTCTTGATCGCCTGATCGAAGATAGTCGGATTCGAGGTCAGCCCGGTGACCGAAAACTCGCCGATATAGCGTTTGAGGCCGCCGCTGGTCAGCAGCGCGCGTGTGATGTTATCGAGCCACAGGCTTTGGCCCGCGTCGTGAAGCTGTTTGGTCGCTTTCATATAGGCTCCTGATCGATCTTCCGCCTCATGATCTTTTCGCCGCGCGGTCCGCAGGTCAATCGACGATCGACGAATAAATTATATTGCGCAACTGGCCGCGGAAATTAAACGTCCCCGAAGGCATGAGCTGGGTCATAAAGATCACGACCAGATCCTCTTTTGGATCGACCCAGAAAATCGTTGAGGCCGCGCCGCCCCAGTAATAATCGCCCTCGCCCAGCGCGCCGATCGCGACCTGTCCGAGCGTCATCGCGAAACCCAGGCCGAAGCCGACGCCTTCGTTGGCGGTCTCGGAAAAATTCCCGATCGCCATCTGGGTCAGGTCCTTGCCGCCGGCGAGATGGTTTAGATGCATCAGCTCGATCGTGCGCGAACCCAGGATGCGCGCGCCGTCAAGCTCGCCGCCGCGCCGGAGCATCTCGCAGAAGCGTAAATAGTCGGCGGTAGTGCCGGTGAGTCCGCCGCCGCCCGAGAAAAACGAGGCTTGTTTGAGATACGGGCTGCGCTCCGGGCCGTCGATCAGCTTGAGCGACTTGTCGGCTTCGCGCTGGTAATTTGCGGCGAAGCGTCCGACATTCTTCGCCGCGACGGTAAACGCGGTATCGCCCATGCCGAGCGGATCAAAAATATTTTCCTGCAGGAATTGATCGAAGCGCTTTCCGGAAATCGCCTCGACCAGGTAGCCGCAAACGTCGGTCGAGAACGAATACTCCCAACGCTCCCCCGGCGCATAACGCAGCGGGACCTTCGCGAGCTTGTGCACGAAGTCCTTGAGCGTCTCGCCGTCACCGCGGCGCACGCCGGCCTCTCGATATGCGCGGTCCACAGGATGATTGGTCGCGCCGTAGGTCAGGCCGCCCTGATGGCTGAGCACGTGGCGCATCGTCATCGGACGCTCGGGCGTTGCGGTTTGCATCGCCACGCCCTCGCCGGAAACCCAGACCTTGTGATCGCGCCATTCGGGAATGAACCGCGAGACCGGATCATTGAGCTGGAAATAGCCCTGCTCGTAGAGGCTCATCAACGCCACCGACGTGATCGGCTTCGACATCGAGTAAAGCCGGAAGATCGTGTCGTCGGCCATCGGCCTTTTGCGCTCGCGATCGGCCATGCCCATCGACTTGAAGTACGCGACGTGGCCGTGGCGCGCGACCAGCGTCTGGCATCCGGCGATCTTGCCCGACGCAATATAGTTGCGATTCAGATGGTCCGTGATTCGGCCGAGCCGATCGGGTGCGAATCCTGCGCGTTTCGGCGAAAGTTCCATAGCGGCTCCTTTATATGCCCTATCCGACTCGTTCGAGCGTAAACACCGGAATCTCACGCTTGGCCTTTTGCCGATACTCGTTGAACACGGGCATCATTGCGGCTTGCGCGTTGTACAGACGCTCGCGCTCGGCGCCGGAGGTCACGTGGGCCTTGACCTGAAACTTCTCAGCCCCGACTTCCACCGTGATCACCGGATTGGCGATCAAGTTGTGGTACCAGTCGGGATGCTTCGGCGCCCCTGCCTTGGAGGCGATTATGACCAGGCGGTCGCCGTCGCGAGAATAGACCAGCGGAGTGGTGTAGGTCCGTCCGCTCTTGGCGCCTTTGGTGGTGAGCAGGATCATGGGAGCGCCGGCAAACGGAGGGCCGACCTTGCCGCCGCTGGCGCGAAATTCGTCGATCACTTTACGATTGAAGTCATTCATGTCCGCCATGGTTTAAGATTCCTCCGGGCGCGCAGATCTACTGCGCCAAGTTCACAGAAATTCACAGTAGAGACTAGCAGACCACGGGAAATCCCGGCTAGCGCCTTCGAGATCATGCGATCGGCAACTCAGGCCGCGGGCAGCGCGATGCGATAGGCCTCGGCGGCGGTGCGATGGAACATCCACGCTTTGTCCGCCGCGCTGAAGCCGGCTGCGATCTTCTTGAATGTGTTCCAGAGCACCAGGTACGAGCACGAGACCCGATCGACCGGGAAATTGCTCTCGAACATGCATCGCGACGGGCCGAAGCGATCGATCGTATGAAGATAGTAAGCGCGCGTCGCCGCCGCGAGGTCATCCGAGCTCGGCGCAGCCAGCCGCTTATGCCATCCGAATCCATTAACCGGCATGTTGATTCCGCCCAGCTTGGCAACGACGTTCGGGCATCGCGCGAGCTCCGCGAGGTTCTTCTTCCACTCCTCGAAGACCTGCGCCCGGCGGCCCGCGTAAGGACCAAGTCCGAGCGGACCGCCAAAATGATCGAGAACGATCTTCGTGTCGGGAAACGCGCGCGCGAGGTCCGTCAGCTCGGGCATCTGCGGATGGTACTGCCACGCCTCGAAGACGAGGCCGAGCTTGGCGAGTTTGCCAAAGCCCTCGCGAAAACGCGCGGTTCGGTACAGGCCCGCGGGCGGGTTGGTATGGGAATCGCGGATCTCCGGCGAAGCATCGAAACCTCCCGCGTGACGGATTCCGCGAAATCGCGCAGGCGCCACTGCCAGATGCGCTTGCAGGACGGGCTCGACTGCGGCACCGAGACTCAGATCGGCAAACGCGACAATCCCCGCGGCAACGCGAGTTTCGCCGTAACCTCCGCTAGCGCTCTGCGCGGCAATCCCGTTGACGAACTCGGTCTCGCCGACCGGGCGCATCGCAACGCCGCCGCCAGCGCGATACATCGACATACATTCGACGAACACCGTCGCGAGAACGCGATGACCCGAACCGGTGTCGTGCAGGAGTTCTTCGAGCAGATAGCGGCTGCCCGGATGGTCCCACAGATGATGATGAGGATCGATTATCGGCAGCTCGGGTTCCAGCGCCGCTTCTTTAACTTGATCAAGCCAAGCATCGCGCTCGGTAATAATGTTGCTCGCCATCTGATTTTCTCACTGTGCAACTAGTCGTTCGCAAATTTGGCGGAGGGGGTGGGATTCGAACCCACGAGCGACTTTCACCGCTGCCGGTTTTCAAGACCGGTGCCTTCAACCGCTCGGCCACCCCTCCAAGCCTTATAAATCAAGCACTTAGACGATTTTGACGTTCGCCGTGGCCGTTCGAGTGCCCACTTAGTGCCCACTTTTTTCCGGTTTCCGCCGGAGTGCCCACGTCGCTTCCGAAGATGATCTGGCTCAGCCGCGCAACCGCCCCGCTGTCGACCGTCTGGAACCAATGGCTGTAAATCCTGAGCGTGATCGCCGGGCTCGCATGCCCAAGCAGAGACTGAACCTCGGTGACCGCCGCGCCTCCCATGATCAGTGCGCTTGCGAAGCTATGCCGCAGCGAGTGCATGTTCACCCGGCGAAGCCCTGCGTGCCGGAGCGCAGCCCATAGCCCGTAGCGAAGCGCGTTTGAGCGTCGGATCGGTCGCCCATCCGCAGCCGGAAAGACCAGCTCGTCGGCCGTCGCCGGGCATTGAAGCTTCCAAACCCTAAGCATGGTTGCGAGTTCGCCCTGAATCGGAATTCTGCGCACGCCGGCCTTCGTCTTCGGCGGATAGTAGCGCGGACGGATAACCTCACCATTGATGCGCGCCCACGACACCGTGCGACGGATGTAGATGTATGCGGGTCCGTTCTTTGGAATCTCGATGTCGCCCCAGCGTAGCGCGAACAATTCGCCCGAGCGCGCGCCCGTCAGCGCCGCTGTTGTGAAAAGAGTGCGATACAGCCCTGGCGTCGCCGCATTCAGCATCGTACGAATTTCATCGGGACTCAGAATCGCATCGGGGCTGATCGTGTCGTCATTGCTGGCGCCCTCGTTCTCGCCCTGCCGTAGTTCGCGTGCCGCCATGAACGCACGCTCGACACAGTCAACCGGGTTTCTGATAGCGTCGCCACGGCGGATAGCCGCGCGAAAAACCGCTCCGACGATTCGGATGATTCTGTTGATCGTCCGCGGCGCATAGCCATCAGCGCGCATATCGTCGCGCAGCTTCTCGACGGCCCCGACAGTAATTCGATCGAGCCGATCGGCGCCGAAGCGCGGCAGGAGATGCTTGTCCAATCGGCCTCGCAAATCTGCGATGTGAGAGGCGCGCCGGTCCGACTTCGATCTGAACCACGACTCGGCGGCATCGTTGAATGTTGGAATCCGCACGCGGTCAAGATATTCCCCGCGCGATGCCTTGGCCGAGGTCTCGGCGAGATGCTTTTCCGCCGCTTTCTTGGTCGGGAAAAATACTCGCCGTCGCGAGCCGTACGTGCCCATGGGGCGATAGTCAAGCCGCCACTGGCATCCGCAATTCTGGCCGTTACATCCGTCCTGATGGTGCCGTTTGATCGAAGCCATAGCGCCCTCACCTCTTCCCGGTCCGCGAGCGTTGCTCGGCGGCGATTTTCTGGAGCAGTCTGGCGGCCGGCTCGGATATCGCCATCTCGCCGCGCTCCCATCGGGCTACGGTGTTCGAGGTTACTCCGATAGCCTCGGCCAAGGCCATCTGAGTCCAGCCCAGTTTTTTTCTGAACGCACGAATTTCCACAGCGGTCATACTATACGCAGCGTATAATACGACGAACCGGAAATCAAGCGGCTTGGTTGGCGCGTTCCGCGATGAAGCGTTCGACTTCTTCGAGCCTGAATCGAACGTAATGGCCGAGTCTGATGGAGGGCAGATTTCCCAGCCGGGCCTGTTCCCTGACCCACGATTCCGGGACTCCAAAAAGCTTTGCGAGCTCAGGTGCACTCAGAAGAGCACTGTTAATATTCTTGCTGCCACTGTTGGCGAGGCTCTCGCTGAGCATCAGGGCGAGTAGCGCGCCTTCGAGCGTCTTAAGCGCTGCGACGCGCGACGCAAGCTGGGTCAAAAGTTCGGGCACGGACTCGAGAACCATTCCCCGTGTAAGTGAGGGATCAGCCAGAAGCTCCTCGACAGTTACGGGCGATAGCGATGCCCGCGGCGCGACTCGATGCGGCGCTTGATACGACATGTAAACTCCGAGACCACAAGCGTTCCACACCTCCACAGCAGACTCATCCACCAGTCAGTGGAGCAACCGCCATGCCGCGCTTCGATCGGCGAGCACGTGACTCAGGGGTTGGGCGCACGTAATCCTAAATCTCTGCCGGCCCGAAGCGAATTGGCGATCAGACGACGGAAAAGCGGGTGTGCACGGACAAGTTTTGCACGATCAGCCCAAATCCCGTGGAATTACTTGAAGAATTCGTGGCTTCGGTCGATCCCATATGCAAATCCTGCACGCATTGATTCATGGAAATTCGTCCTCCTCCTAGGGCGGTTTGGACGTGTCTGACGCAGATACGCCAGGATCTGAACGCGACATTGGTCGAGGCTAGACATGACACAGACCTGTTCCACCCTCAATTACGTGAAGTTTCAGCAATCCTATTCGTATAACTTCAATAAAGTATCAGATGGATGAAACAAATTGTCACCACGTTATTAAGTTATCAAT
>JBOHWH010000038.1:0-44372 GCA_050736695.1 Binataceae bacterium (SeqCode) | reverse complement strand
GATATACTCAACGCATCGCGCAGCGCACAAACGAAACCTCTAATTCGAGCAAAAAACCGATCAAAATCAAGGGTTTTTTCGAGGTGTCGTTTTGAGGTGTTTGCGCTCTGTTTGCTCGATTTCTTTCTTGCTGACCGTCAAAACTCCGTGCGCCAATTTGCGCAATCGGTCAAATGCGCCATCCGGCTCAAATCGTAAACCTTCAACTTTCGAGGATTTCACGAGCGTCAGACTAGCACGGCGACGCTTACCTCTCCACTGTTTACACCGGTAAGGGTTCCGCCGTCGATTCGGTCTTGCCGGTCAGCCCGCGAGCCCGGTTGAAAGCCGGATCGTCGACAAATTGGCAATCTAGCGCGAGGTGGATGGCCTTCCAGAATTTTCTCGAAGCCGTAACGCAGGGCGCCGTCGCCGTATGCCTAAGCCGCCCGCCGCCAGGAACTTTTGATTGTCGCGCGAAATCCCGCTCAGCACACCCACCAGTCCTGCGGAGTCGTCAAGGCGGCGCCACGCTTCGCCTTTGACGCTCACGCCCATCGACCCCGGCCAATTGGCATCGGTGAACTCCATCGTCTCAGTCTTGCCGCCATTCCAGCGCTCGACAGGGCGATGCCGGCCCGATATTACTATATCCCGTACGGTATCGAGAGAGGCCTTTAAGCATGTCTCATACAGTTAAAGAAAAAACTAAACTTGTAAACCGGGTGCGCCGTGTTCGCGGCCAGGTTGAGGCGCTCGAACGCGCGGTGGAAGATGAACGCGGATGCGCTGACGTGCTGCACCTCGTCGTCGCGGCGCGCGGCGCGATGAATAGCCTCATGGCGGAGATCATCGAGGATCATATCCGGATGCATGTCGTCGATCCGGATCATGAGCGCGGCTCCCGCGCGAAAGGGGCCGAAGAACTCATCGAGATTGTTCAGGCCTATCTGAAGTAGCCGGCGGATCTGTCGCGATGGAAAAGCACCAGCCAATCGAGAGTGCGGCTCTACTCGATCAGGCGGAAGCCGGGACAACCGTCCCGGCCGCGGGAGATCAAGCGGGCGGCCATATCGTCAGCCGGATCGAAGCAGTCCGGATCATTCTGGTCGCACTCTGCGCGGCCGCGGTATGGTTCCACGCATGGGAACCTTATCCGGCGGTAAGCCTGATCGGCGTGGCCGGTGTTCTGATCGGCGGCTGGCCGATCTTCAAAGAGGCGGCGGAGAACGTTGCCGCGCGGCGAATGACCATGGAACTGTCCATGAGCATTGCGATCGTCGCGGCGACTGGGATTTCCCAGTTCTTTACCGCTCTCATCATCACCTTGTTCGTTCTGGTAGCTGAAGTGCTCGAAGACATGACGGTTTCGCGTGGCCGGTGGGCCATCCGCGATTTATTGGATTTTCTGCCGCGTTCGGTGACAGTCCGGAGCGCCGGCGGCATACGCGAGGTTTCCACCGACGCGCTACGAGTCGGCGATTCTGTCCTCGTCAATCCCGGAGGGTTGGTTCCGATTGATGGCGTCGTGATCGACGGTCACTCGTTTGTTGATCAGGCTCGAATTACCGGCGAATCGATGCCGGTTGAGAAGCTGGCGAATTCAGTTGTCTATGCGGGTGCGATTAATCAATCAGGGGCGCTTGAGATTCGAGTCGAGCGGATTGGGCGCGATACCAGTTACGGCAGAATTATCGAGGCGGTCGAGCATGCCGAGCGTTCGCGCGCACCGGTGCAGCAACTAGCGGATCGGCTCTCGGGATATTTGGTTTATTTTGCGCTTGCGGCCGCGGCAATCACGTTCATCATCACGCGTGACGCGCGTTCAACAATTTCGGTAATAATCGTCGCGGGCGCCTGCGGCATCGCCGCAGGCACACCTTTGGCGATTCTCGGGGGTATCGGCCGTTCGGCGCGCCTTGGCGCGATCATCAAGGGCGGGCTTTACCTGGAAACCTTGGGCAAAGTGAATACTGTCGTTCTGGATAAGACCGGCACCCTCACGTTTGGCCGGACCGAAGTACAGGCAATCGTTGCGGCCGCCGGCGTCTCTGAAGCCGAGGTTCTGCAAGCCGCCGCGTCGGCGGAAATGCGCTCGGAGCATCCGTTTGGCAAAGCAATAGTTCAGTTTGCGATCGCGATGCACCATACTTTCAACGAGCCCGAGCGATTTGACTACGTTCCCGGACGCGGAATCACGGCCGTTGTCGATGGCGTCACAATCCTCGTCGGCAATCGCGGGTTCCTAAGGGATCACCAGGTAGAAGTGCCGCGCGACTTGGCCGCGGGCGGTGATCCCGCTTCGGAAGTTTTCGTATCGCGCGGCAGGCGTCTGCTCGGAGCGATTGTAATCGCCGATAGGTTGAGGCCTGAAGCGCGACGAGCTATCGAAGCGCTGAATCAGATGGGTATCCGAAGCGTTCTACTCACCGGAGATACGAGGATTGTCGCTGAAGTGGTCGCGCGTGATCTTGGAATCAACGACATCGAAGCCGATCTAATGCCGGAGGTGAAGCTCGCGCGGATCAAAAGCCTTGTCGCAGGCGGCCGCATTGTCGCGATGGTGGGCGACGGGATTAACGATGCTCCCGCTTTGGCCGAAGCGAGCGTTGGCGTTGCGATGGGATCGGGCACTGACGTTGCCCGCGAAAGTGCCGACGTCGTCCTGCTCGGCAACGACCTGATGAAGTTCACCGAGACGCTGGAGATCGCACGTTGGACGCGCCGGATCATCTGGTGGAATTTCGCCGGCACGATCGGAGTTGATACGATCGGCATCGCGCTCGCGGCAATGGGGCTGTTAAGCCCGACGCTCGCCGCATTCATTCACGTAACTTCCGAATTGGCTTTCATCCTCAACTCAGCGCGCTTGCTGCCGCGGTCCAAACCGGACCGTGGAGCCGAAGTAATTGACAGTGCCCCAGACCACAAATTCGCTCAGAGAGCGGCATAGAAGGTCCGGAGCGCTTCCCATAGTTCGCGACAGATAAAAACGCGGTTAGAATCTCTCGCCCTCGAGGTATTCGGATTAATCTTTCTCGTCTACTCCTGCTCCCATATCGTGCTCCATAGTTCCTTCGTGCTTCATTGTCGCGTGCTGAATTTGCTGTTCGATTTCCGCCTTCTCGCCGGGCGTGAGATTCGCAAGATGACGCATCCATAGAATCGTCCGCCATATGTCGTCGGGTGAATGAGACTTGCCGAATGCTGGCATCGCGGTGTTGCGGATTCCGCTGGCGACGATGAAATAGATCTCAGAATCGGAGAGCTTCTGCACGCCGCCGGTCAGCTTTGCGACCGGCGGCAGAAAATCCGCTTCAAAGCGGTTACGGCCGCTACCGTCGAGCCCATGACAAGCCGCGCAGTGTTCCTCATATTCCTCTCGGGCCGCCATTAGATTTTGCGCCGTTGGCGAGAAGATATTTGTGCGAGAGTTTGCGTTCAGCCTGACCCACCTTGCGAGAATATTCTTCGACAGTGTTTGTTCAATCATTCCCGGCTTCTGATCCGCACCCCAGTTAAGCCGCGGCAACAAGACGAGCCACACGATCGCCAGAATCATTGCTGCTGTTACAAGTGTCGCGGCCACGCCGCCGATAAAATATCGCATCATTGGATTTGCCCTAGTACCAGAGGCGTACCCCGAAAATGAAACGAGGATCATGGACGATTCCGCGTTGCTCGCGCGTGAAGCTTGCGGTCTCGCCAAACGACTGCGTATAAGCGAATCCCACGTAGGGAGCGAATTTGCGGCTGATCTCGTATCGAAGGCGAAGACCAGTATCGAGGTCGGAGAGGCCAGAGCCGATCTCGCGACTCGGATCCGACCTGCTATAGAAGTTCATCTCGATCTCCGGCTGGGCGATGAGGCGCTGAGTTATCAAAAGATCATAGGACCCCATGATCCGGGCGGCGACACGGCCGTCATTGCTGAAATAGAAAGTCGGCTCGAACTGGAACCAATAAGGCGCCAGTCCTTCCACCCCGAGCGCGCCCCAGGTGCGCCCGCGATTCGAGTCAAGGTCGTAGCGGATCCCGGCTTGCGCATCGAAATACTTGAGCAATGGTATCGGACGATCGTAGAGCGCCTCGGTGTCGCCGTCAGTCGCTTTGCCATGCTCGAGAAACCCCTCGGACTTGAACCAGAGCTTGTTAATGTCCGTCCCAATCCATCCTTCGCCGCCCCATCGGAATTCATTGTCGAGGCCGTTGGTACGTCCTTCGAGCTGATTGAACATCAGATGGTAAAAGATGGTGCTGTCCTCGACCGGCGGCCCTCCATATTGGGTATAGACCGTGGTCCCGGCGTTGGGAGGTTGTGCGCTGGCAACTGAACCGCCACACATCGCCAACGCTGCCGCGCCGAGGAAAAGAATTCTGACGTAAAGCCGCAAGGGCATTTCCGCAGCGCTCATGACACGATCACGGCGCGGAACATGCCGGCCTCCATGTGATAGAGCAGGTGGCAATGGAAGGCCCACTGGCCGGGCGTGTCAGCGCTGACCAAGCAACTCAGCCGTTCGGCCGGCTTCACGTTAATTGTGTGTTTGTACGGTCGGAACTCGCCCTTGCCGTTCTCGAGTTCGCTCCACAGCCCGTGCAAATGCATTGGATGCTCCATCATTGTGTCGTTCACCAGGATGATTCGCACCCGCTCTCCTAGCTTGAGCATGATCGGTTCGGCGTCACCGAACTTCTCTCCATTGAAACCCCAGATAAAGCGCTCCATGTTGCCGGTCAGGTGAATCTCGATATCGCGTCGCGGCGGTCGCGGGTCGGTTCCTCGATAGATCGCGCGCAGGTCGGAATATGTAAGTACGCGCCGCCCGGCTGGAAAGCCTTCGCCCGCGCTCGAAAGGCGTTCAGTCGGCACCTCCGCGAGGTTATCGACCTGCGGACCGATTTGCGGCTTGACGTTGTCGGACATCGGCGCCTCCATGCTGCCCATATCCGGCACCGTAAACTTGGCACTGGTGCGTGGTCCGGGTTGTCCCGGCGCGTTAATCCCGGTCATCCGCGCCCGTTCGGCATATTCCTTCTCTTCAGGCTTGCTTGGCGCGCTTTCCGTCTTCATGCCGGACATCCCGCGCATGTTCATCCCATGCATCTCGCCCCCAGATAGTCGTTTTGTCTCTCGCGTACTGATGCCGGACATCTCTGCGCCGCTCTCCTTACCAGACAGGCTTCCGATACCCTGCGTCTGTTCGCCGCCCATCTGCATTCCGTGCATGTTCCCCATACCCATATCGGCCATCGTGCGGAGCGGGCGGGGATCCATCGGCGGAATCGCGGCGCTCATGCCGTGGCGGGGTGCAAGCGTGCCTCGCGCATAGCCGGTTCGATCCTGGGCCTGAGCGAAGATCGTGTAAGCGGAGCCATCTGGCGGTTGGACGATTACGTCGTAGGTCTCAGCAACGGAAATCCTGAACTCATCGACCACGACCGGCTCTACATCGTTGCCGTCCGCCTGCACCACGGTCATCGGCAGATTGGGTATGCGGACGTCGAAGATGGTCATCGACGAAGCGTTGATGAAACGCAGACGGACGCGTTCGCGTGGACGGAATAACCCGGTCCAATTCGCGCGCGGCGGCTGCCCGTTGGCGAGATAGGTGTAAGTTGCGCCGCTCACATCCAGAATATCGGTAGGATCCATGTTCATCCGGCCCCACATCAGGCGGTTGGATATCGTCGCGCCCAGGCCCTTGCTCCGGGCATCCGCGAAGAAGGTGCCGACCGTCTGCCGATGAAAGTTGTAGTAGTCGCTCTGCTGTTTGAGATTGCTGAACACAATCTCGGGATCCTGATCCGTCCAGTCAGAAAGCACCACTACGTGCTCGCGATCGTATTCGATGGCATCCTTATCCTCGGGCTCGATGATAAGCGCGCCATATTGTCCAGTTTGCTCCTGGAAGCGGCTGTGGCTGTGATACCAGTAGGTGCCGCTCTGGCGAACCGGAAACCGGTAAACGAAAGTCTCGCCCGGCGCGATTCCTGGAAAGCTCAGACCGGGTACGCCATCCATGTCCGACGGTGTTCGGATTCCATGCCAGTGAATTGAAGTTGTGTCCCTCAGCCGATTGCTGACCGCAAGCGTTACCGTATCGCCCTCGCGCCATCTCAGGGTGGGCGCTGGGACCAATCCATTAACGGCGGTGGCGTAACCGGCTCGCCCCGTGAAATTCACGGGAACCTGCTCGACAACCAGGTTGAAGGAGTTGCCTGAGAGGGAACCTGCGGCGCTCGTGGCTGCAAATGCTGGCCATCGCCATAATTCCAGGCCGGCGGCTACTCCGCCCGCGACTATTCCTTGAACGAAACGCCGGCGAGTGATGCCGCGAGAATTTGGCCGGCGATCTTCGCAGGGAGCTAGCTCGGACCCGGCGCCGCGAGTTTCAAATGACATCGGACGAACCTCCAATCGAGACTGAACAGCCGGCGCACGCATTGCGCGCGCGCCTGACAATCGGATCTCTCCCGGCGCGCAGCTGGAGTGAAAACCGCGCCAACCGCGCCCGGAGGAACAGGACTCTCGATCAGAGATTCAGAGCAGAAGAGTACGAATCGCCAGGAAGAGAGGGACAGCGGACGGCGGCGAATGTCTCTCCGCTATCGGCATCAGTCTGGCTGCCGCATCAGCATCAAGAAGCGGCGCGCACCTAATGAAGAGAAGGGGTAGAACGACGTGATTTACCGCTCGCGAGTCCGTCTCAGCACGGATCTCATTGGAGCTGCCGCATCCGACGGTTTGGCAGCACGCGTGACTTCCACGCGTCTCGTGCTGATGCTGATGCGCTGGGCGCGAGCCCTTTCGCTCATGAGCCGCGCACGACAGGATATGGCAAGCGGGCGGCGCGGCCGCACACAGGCAGAAGCTATTTATCAGGAGTGCGAGTATCGCGACCTGCGAGATTTGGATGCGCCGAACCATCGGCATCGCCTTGGATGAAGTTATTCCTTCGTCAGGGTCAGTCTTCAGACTTCGGGCTGCAGAGTCAAGTTTCCACAACCCCCAGGTGCGGATCTCTCCGCGGCCGCGGCTTGCATCCAGTTGTCAGGTGAATCGCAATCCTTTCTTCTGGCCTTCTGTGCGCCATCTGCGGATTAGCTCGTGGAACTCAACCGGGCCGCCGCCGTATAGCTCGCCCGCGAGGCCCGCACCCCGGCCAGGCGCAAATCGATATGCCGATGGGGCGATCGCGCTCGGCGGCGCTAGTTGTTTTCACTTCGGCGGCGCTTTTGGTATTCATCCGCCATCGACCAGGCCGAGTATCCGGAAATGAGTTGGATGAGGACGCCGTGGCTGCTGCGTGGCGAAATGAAAGAGTCGTGAAGTTCAGGAGTGTCCGTTTCGCCAATCATCTCTACCCCGCAGTTTTTCAGCCGCTCGGTTTCCCATTTTGCGCCGGGGATGTTGAATGTTATGTGATGCAACCCTTCGCCGCGCTTGTTGAGAAACGCATGCAGGAACGAATCTGCGCCGAGCGGCTCAAGCAGTTCAATCGATAAGCGATAAAGTTCAATCTTGCACAGCCTGTACCCTTTTTCCGGTTGTTCCAGCTCATACATGAAGCGTCCACCCAGGACCTCTTCATAAAATTTGCGCGCTTTCCCTAAATTCCTGACCACGATTGCAATGTGATCGAAAATTCCGACTGCCGGTTCCATGCGATTCTCCTCCTCTCAGCGTTCAGTGATCTAATAACCCCGCAATCACCGTTCTGTGAAATTCGCTCGACCGATGCCGCTCAAGTCCGCGGCTCGATTCATCGCGTCAGCCAAGTCCGTGGACGCCGTGGGGCTTTAATGCTTGAATCGAGTCTTCCGAAGACGGTCGCGGAAAAGAGGTACCGTACATGGCATACGCCCCCGACAATCGCGCGTTCTATGACGCCGACAGCCATATCATGGAGCTTCCGGATTTTCTTCAGCGCTACGCCGATCCTGATCTGCGGGCGGAGATCCCCGCGGTCAGCTACAGCGCGTCGCTGGTCACGGATGCGGAAGTTGCGGAGATCATGTCGCGCGGCGGCCGGCATAGCGAAGCGCATGTGGCCGAGCTTCTTTCGCTGGGCGATCATCTGATCGAACGCTCGAAGGAGATTCAGGCATTAGGCGCCTTCGACAGTCCCGAACGATCGATCGCGCTCGACATGCTCGGCTTCAAGAGCCAGCTCGTGTTTGCGACTCACAGCCTCGCGATGCCGTTTTCCCCGAGCTCGAAGATCACGCCGCGGATTCGCTACGCCGCGGCCCGCGCGCATAACCGGCACATGGCGGAGTTCTGCGCACGCGACAGCCGTCTTTTGGGTGTCGCCGCCGCGCCGCTCGACGAGCCGGCGCTCGCGCTCAAGGAACTCGAGTTCGCAATCGCGAACAAGCTGAAAGCGGTCTGGGTTCCGCATCGCGCGTGCGGCGACAAATCGCCCGGCCATGTGGAGTTCGATCGCTTCTGGGCAACGCTTGCCGACGCGGGTATCCCGTTCGTCCTGCACGTCGGCGGATCGCCTTTGCAGCTCGACAAGGCGTGGATGAACAACGGACGAGCGCCGGTGAAAGACTGGATGGGCGGGGGCGAGAATCTGCGCACCAAAGATGTCGCCGTCCTGCACCAGGGGCCGGAGACATTTCTCTCGATGATGTTGATCGACGGCGTGTTTGAGCGCTTTCCGAAGTTGCGCGGAGCATGCGTCGAGCTGGGAGCCGGATGGGTTCCTTCAATGCTCGCGCGGCTCGATTGGGTGGTCCAGATTTGGAGAAAGACCGACGCGAACCTTGCGCGGTTCACGCGCACCCCGTCCGAGCAGCTTACGCAGCAGATGGCGTTTACTCCGTTCGTGTTCGAGCAGGTCGGCAGCTTGATCGACGAGTCGAATCCGGAGCTGTACCTGTTCTCGAGCGACTATCCGCACACGGAAGGCGGCCGTAATCCGATCGCGCGCTTCGAGACCGCGCTCGGAAATCGCTCCGATCAGATTCGCAACCTGTTCTACTCGGGAAATTTTCTGCGGATATTCCCGGAGGCGCGCCGCGCTTAGGTAATAACCGGCCGATGCTCGAGCTCTATCACGCGCACATTTCCACGTGCAGCCAGAAGGTTCGGCTGTGCCTGGCCGAAAAAGGCCTCGCGTGGACCGGTCATCCAATCGATTTCGCGACCGGTGCGCATCTTGCCCCGTCTTACTTGAAGCTAAACCCCAACGGCGTCGTGCCGACGCTGCTCGACGACGGGCGTCCGGTAATCGACTCGTCCGTAATCTGCGAATATCTGGAAGAGATCGCGCCGCAAAAGGGCACGAGCCTGATGCCCGAGACGCAGTATGGGCGCGCGAAAGTGCGCGCGTGGCTCCGCTATATCGAGGAAGTTCCGACCGTGTCGATCCGCATACCGTCGTTCAACGGTCTCTTCCTTGCCGGATGGAACGCGATGAGCGAGCAGGCGCGAACGCGATATATCGCGGCGACTCCGTTGCGCAAAGGTCACTACCGCCGATTCGGGACTGGCGGATTCTCGAAAGAGCAAATGGACGAGTCGCTCGAACGGCTGCGCCAGACCGTCGAACGAATCGACGCCGCTGCCGGGGCCGAATCGCGCTGGCTTGCGGGCGAGCGGATCTCGCTTGCCGACCTTTGCGTGCTGCCGACGATCGTCCGGATGTCCGATCTTGGCATCGAAAAAGTCTGGGATGGACTACCGCACTTTCAGGACTGGTACGGCCGGATGAAGGCGCGGCCTTCATTCGCGCAGGCATTCTATCCGGAGGCGCGCGTGGCGCCGCCGATGCGCGCCTGACGCGGCTTCACGCCGGAGTGATTCGCCAGATGTCGCGCGCGTATTCGGCGACCGCGCGGTCGCTGGAAAACTTGCCGATTCGCGCGAGATTCAGGATGGCTTTGCGAGTCCACAACTGGCGATCCTGATACTGGCGCGATATCTCCGACTGAGTATCGATATAGGATGCAAAATCGGCCATCAGGAAATACTCGTCGCGGCTCAGCAGCGTATCGCGGATCCATCGGAAGAGCCCCGGCTCGCCCGGACAGAATCGATCAGACGCCAGCTCATCCAAAACTCGTTTGAGGCGCGGTTCGGAATCGTAGTAGTCCCGGGGCCGGTACTCATTTCGCGCGGTCATCGATTCTATCTGCTCCGCGGTCAGGCCGAATATGAATATATTGCCGTCGCCGACCGCTTCACGAATCTCGATATTCGCGCCGTCCAGAGTTCCGATCGTCAACGCTCCATTCATCGCGAATTTCATGTTTCCGGTGCCGGAGGCTTCACGCCCCGCGGTGGATATTTGCTCCGAGACATCGGCGGCGGGAATGATTCTTTCCGCCAGGGACACGCGGTAGTCGGGCAGGAACGCGACCTTAAGCATGCCGCGAGTTTTCGGATCGCGGTTGATCACCTGACCAAGGTTGTTGATCAACTTGATGATCATTTTCGCAGTCCAGTAACCGGGCGCCGCCTTGCCCGCAAAAACATACGCGCGCGGCGCAGCCAGCTCCGCGCCATCGTCCACGATGCGCAGATATTGATGCACGATCCCGAGCGCCATCAGCAGTTGACGCTTGTACTCATGAATGCGTTTGGCCTGAATATCGAAGATCGCCGCGGGATCGAAATCCACCCCGGCGATTTCATTCACGACTCCGGCCAGCCGTTCCTTATTGGCGCGCTTGATCGCGGCGAAGTTTTGCTGGAATTCCCGGTCGCAGGCAAATTCTTCGGCCGCGCTCACTTGCGACAAATCCGTCTCCCAACCCTCTCCGATCGACGCGTCGAGCAGGCTTGCCAGATCGGGATTGGCCATCAGCAGCCATCGGCGCTGGGTGACGCCGTTGGTCTTGTTGCTGAAACGCGCGGGCCACATTTGATAAAAATCCGGCGCCAGCCGCGTCCGCACCAGCTCCGAATGGAGTTTCGACACGCCGTTGACCGAATGGCTGCCGATGATAGCCAGATGCGCCATGCGGATTTGGCTCTCGGACCCATCCTGCACAATCGATACCCGCTTCAGGCGTTCCGGATCGTCCGGCCACATCTCGGCCGCGTCGGCCAGAAATCTGCGATTGATCTCATAGATGATTTGCAGATGGCGCGGAACTACGCGTTCGAGCAAGCCGGCCGGCCATCGCTCCAGCGCTTCCGGCATCAGAGTGTGATTAGTATACGCGATCGCGGAGCGGGTGATCTCCCAGGCGGCGGCCCATGGAAGATCATGGTCGTCGACAAAGGTGCGCATCAACTCGGCGATAGTCAGTGAGGGATGCGTGTCGTTCAACTGAATAGCCACTCGCGACGGAAGCTCGGCCAATTTCCCGCCACCGGCAAGAAAACTATGCAAGATGTCGCGCACCGCGCATGCAACGAAGAAGTATTCCTGCAGCAGCCGAAGCTCGCGGCCCGCCGCCATCGCGTCCGAGGGGTACAGAACCTTAGAGATGGTCTCGGAGAGCATCTTCTGTTCGACCGCCTTCAGATAATCGCCGGCGTTGAAGATTTGCATGTCGAACTCGTCCGAGGCGTGCGCCGAGTAGAGGCGGACAAAGTTTACAGTGCGTCCGCCGAATCCCGCGATCGGCAAATCCGACGGCACTCCGACGATCACGCGCTGATCGACCCACGCGGGAGCGTACTCGCCGGTGGAATCGATGCGTTGTTCGACGCGGCCGTAAACCGGAATCCGGAGTAGTTCTTCGGGACGCGCGAGCAGCCATGGTGAAGTCTCGCGCTGCCACGCGTCGGGCCGTTCGACCTGGTAGCCGTCATGAATCTCCTGCCGGAACAACCCGAACTCGTAGTTGATTCCGTACGCGTAACCAGGCAAATCGAGGGTTGCCAGCGAATCCAGAAAGCATGCGGCCAGCCGGCCCAGACCGCCATTGCCCAGCGCCGCATCGGGCTCTTCGTCCAGGAGAACCTGTAAATCCACTCCGTTGGCGGCAAGAAAGCCGCGGCAAGTATCGATGATGCCGAGGTTTATCAGATTATTCTCGAGCGAGCGTCCGATTAGAAATTCCAGCGACAAGTAGTAGAGCTTCTTCGCTTTGCTTTGCTCGAAGCGCAGATCGGTCGCAAGCATCTTTTCGGTCAGGATGTCGCGCACCACCAGCGCCGTGGCGCGATACCAATCGTGACTGGTCAAATCGACCCGCCGCTTCGCAATAGTGAACTGGATATGATGCGCGATCAGCGTGTTGAACAGATTGCTGTTGGCTTCAGAGAGTGGAAGAACGGCCATGCCTGCGTTGGTCCTTGCGAACTAGCTCGAAAAAGCCGGCCAAGATCGCCGGGTCGCCATTATCATGCCGTTTCGTAGTCGGCGTATCCAGCCGCCGGGTTTCAAAATCGCAACGTTATTAACAGCAGCCGAGGTTATCTCCAGGACGCGCGATCGCGAACCTCTCAACGGAAATATTGCCCGGGCGTCTGGCCGAAGGTCATTCGAAACACCGAGATGAACGAACTGACGCTGTCGTAGCCGACTTCGAACGCAACGTTGGTGACGGCTTCCCCCGCCGCGAGCAGCCTGAGCGCGTGTCCAAGCCGCAGCTGCTGGCGCCATTTGCGGAATCCCAACCCGGTTTCGAATTGAAACAGCCGCTCGATGGTGCGTTTGCTCGCGCCGGCAATTCTCGACAGCTCGGCGAGGGATCGCCCATCGCCGGGTCGATCATGAAGTAACGCCGCAATTCGTTTCGCGCGCGCGTCGCGCGGAAGGGGAAGATGGAACGCGCCTAGCTCCATCGTATGCAGATGATCGAGCAGAACCGAGACCAAACGCGCATGTGCCGGATTGCGGAAGCTCACGCTGTTCAGTTCGGCGATGCGGAGAATCAATTCGCGCACCAGCGGCGAGACACCGACGACCCCGCATCGGTCAGGCATCAACGCGCCGAGGCGCGGCGCCAGATAAAGTGTGCGCATCGACACCGCGCCCGACATCTGAATCGAGTGGCGGGTACGCGCGGGCATCCACACGCCGCGATGCGGCGGCACCACCCAGGCGCCCTGCGGAGTCCGCACCGTCATCACGCCGCGTGAGGCGTAAACGAGCTGATGCCACGGATGCGAATGCGTCTTGATCACATCTCCGTCAAGGTACTCAGGCATGGTGCCGGTGCGTACCTGATACTTGACGGCGTCGAAAAACCAATGGCGCTTCTTCGTCATTGAATGACACTCTAGCGCAAGGTTGCCAGCGCGCCGAACTGCTATGTTGATTGTTCGACGGTCCAAACAGCGCAGGAGGTCGCGCGCAGGAGGTCTCGCGAAACGATGCTAGCCGATAACGAGATGACGAACTTTGTCGCGACGACGCAACCCGAAAAAGCCAAGGCATTCTATTGTGACGTCCTCGGCCTCAAGCTGGTCGAAGACTCCTGGCACGCGATTATTTTCACCGCCGGCGGCAGGACGCTCATGGTTCAGAAAGTGCGCGAGTTTAAGCCATTGCCGTTCACGACACTGGGATGGAGAGTGGCCGATATCGGCGCGACGATGGCGGAACTCGCGAGGCGAGGCGTCAAATTCGAACGCTATGCGGAGCTGAAGCAGGACGATACGGGAATTTGGACGACTCCCGACGGGCGCGCGAAGGTCTGCTGGTTCAAAGATCCCGACGGCAATACTCTGTCGCTAAGCCAGTAATCGAAGTAGGTGTTGCGCCGGCGACACTCGCCGGCAGGTGAGATCAGCAATGAATTTCATTCATCGAAGACTCTGCCGGTCCGAGCGCTGGAAGAACACGGTCGAGAAGTTCGCCCTGCCGTGGACGCTCGAGGGTATCGATCTCGGAAAAAATGTTCTCGAGGTCGGACCAGGCCCCGGTGTCACCACCGATCTGCTGCGCCATCGCGTGGCGCATCTGACCTGCGTGGAGATCGATCGTGCGATGGCGGATTCGCTTGCCCGGCGGAGCGGCGGCCAGAACGTGACCGTGCTGTGCCAGGACGCGACCGCGATGTCGCTTCCCGCGGCAAGCTTCGACGGAGCCGTGAGCTTCACGATGCTTCATCATGTGCAATCTCCGACCCTGCAAGATCGTTTGCTCGCCGAAGTCGCGCGAGTGCTGCGTCCGGGCGCAACATTCGCCGGCTCCGACAGCGTTTACAGCTTCTATTTACGCCTGCTCCACGTCTTCGACACGATGGTGCTGGTCGATCCGCAGACGCTGCCCGCGAGGCTCGAAGCGGCGGGCTTCGTCGATGCCCAAGTCGATACGAATCCCTACGCTTTCCGCTTTCGCGCCCGCAAGCCTGCTTGATCCGGTTTGGTCGTCAGCGCGCTCCCGCCCGATGCGGCTACATCGGATGCGATGAGACCTCATGAAGGTACCGGTGCGCAAATTGAAGTCACAGTTGTCCAAATAATTTGAGATGTGCCGGCGAGCTTGATCTCCGGGGACTGAGATACCTGTTCGTTCGGCGGTGTTCTTTGCGCCCCCCTTTCCGGCAAGTGCCATTGCGCATGAGAGGATGGCCAACCACCCTCGCAAGTCCGCATATTTCCGATCGCGAACCTGACCATTTTACCGCGCCGCGGATTTTCTGCCGCCGGCGCGTCGCGCCCCCGCAACTCGCGGCGGTCCTTTGTCTTCGTAGGATGGCTCGGGAGCCGCTCGCGTAGGGTGTAGTAATGGCAAGGCGACGCGCTGGCGATTATGCGGGTGCCGCGTAATACTTAGGCGAAGGAGTAGCGTTAGATTGGAAAACAAAGATAATGCGCCGCGCCGCGGGTCACGACCGCTTCGAATCGCTCAGGTTGCGCCGCTTTACGAGCGGCTTCCACCAAAACTTTATGGCGGCACCGAGCGCGTCGTTTCTTACATAACCGAAGAGTTGGTTCGCCGCGGTCATGACGTAACGCTGTTTGCCTCAGGCGATTCGATTACCAAAGCCAAGCTGTCTCCCGGTTATCCGACCGCGTTGCGGCTGGCCGGAAAGCCGGAGCTCGGGACGTTTATCCAGCTTCCGATGATCAGCGACGTGTATTTTGGCGCGGAAAAGCGTTTCGACATAATCCACTCGCATATCGATTACTGGAGCTTCCCGTTCGCGGAATTGGTCAAGGTTCCAACTGTGACCACGATGCACGGACGGCTCGATATCGACGATTTGCGGCCGATCTACTATCGCTACCGCAAGGTTCCGGCGGTATCGATCAGTGACGCGCAGCGCGCGCCGCTCCAGTTCATGAACTGGGTTGAGACGATCTACCACGGGCTTCCGCGCGACTTGCTGCGTTTCAGTCCAGGGCCCGGAAAGTACCTGGCATTTCTGGGCCGGATTTCCCCGGAAAAGCGCCCCGATATCGCGATCGACATCGCGCGCAAAGTCGGGATTCCGCTGAAAATCGCCGCCAAGGTCGATGTCGTCGATCGCGCCTATTTCGAAGCCGTGATCGAGCCGCGCCTGTCGCCGCCCGACGTCGAATATATCGGCGAGATTAACGAAGTCGAAAAGAACGAGTTTCTCGGCAACGCGATTGCGCTGATGTTCACGATCGATTGGCCCGAGCCCTTTGGCCTTGCGATGATCGAGGCGATGGCGTGCGGAACGCCGGTAGTCGCGCGGCCCTGCGGCTCTGTGCCCGAGATCGTCACGCCGGGAGTGTCGGGCGTGATCGCCAGCACGCACGAAGAGCTGGCGGCGGCGGTAAAGCAGGCCGCGAGCCTTTCCCGCGCGTTAATCCGCGCGGAATTTGAAGCGCGATTCGCCGTCGACGTGCAGGTGGACAACTACGAGCGGCTCTACCGCCGCCTGATCGAGCAGGCGCAAACCTCAGCCAAATAGCCAATCACAGGAATCAACCCGGGAACAAATCCAAGGAAGTGAGTATAGTGAAGAGTTCACCGCGTCAGTTCCAGCCCGTCTTGCCCGACGCGATGAGCGCCGCACGATGAAGAAGCACCAGATCCGGCGCACATCCAAGCCGCGCTCGCGCATCGGACGCATCCCGCATCCCGCGCCGATGACGTTGAAGGTCGGCTCGGAGTACTACGTACTCGCCTCCTCGGGCCCGACTACCGGCGAGAATCGCGTGTTGGCCGACGCGCAGAGCTTCGCGGTGTTTGACACCATGGGCGACATCGCATCCTCCCCGCTCGAGGCGCTGGGGATGTTTCATCGCGACACCCGCTTTCTCTCGCGCTTCGAGTTGCTGATCGATGCGAAGGCCCCCTGCTTTCTCAATTCATACCTGAGCGATGACAACGCTGAGCTGGTGATTAATCTGACCAATCCGCATTTGCGGGCGAACGCGGGAGCGATTTCGGTTCCGCGCACTTCGATTCAGCTCGAGCGCATCTGGGTGCTGGACGATGCCGCGCTGTTTCATCGCATCACCGCCCGCAATTTTTCGCGCGAGCACGTCAGCTTTCCGCTCGATCTTTCCTTCGGCGCGGATTTCGCCGATCTGTTCGAGGTTCGCGGCGTCAAGCGCAAGCGCAAGGGCAAACAGTCGGCGCCCAAGGTCACTCGCGGCGCCGTCTTGCATCGCTATCTCGGACTCGACGGTGTGACTCGAATCACCGAGCTTGCTTTCAACCCCGCGCCGGCAAGACTTGGCGGTGAGGGCGCGGCGTTCGTCATCGCGCTCGATCCCGGCGAGTCGATGGTGCTGGAGACGCGGATTGCGTGCAGCCTGGAGCCGCCGCCTGCCGCATTCACCGCGGCAACCGCCGGTCCCGCATCGAACGATGGTGTCGCCGCGAATTTCGCTCGCGCGCTGAAATTGCGCCGCGACGAAATCTCTTTGCGCGATCATAAATGGGCCAAGCTCAGCTCGAGCGATGAGCTCTTCAACCGCCTGCTCAAAGCCTCTGGCGCTGATTTAAGCTCGCTCATCGGCCGCGACTCGGCCGGCTCTTTCATGATGGCCGGGATTCCCTGGTTCGCGACCCTGTTCGGCCGGGACAGTATTATCACCTCGTACTTCCTGCTGGCGTTCAATCCTGAGATCGCAGGCCAGACTCTGCGCGCGCTGGCTGCGATGCAGGGTACCAAGATCGATGACGCGCGCGACGAGCAGCCGGGCAAAATCGTGCATGAGGTTCGCGCCGGCGAGATGGCTGCCACCGGCGAGATACCTTTCGGCCGCTACTACGGATCGGTCGATTCCACGCCGCTGTTTCTGTGGCTGGTCGGCGAGCACGCCGCCGTCACCGGCGACCTGACGATCGCCAAAGAGCTGTGGAGCAACGTCGAACGCGCGCTCGAATGGATCGAGCGATGGGGCGATATCGACGGCGACGGCTTTGTCGAATACAGCCGCAAAACCGCGCGCGGGCTCTCCAATCAGGGCTGGAAGGATTCGTTCGATTCGATCTCGAACGCCGACGGCTCATTGGCGAAGGCTCCAATTGCGCTGGCCGAGGTGCAGGGCTACGTCTTTGCGGCCTACACGCGGATCGCTGAAGTCGCCGTGCGCCTCGGAAAAGCCGACGTCGCGGCCAAGCTAACAGGGCGCGCCAAGGCGCTTAAGGCCGCGTTCGCGACGGCGTTTTGGGTCGAACGGTGCGGGATGATCGCGCTGGCGCTCGACGGCGACAAGCGGCCGTGCGACGTAATGGCCTCCAACGGCGCGCACGACCTCGCCACCGGTCTGGTCGAGGGCCGCCACGCGCGCGCGATGTGCGAGCGGCTGATGGCGCCCGACATGTTCTCAGGATGGGGAATGCGCACGCTCAGCTCAAACGAGCGCCGCTACAATCCGATGAGCTATCACAACGGCTCGGTCTGGCCGCACGACAATGCGCTCGCCGCGATTGGCCTCGGGCGCACCGGCGATCGTCGCGGTGTGATCCGAATTCTCGAAAGGTTGTTCAATGCCGGCGTGCGATTGCAGATCGGCAGCCTGCCCGAACTTATCTGCGGCTTCGAGCGCAACCCCGGGGTCGGCCCGGTTCCGTATCCGACCGCGTGTCATCCGCAGGCATGGTCGGCGGCGAGCGTC
Organism: Binataceae bacterium (SeqCode); assembly: GCA_050736695.1. GTDB lineage: Bacteria > Desulfobacterota > Binatia > Binatales > Binataceae > JBARDN01. The sequence goes on along the minus strand of JBOHWH010000038.1, from coordinate 26,431 downwards.
TTTGCGATCGTGCAGGCGATGCTGGGGCTCAGCATTAGCGGCGCGGACAAGCGCGTGACCATCGAGTCGCCCGCGCTTCCGTCGTGGCTGGATTGGGTGAAGCTCGAAAATCTCCGCGTCGGCACCGAGGCAGTCTCCCTGATGATGCGCCGCAACGACGGCGCGGTCGCCGTCGAAGTCCTCAAAAAAGCCCGTTCGGTCACAATCGAAGTCAAAGAGTAGTCCCGCTCGAATCGGCTCCCTGATCTTGAGGCGAGGCCGCCGCGGCCGGCGAGGAGGTTGCTGTCGCCGCCGCGGTCGATGTTGATGTCGGAGTTGGCGAGGCGATTGCGGTCATGGCCGCGGCGGAAGTCGGAGTTGCTGAAGCCGTGGCGGATGCGGTTGCGGTTGCAGTTGCGACGGGAGCCTTCGTCGGTTCGAGCGTCGCGGTTGCCGATGGTGTCGCCGAGCGCGAGGGCTTTGGCGAGGGCCGCCGGCTCGTGGTTTTTCTGGCCGCGGCCTTAACGGTGGTGGTTGGGGTCGCCGTGGCGGTTGCGGTCGGCGTCGCGGTGGCTGTCGGGGTTTCAGTTGGCGTTGCCGTAGCAGTGGCGGTCGGCGTCGGGATCAGCCATGTCGTCGGAAGTGGCGCAAAAATCAGGATCGCGGTTCCTCCGGCGCGCGCATGCGTCATCTCGCCGGTCGCGGTGAAGTGGTCAGTGGCAGGATCGAACAACTCCGCGCTTGCCAGCGGACTGTAGTTTGCGTCCCATCCGCCTGCGATCAGCACGCGACCGTCAGGCAGGAGCTTCGCGCTATGACCGTAACGGCGCGCGTTCATCGGCGCCGTGGCGATGAACTTGTTGGACGCCGGATCATAAATCTCGGCGGACTCATCCGCGCTGCCTCCGGCGATCAGCACGCGGCCGTCTTTGAGCAGGGTCGCGGTCTGGCCGGCGCGCGGCTTCAACATCTTGGGCCCGGCGCTGAACTTGCGGGTCTTGGGGTTGTAAATGTCGGTCGCTGCCAGCGGGGCGCGCCGCGCATACGGACTGCCGCCTGCGACCAGCACCCGGCCGTCCCTGAGCAGCGTTGCGGTATGGTAGATGCGATCGGTGCTCATCGCTCCGACCGCCGCAAACTTTCCCGTGGCCGGATTGTAGATCTCCGTGTCGGCGGTTCCACCGCCCACCATCAGTACCTTGCCGTCCGCGGTAAGCGTGGCGGTTTGTCCGAACCGCGACGAGTGCATCTTCCCGGTCGCGACAAATTTATCCGTGGCAGGATCGTAGAGCTCAGCTTCGGGAATCCCGCCGCCGACCACCAGAACCTTGCCGCTCGGGAGCAGCGTGCCGGTGGGTTCGTCGCGCGGATCGATCAGTTGCGCGGCGAGAGTAAACGCGCCGGTCGCGGGATCGAAGATTTCCGTCGTTCCGAGCGTCGAGGGCATCGGTGGCCCCGGGAATTGGATCATCGGGACCAAAAGCGTATCGACACCGCCGCCGATGAGGACCCGGCCGTCGGCCAGCCGGACCGCAAACTCCCGGTCGCGCCGCGAATGCATTTTGTCAATCGAGACGAATACTCCCCCTACCGGATCATAAACCTCGGCCGTGTCGAGGACCGTGGGACTGGTTGCGATTAAGGTCCGCAGCGAGCCGACTCCTCCGGTGACGAGCACCAGGGAATTCATCGCGACGGTCGGCGTGGCGGTCGGAGTTGCGCTCCGCGCCGGCGTCGGCCGCCGATGACGCCGGCGAGCGGCGTTGCCGCCCGTAGTCAGTCCGCAGATCAAGAGAAAGCCAAGCACAGCACCAAGCGGAAGGCGGATTGCAAGTTTGGCTCTGGTCGTCATCTGGCTGATTCGGAATTACCCGGGTCTGAATCTTCCTGGCTTCCGGAACCCTCTGTGCGTGCTTCGGATTCTTTGTCGGAGTCTTCGGATTCGCTTTTGGGAATACCGCGAATCCGATTCCATTGCGCTTCTTTCGACGACGCCGCGAGTTTCATCCCGCGGGTCTCGTCGATAAAAGTGCCGAACAGGATCGCGCTCGGGAAACCGAGCAGCGCGAAGTAGCGAATCACGTTCTCGAGCCCGCCGAGCGGCCCGATCAGCGCCGCGATCATCACTTGCGCGAGCATCGAGAAGACCGCGCCGGTTATCGTCTGCCATCCCACCATCGTGGTGCGCAGGTCGGCGGGAAACAGCTCGGTCGCCGCCGCGTTGGCTCCGACAGTCATCACCGACGATCCGACTTTGAACCAGCAATAGGCCGCGAGCAGAAAGAACATCGGATGGTTCGTAGTCCCTGTCGGGCCCCAGTAAAAGGCGATCGCGCCAAGCCACGCCGCGCCTCCAAACCAGGCCACCGTGGGAACCCGCCCCAGATGGTCCGAGGTCCACGCGCCAATCGGAAAGCCGATCATCCCGACCACCATCCCGGTGACCACCAGCGTGCTCGCGTTACCGGGCGCCAGACCGATGATCGAAACCGCCTCGAAGTACAGCCATCCGTTGACCGCCGTGCCCGCCATCGTGTCGAGCGCGGCGCACGCGAGCAGAGTCAGCGAGCGGCGCCGGTAGAGCGGATGCAGGATGTCGTAGAAATGGCTATGGCTTCGCGATTGGACGGCGGCCTTGCGCTGAAAGCGCGTCTCCTGCGGCAGCATCCGCGTGACCGGCCAGACCAAAAGGCCGCCGGCCACTGACGGCGCGAGCAGCCATCGCCACGAGTATCCCCACCTCAGCAAAAACGGGATCAGCAAATATCCCAGCACGCCGCCGACCGCACTGGCGAAAGCGGCGAAGCCTTGTCCTTGGGCGCGGCGATTCACCGGCAATTCCTCGGCCAGCAGGACGATCGCGGACGAAACCGATCCGCCGAGCAACGCTGAAATCAGGATTTGGAATACGGCAAAGGAAAATGCATGCGGCGACACCGCCGCGCCGAGCGAAAATATCGGGGTCAGTAGGAGACTCGCGACGATAATCCGCCGCCGCCCGACGCGATCGGCAAGTCGCGCGAGCAAGAGCGATCCGAACGCCGAGATCGACATCCACGCGAATAACCGCGCGAGCTCGGGTTGGGTCAGGTCAAAGCTTTTGGCAATCCAGGGCGAGGCGACCCCGGCCACGGACAAAGTGTAGCCCTGATAGATGAGCAGGATAACGATAGCGGCGATAATCGCCGACGATGCCGAAGGCGGCCCCTCGCTGTGCACGAACCGCTTGCCCGGTTCGGTAGCCGCCGGCTGCGCCATCGTCTGCCCCATCCCTTCGCCCCATCAATCCAATCCCGGTCGGTGCGATCGGTTGAAGAGACTATCGCTCTTATTTCGCTGGTCGCAATCAGGCCGCTGTCAGATCGCTCAACAGGTACGATTTGAGGTGCGATTTGACGAGTTTCCGATATGGGTCAGAGAGCCAACCAAAGCGTATGATCGCCGGTTTGGTTTGGATCGTAAAAATGCAGGAATTGCTTGGATTTTTTAGCGTCCCGAAAGGGTACGACTGTTGCTTCTGTTGTATCTGGCTGGTTCATCGCAACGCTTACCCCAGTATCGAAGACAAGGAAAGGCTAGTGGATAACAGCACTGTTTCGTTCTCGGACCGACCCTTGGTCAGATTCCTAGCCTACATAAAGCCCCATTTGCGGTATGTCGCCGGCGCAGCCTTGATGGGAGTCGGGAAGTTCACGCTCCCGCTCGCGTTCCCTCTGGCCTTTAAATACGTAATCGACGTGCTGGTGGCTTCGCAGCCGAAAATGGATGCGATCAGCCGCACCGTCGACCATCTTTGCATTTATGCCGCGACGCTCTTCGGATTGGGCGTGACGGCGCAAGACAAGCTTGCGGTTCTGAGCGTCGGATTACTGGTGCTCTACGCGATCCAATCTGTCGCGAGTTATTATCGGAACTACTGGGGCGGAATCGCCGGCAATCACCTCATCTTCGATATCCAGTGCAAGCTGTTCGAGCACTTGCAGCGCTTGCCGCATTCATTTTTCGATCGTAATCCGTCGGGCGCGGTCGTCTCGCGCGTCCTCAACGATGTTGCGCAGGCCAACGAGCTTGTCAGCTCGGCGCTGATCGACGTCTGGATGGACGCAATCTCGCTCGCGCTAGTTATCCTGGTGCTGTTTGCGATGGACTGGCGGCTCGCGCTCGTCGCGGTCTGTATCGCGCCAGTGTGGGTCACCTTTATGCGCATCTTCTCACCGCGCATCAAGGCGGTCAGCCATCGGATGCAAGAGGCGATCGCCGACATCAACGCTGAAGTTCACGAGCGCGTCGTCGGGGCAGCCACAATCAAGTCGTTCGGGCGCGAGGCACACGAATGCGATCGTTTCCGCAGCCACGGCGAGCGGCTCTACAACCGTTCGGTTGACAAGGTTCGACTGGCTGCCGCCCAGGAAATGCTCATCCAGCTCCTGACCCGCAGTGCGCCGGTGGTAGTGATATGGGTTGGCGCGCTGATGATCATGCGTGGCAGCATCACACTGGGAACGTTGGTCGCCTTCTTCACTTATCTTGGATTTCTGTATCTGCCGCTGGAACGCTTCGCTCAGCTCTCTGTGATCGTATCGGCAGCGATGGCCGCGATCGAGCGGATTTTCGGGTTCCTCGATTTGAAGCCCGAGATCAGCGACCACCCGCTCGCGCGTCCGTTCAAGGTGCGCAAGGGCTCGGTCGATTTCGAAGGCGTCAACTTCAGTTATGCTCCGCGCGTAGGCGGCGAGCGTCGCGCAGTGCTGAATCAGATCGATCTGCACGTACAGGGCGGTTCGCGCGTCGCGCTGGTCGGACGTTCGGGCGCCGGCAAGACCACGCTCGCGAATCTGATCCCGCGCTTTTATGACACGACCACGGGCCGCGTATTGATCGACGGCAAAGACGTGCGTCATTTCACGCTCAAATCGCTGCGCGACAGCGTAAGCCTGGTGACGCAGGAAGCTCTGCTGTTTAGCGCCAGTGTGCGCGACAATCTACTCTACGCGCAGCCCGACGCGACCGAAGCGATGCTCTGGCAGGCGCTTGAGATGGCTAATCTGGACGATTTTGTCGAAAGCCTGCCGAACCGGCTCGATGCTGTTATCGGCGAACGCGGGGTGAAGATCTCGGGCGGACAGCGCCAGCGTCTGGCGCTCGCGCGCGCGTTCCTGAAAGATTCAAAGATCGTGATCCTTGACGAGGCGACCTCCGCGGTTGACTCCGAATCCGAGAACCTGATTCACGAAGCGATGGAGCGCCTGATGGACGGGCGCACAGTCTTCCTGATCGCGCATCGCCTGCGCAGCGCAATCACCGCCGACCTGATTGTCGTGCTCGACAAGGGCAGCGTGGTCGAGGTTGGAACGCATACCGAGCTCCTGCGCCGGAGCGGAACCTACGCGCGCCTGTTCACCGAGCAAACCCGCGGCCTGACGCTCGACGCTTCCGCCTCGCATAACGGCGCCTCCAGCGCCCGCCTGGAAGCATAACCGCGCTCATCCGGCAACGGCTGCGGCATCGGTTTTTGGCGTCTGCGATTGTTCGGGCGAGTCAGTCGCAAACCAATACGTCGCGATAAACACCATCAGCAGACAAACGAATTCGAGCTCGCGGACCGCGTCCATGAGCTTAGGATCCTGAGGGATCGCGGTCAGAGCGACTCCGACCAGTCCGGTCATGAGGTAACTAGCAATCGCCATCCAAACCGCGCGCATATAAATTCGGCCTTTAGCGGCCGAACTCGCCATCAGCGTGAACGGAATCAGGAATAGTATCATGTAGTGAAACCACGCGGTTGGCGAGAGCATGACCGACGCCACAATCCAGAGCGAAAGGAGGCGCCAGTCACGATCCTCACGCGAGCCGCCGACGGTCGCGCGCACCACGAAATAGATCAGCACCAAGTCTGCGCCAACCACGGATCCTTGCCGCGCGAGATCCATCCAGAAACCGGGCGCGCTTCCGAACAATGTCCAAAATACACGCGATACAAAACCAGAAATCGCGATGTTCGCCGTGTTGGCAAGCCACTGCTGCATGGTGAGAAAGTTCACCGCTGACAGGAACCCAAAGCTGGTGTCGACGCCCACGAGCGCCAGCGTTAAGAGGCCTCCGACCAGAGTCCACGCGATCGTGTATCCCAGCATCCGCCAGCGCCGCTGGATGAGAAAGTAAACACAAAGCAAAAATGGAAAGACGCGCAACAAGCCCGCCACCGCGAGCATCAACCCGGACAGGGCGTAGCGCTTGCGCTCCAGGCAGCGAATCATCGCGGCCAGCGGCAGCAGCACCAGCGCCTTGCTTTGCGCGATAGCAAAGTTATTGCCAACCGGTGGAAACAGGATTGCAAACCCTGCAAGGGCGAGCGCGGCCGAGCCCGACAACCCGGTCCATCGCGGCCATAGCAAAATGAGCAGCGCCGCCGCGAAAGCCGCGGCATTAATCGCTTCCCACGTCCAATAAGCCTTGTGCGCCGAGAGCAGAGAAAGCGGTTCGACCGCCAGCAGGAAAGTTGGCGGGTCGGTCGCCTGGCTGATGTGGCCGGCCTCAAGGCCGACGCGATGTGCCACCGCGATCAGATCATTGCGATATGGGTTGAATCCTTCGCGCAGCAGCAAGCCTGAGGCGTAATAGACACTGAAATCCTGCGGATCGAAGTTGGTGCGAAGGTGGTCGTACAGGAAGCCGGCGCGGGTGAACGCGATGATCAGCAGGAGAATCGCGAGCGGCCGCCGATTTAACGCGGCGGCGATTCCGCGGCCGGATACGAACGGAACGCGCCCGGCTTTTCCCGCGCTATCGAGGTACCCAGTCACAGACCCATCCACACCACCGCGTCACGAAGCTATCAGCGCATGCGCATGCTGCGGATCATCATAGTTGGCGGACGCTGGCGGAGCGAGGCGCCGGAAATTCCCACCGGGCACGTCGCGCGCGATAGGTCGCCGGGTGCTCTCCAGCGAACAGGCGCACTCGGCCTTGAGGGCGAGGGATCAGATTAGCTGGCGCGTGAGATCCCGCGGCGCGAAAGCCAACTTCCTACCTCCGGCCGGGAGGTGACCAACGCGGATGGACAGATACTTCATTCTTGAGACACTCGGCGCGCGGAATTTGCTCGGCGAGAGATTGGCATATGCCGAAAGCGCTTCCGCTGCTTGCGATTTGTTCGCTGCAAATGATCGGCGGTCCGATCGCTGAAAATGTGGCTCGCGATGCACTCCCGAAGCGACCAAGCAGTACCGGCCCACGGCACACCCCGAAACCGATGCGGACCTCCAATTCAGATTCCAGGCGCGTCAGTTCCTGCCGCAGCGCGTCGGCAGCAGCAACCGCCTCGGCAATTGGAACTTCTTTAAACGCTCCATATCGAATGACTATTTTCGGACCGCAAAATTCGCTGATGTCGCCGTCTGAAGCAAGGACCGCCTCGGCAACGACCGAATAGTACCGGCCGATAAGTTTTCCCAAGTCCTTCAGAGAGCGTTGGCCCGCGATCGATTCGAAATCGCATATGATTACGCAACCCGATACCACTTCGCGCTCTGCCGGCTTTTGCGAGTCCGATGCCAAAGCGTCAGGCCCAGTGTAAGGTTCGAATCCCCTTTTAACAGACTTCCTCAGCAACGACATTTGCTATGGTCCTAATCCGTAGTTGACGGCCTGACGTCCTCTCTAAATGCGCCCCGAATTTACTCGTGCGCGCGGCCAAGCGCTCACGGAGAACACGTTTCACCGGGCCTACAGCCCGTCTCCGTCGGCGTCAAAACTATGACCGGCGGGTTGGGGAAAAGGGGGTGCAGAAAACTCTGGTAGAATTCACCAGATGAGTACCTCTGAAGTTAAGCGGCACGTTCCGTGCCGTGATTTCGGTTCCTTTCTTTGAAGGGAACGATGATTCCAATTCCACAGACCAAGCCAATGAGGATCATCGGCCAGCTCCTAATCGCTACACCCTCTACCACGCCGACGAACGCGAGGATTCCGCTCCCCACACCAATCGGAATGGCCCGTCGCTCCTTTGGCACCATACGCCACCATAGAACCACGGCGCATAGAGTTGCTGAGAAGGGAATGAATACGTTGTGAGTCGCAGCCAGCAAATACAAAAACAATCCTATTCCCGATAGCGAAAAGGCCACGCCAACTCCCTTGACTATTAGGTCCACACCTGCTGACGGTGCTCTGCGCATCTTTAAGCCTATGAAAAAAGCCCAAAGCCCGCCCGCCGCGCTGGCAATGACGAACGTGAGGAGGCCGCTAGGGCCACCGATCATCGATTGCAGATAACCGATCGCCGCACCTCCGATCACACCGACGGAAATTAAACCGCCTACAAACGACAGATCGCGATTCGCCCCAGTCATTATCGGGTGCCTCGCTGTAAGTCTACATCTTCGATTAGGGCATTCCGAGGTTCCATCTCATAAGGATGTACGCGAGGCCGACATACTATTTCCCGGTAAATCTAAGGAAAACGCGCCAATCCGTGTAACCATGGACGATCATTGAAGAAAAAAGATTCCCGGAGCTGATGAATAAGAATGTCGGCACCAGAGACCAGACGAAGATCGTGACGGCCGCACCTGGTCCCTGATCCGGAACATGAATCAACGCAAAACAAACCATCGAGATCAAACTCGACGACAACAGAGTCCAGTCCCGCGACAAAAGCAAATCGATCAGAAATCCACGAAAGAGGAATTCTTCTGTTATTGCGGGCGTCAGGACATCACAAAATAAACCGATAGCCAGATCGCTCTTCGCGGGACCGTGGAAATGCGAGATCGGCCACATCTTCAGGCGGAGCAGCGCTCTAAGTGCAGCGCTTAGTCGGATGAGCGGACCATCTATAACAAAGATACCCAGACCCGCCCATAGAATGGTGTTTAGCGACGCTCGAATTCGGCCAAGGCTCGCTAAACTGTTTGTACGTTCTTTTATCAACGTTGCGACCACTAAAAGAATGAACCAGCTACTTACTGTGTAAATTATATCGTCAAAATATTTGGATTGGTTAGACATCCGTGCATATAGACTCTCGAGGACACTTGGAATGAATACTAGCGAGATGGCTCCGATTGGAATGCGACGTAACCCTAGTGCTTCCAGCTGCGGTCTTAGAAAAACGTCTGATTGCCCAATCGCATCCCCCACCTGCGCGAGCCAAGCCAACATCGCACCTGCCACTACTAACTGCGACTCACGAGGTGACAACGTATTCGTGGTGATCAAGACTCGATCCAAAAAAACTGTGAACAAGCCAAGCACAAACATCCCGACAGCTCTGCGCCGCTTTCCTGCAAACAAATGGCCTAGGCCAAACAAACCGAAGTAGCCCGGAATCGCAGCTAGCGTTGCAACCACCGGTGAAGGGGATCCAGCTTTACCCCCGGTCTGTTGGCTGACGCATTGATCAGAGTAACTGTCTGGCATCTTTATACACAATATGTAAGAGGACCGAACAGATGGAATATCATCCAGCAGGTGCGGCTGGTGCGGGTATGTCGGGACTGCCGCGTGTTGCTTCTGGGTCCATGAATCCGGGCGGCTCATCCGGGTTGTAACCGACAAATTTGTTGAAATAGTACCGGATCCAGTCCCAAGTCATCGGCGGCGTGATTATTTCCGTGGTTCCAGGCGTAGGGCTCGCGGTCGGGGTTCCTGTGGGCGTTGAGGTGGTCGTGAGCGACAAGTCTCCCGTCGCGCCCGAATTCACGCCTTCGTAGTAGCTGGAGCCGGCTCCGGGAGGGGAAGGCGGTGCAGGCGGTGGGTTGTGGCCTCCATACCAATTTCCCGGACCATAGCCACCACCACCGCCGCCACTGCCGCTTTTGAGTCCGAGCGGATCGGTCCAGTTCATCGGATTATTACTTACATACGCATACAAATTGACCTGTCCGCCGTTAAGACCGATCGGATCAGGAGAGATGAAACGTTGTGCGATCGGGTTGTAGTAACGTGCGCGCAGGACGTAGAGACCAGTCGGGTCCATCTCGCGTCCGGTGTACTGGATAAGATTCGTGCTCGAGGCACCTGAGCTTGTGGTCTGCCCGAAGGGGCCGTAGGCATACGCGGTGCTGATCGCGCCCGAGGAGTTCACCAGTCCCATGGTCGAGCCGAGCTCGTCGGTCAAGATAGCAGAGGTTCCCGACGAATCGGCTCTCGAGAAATACTGGTCTAATCCGAGTCCCGGCAGCATGTCGCCGACACCTCCGAGAACTGCTCCTACGCAATATCCAGCATATCATAGACGTACTGCGTGGTCAGGCCTGAAGAGGTCTGACCGGCTCGCCTCCCCAGCGCATCATAGCCGTAGCTGCTTTGCACGCCGCCGACCGCCCGCCTGGAAGCATAAACCCCGATCCTCTCTCCTTTGCAGGAACTCCCCCTCCTTTACCGAAATTCCCGCTCCCGCCGGGAGAGAGTGCGCCGAAGGCGCAGGCGAGGGTGCCGCTCAGGACGACCCGGGCATGTACACCGCAGAGCAGCACCCTCACCCTGCGTGTCACTGCGATTGCAGAAAATAGCAATCGCCGCGCCACGTCTCCCTCTCCCGGAGGGAGAGGGTGTTCCATGGTACCGGGGCTGCCGCCCTTAGCTGTGCTTCGGAGCGGACCAGTGCGGATGAATCGATATCTCCCACTTTGGCGATTGTTTGCGGTGAATTTGCTCGGCGAGAGATTGGCATATGCCGAAAGCGCTTCCGCTGCTTGCGATTTGCTTGCTGCAAATAATCGGCGGTCCGATCGCTGAGAAAGCGGCTCGCGATGGGCTCCCGAAGCGGCCGAGCAGCACCAAGCCTCGGCAGATCCCGAGGCCGATGCGCAGATCCGATTCAGATTCGAGTCGCGTGAGCGCGTGCCTTAGCGCGGCGCCCGCGGCAATACTTTTTGCAATCGGAACCTTCCGAAACGCCCCGTATCGAATGAGTATCGTCGAACGGCCCAGGTCGGTATGTGAAACCATCTCTCTAGTAGTAGGTCCAGGATTGCGGAGGCATGTAGGACTGGCCCTTCCGTTTTCGATCGGCGAAAGCCGAACAACTTACCTTCCTGAAACCAAGGTGACTCGGGCCGCGTCCGCATCCTCATTCAGGCTGCCGATGCTGCGTAATCAATTCCCTATCAGGCGCGGGCGGTGCGGAGTTGGGTGGTTTGATGGGCTTGGTGGAGCGCGGTCAGAAAGCTGTCGGACCAGTCGGTTAGCGTGTTGGTTGCGATTCGGGCGCGCAGCATGCGCATCCGGCTTCGGCGCTCGTCCGGTTCCATCTCGATGGCGCGCTTTAGCGCGGATGCCAGCTCTTCGATATTGGTCGGATCGACTATCAGCGCTTCTTTCAACTCGTGTGCCGCCCCCGCCTGCTTGCTCAGAATCAGCACCCCATCGCCGTCCACCCGCGCAGCTACATACTCTTTGGCGACAAGGTTCATTCCGTCGCGCAACGGCGTGACCATCAAGACATCCGCTGCGCGGTAATATGCGGCCACAGTCCGCGGCGGATACTGCTTGTACAGATAGCGCACCGGAAACCATCCGTCGTAGAAAAAGCGTGCGACGATTCGTGCGACCCGCTCCTCGATTTGCCGCCGCAGCATCATGTATTCCGGCACCCGCGTGCGCGAGGGTACTGCTATCTGAAGCATCGTCACCCGTCCCGCGTAGCGCGGATGCCGTTCGAGAAAGCGCTCGTAGGCCATCAGCCGCTCGAGGAGGCCTTTGGTGTAGTCGAGCCGATCCACTCCGACGATCAGCTTTTCGACGTAAACTCCCCGCCTGATTTGCCGGACGCGGCGCGCGGTGTGAGGATCGGCCGCCATGCGTTGGAAACTTTCGAGCGGAGCACCGATCGGAAACACGCCAACCCTGACTGTACGCCCGCGATAGATTATGATCCCGTGCTCGTGATCAACACCGGCGCCGGGCAGGTTCCGGCAGCATCCGAGGAACGCGCGGCGATGCTCTTCAGTTTGGAACCCAATCAGATCAGCGCCGAGCATCCCTTCGAGCAGCTCGTCGCGCCACGGAAATTTATTGAGTACATCTTCGGGAGGAAACGGCACATGCCAGAAAACCCCGATTGGCAGATGAGGCGCCTGCCGCCGCACCATCGCCGGCATCAGCGCCAGATGAAAGTCCTGGATCCAAATCGTATCGCCGGCGCGCGCCTGCGCGAGGCATTCATTTGCAAAGCTCTGATTGACTCCTCGATAGGCGATCCAATCGCGAGTGTTGAAGCGGCAGTTCGCCGGCATCAGATGCATCAGCGGCCACAGACTGCGATTGCACATTCCCCAGTAATACTGCGTGGTTTCGGCTTCGGTGAGACCCTTCAGGACCATCGAGTAGCGCGGGCCGTCCTGCGGCATCCCGAACGAATCCATCTTCTCGGTGCCGCCCGACCAGGCAATCCACAGGCCACCGGTTTTCTCGAGCAAATGGACAAACGCGGTCGCTACGCCGCCGACTGTCGCCTCGATACGGGTCTCGTCGCCCTTGTGCACCACGCGCAGGGGGGCCCGATTCGACACGACGATCAGCCGGCCGGCGGATTCCATCTCCGCGCTGCGACTAGTTGCCTCCATCATCCATAATGGCGTCCGAAAATCAGGCGCCGGAAACTCGCGAAAACAATACTGCGCGATCTTGCGGGTGCGCAACCGAATTTGCGCCGCCACCTGATTGTTTGCGCATCGCGCCTTGACATCATCATAGCCCGATCCGACCCTGAAGGCGGAGCTGATTTCTCATATCGCAAGCCAGGATTGCCGCCGGAAATGCGCGACAGCGAATCTTTCCCGCCAATGAAATCACCTGCGCAAACCCTCATGTTGCCGCCCCCGTCCGCGATCCCGAAGCCGCTCCCACCTCGTTTGCTGCCGGAGATCATTGATGACTCGCAAGACCGCAGGTTGCTGCTATGCCTTGATTTCGACGGCACGCTGTCGGAAATCAGGGCATGTCCCAAGGACGCCCGTCCGGTTCGAAACGCGCGCCGCGCGATCCGCGCATTGGCGAAGCATCCCGGGCGTATCGCCGTCGCGATCATCAGCGGACGCGACCTGCCGACGCTGTGCGCGCTTTTGAGACCGGAGGGCCGAATCTGGATGGTCGGGGGCCACGGAATCGAGACGATCGATCCGCGCGGCAAGCGTCATGTTGTTCCGGCCGCGAAAGCCGCACGGAGCGATCTGGCGAGAGTCCGCGCCTGGATGAAAGACAATGTGCCGCGCCGAGCTGGGTTTGTAATCGAAGACAAGGGCGTCGCAATTGCGTTCCACTACCGCATCGCGCCGCCCAGGTTGGCAATCGTCGTGCGCAAGGCGCTCAGCAAATTCCTCGGGCGCGGATGCCCGAGCGTTGCGATCCTGCACGGGAAGATGGTCGATGAGGTCATCCCGCGCAAAGTCGGCGGCAAAGGTGCGGCGGTGCGGCGAATCCAGAATTCGTTGGGAAAACCCGCGCCGTTTCCGGTCTATTTTGGCGACGACGCGACCGACGAAGATGCGTTTCACGAACTGCGCGATGACGGAATAACGGTGCGGATTGGCGGTACACAGCGCAGTTGGGCACAATACCGCTTGGATTCGCCCGCAACAGTTGTTGTCGCGTTGCAAGCGCTCATCGCGGCGTTGGAACCACGGCGAAAAATGAAATAAATCCATCATTGGGCCGTAGACCGAGCTTTGGCGGCAATGTGCGTCTGACCGATGCCTCAAAGTGGGATTTGATTGGTGCCTGCATCAGCCGAATCGAGCGATCATCTTCGCCAGATTGAATTCGTCGGCCGCGGCCGGGAGATGGCCGAGTTGCGCGCGGGTCTGACCGACGCGCTGGCGGGACGCACCCAGATATTCCTGCTGACCGGAGAAGCCGGAATCGGGAAGACCCGGATCGCAACAGAAATCGCGGCCGAGGCCACCTTGCGCGGGATGCGCGCGGTATGGGGCCGATGCTGTGAGGGGGCGGGCGCGCCGCCCTACTGGCCGATGAGCCAAATTGTGCGTGCGCTGCTCGACGGTTTCGACCCGGACCGGCTGGCAGCGAGTCTCGGAGCGGCGGCGCCGGAGATCGCGCGGCTCGCGGGCGAATCGGATCCGGCGGCCCAGGTATCCGCAGGCGAAATCAAAGACGACGACGCCCAGAAATCACGCTTCCGGCTGTTCGATTCATTCGCAAAACTGATCGCGATCGCCGCGCGCGCGCATCCGCTGCTGATCGTGCTTGACGATTTGCACGACGCGGATGAGACCTCGTGGCTGATGCTGCGATTCGCGGTGCGCGAAGTTCACGACGCGCCGCTGATGATCGTCGCAACCTACCGCGAGGCCGAGGTTCGCGGCTCCGAGGCTTCGCTCCGCGTGATTTCGGACCTCTATCGCAGCGGACGGCAACTCCCGCTTGTGGGTTTAAGTGAAGCCGAAGTCGCGCAAGTGGTTGCGGGCTGGGCCGGATGCGCTCCCGATGAACAATTCGTTTCGGCGCTGCATCGGACCACCGGCGGCAATCCGTTCTTCGTCACCGAAATGATTCGGGCGAGGAACCTGGCCGGGAACAGCGCCGTTCCCGACGCGCCTCGCCGCGCGGAATTCATAGTTCCCGAAAGCGTGCGCGCGTCTATTCGCGGACGCCTGAGCGCGCTCGCTCCGCCGGTGCGCGCGATGCTTTCGGCGGCGGCCGCGCTCGGCACACAATTCGACGCCGCGCCGCTCGAGCGCGTCATCCGCTTCGCGCCCGATGAGTTGTTGCTCGCGCTCGATGGTGCGATCGGCGGCGGCGTTATTGCTCCTGACGGGCCCGGACGCTACCGCTTCTGCCACGCGTTGATCCGCGAGGTTGTGTACCAGGATCTGGATCTTGCCGGACGGGCGCGGATGCATGCCGATATCGTTTCCGTGCTCGAAGAACTCTATCGGTCCGAGACCGCGATGCATCTGGACCAGATCGCGTTCCACGCGGTTGCGGCCGCACCGGTAAACTCGAGCGAGAGCGCGATCGAATACGCGCTCGCGGCCGGCGAGGCTGCTTATTGCGCGTTCGCGTACGAGCGCGCCGCGCATCACTGGCAGATCGCGCTTGCGATTGCGGAGCGCGGACCGGCCGAGCCGCAAAGATTGGCGCGAATCCTCGAACGGCTTGGTGACGCTTATTCGATCACGGAGTTCGATCATCCCCGCGGAATCGAATGTATCGAACGCGCGGCAAGGATCTACGAAAGTGTAGAGATGGCGGTTGCGGCGGCGCGCTTGCACGCCCGGCTCGGCCTGATGCTTTCGCGGCGCTCGCCGGCGAT
Source organism: Binataceae bacterium (SeqCode) (assembly GCA_050736695.1). Taxonomy (GTDB): domain Bacteria; phylum Desulfobacterota; class Binatia; order Binatales; family Binataceae; genus JBARDN01. The sequence continues at coordinate 11,175 of JBOHWH010000038.1, read as the reverse complement.
GAATATCCCGCGCGCGATGGCGCAGTATCGGCAGGCTGAATCGGTCTTGCGCACGCTCCCGGATAGTCAGTCGCAGATCTTGCTTTATACCGGGCTGGCGCAAGCCTCGATGCATGCGCAGCGCACGCAGGAAGGCCTGGACGCGTCGCAGCGCGCGATGGAGATCGCAACGCGGCTCGGCGAGGAATCGCTTTGGATTCGCGCCGCCGCACAACAGGCGGATCATCTGTTCCACAGCGGGCAGGTGGCGAAAGCCTCTGCGCTGATGGATGACGCGTGGCATCGCGCGGACCGGCTTGACGATTTGGAGGGCGCCTTCGAGACCGCGTGGAGCGGCGGCTATCATCCCCTGGCGATGTGGGATCCGCGCGAGGGGCAGCGATGGTTCGCGCGCGAGCTTGCGCGGCCGCGGATGGCGCAGGCGGCGTTTCAGCGCCGCGTGCTGATCCAGGAGATGGCCTTCGGGTACGTATTTCGCGGGCAACTCGCCCGGGCAAAAGAACTGCTCGCCGAATCGCCACGCGCGGTAGTCGAAGCCTTTATCCTGCTCTACCAGGGTAATTGGGATCGCGCCGCCGCACTGCTCGACGAAAGCCGCGAAGCGATGCGCGCGGCAGGAAGCCGCGACGGCGAGACGGTGTATGCCTATTTCCAGGGACTGGTATGCCTTGCCGCCGGAGATTTGGCGGACGCTGACGCGATGAACCAGGTTACATTACAGGCGGCAATCGACGGACCGCACGTGCCGTACGCGCTCAATGCGCACGCGCAGGCGGCCTTGATCGCGGCCAGGCGCGGCAGCCTGGAACGGGCGCGGAAAAATCTTTTGCGATGCCGCGAGATTGTCGCAAGCGGCGAAGATTTTCGCGGACTAATCGGACGCGTCGCTGTTGCCGAAGCCGCTGCCGCCGCTGCCGAGGGTAATCGCGATAGCGCCAAGAACCATTTTGCGAACGCGCTCGAGATCTTTCACCGCTACGATCTGCCGTGGGACCAGGCGCAGACGCATCATCTGTGGGCCGCGGCTCTGCGCGCGTCGGGCGCGCACTCGCAAGCGTCGGAGCATTTCGATGCGGCAATGGAAATCTACCGGCGATGCGGCGCGGGCGCGGTTTGGACCGACAAGATAATCGCGGAGCGCGCACCAGGCCGGCGCGATACAACGACGCCCGCCCGCACAAGAGAGACGACCGAGGGCGTTTTCCGCAGCGAGGGCGACTACTGGGTCGTTGGGCTTGCCGGCGCCGAGCTGCGCCTGCGCAACACCAAGGGACTTTTGTATCTCGCGCATCTGTTGGCGCGGCCCGGCCAGAGCGTTGCGGCGACCGAGTTGGCGCGAATCGGCTCGGCTATGCCGTCGCCGCGCGCGCGCAGGATATTTGGCGATAACGATGACCCGAAGGCGGAGCCGGGACTCTCGCGCGTGATGGTAACCAAGGCGATCAAAGCCACGATCGAAAAAATCCGCGCACTCGATATCTCACTTGGACATCATTTGGCGACTGCAATCCATACTGGCTATTCGTGTGTGTATGAGCCCGATCCAATCCATCCCGTACATTGGCTGATCTCCGAGTCGCCGCGAATCGGAACGAAGCCAAAATCCTGACGCCCACAGCGGCGTTTCCGATGCGGCGGCGCGGGAAAATGCGTCAGCCTGCATTTGTACCCACAGAATTCACAATGTTCCGTTGAGTCTCGGCGCGCATCCGCGCTACCGATGATGCCTCGACATATAAAACCGACCATCGGGCATTCGTGATGAGCCTATCGATGCCCTATGCCGTTTTATGCAGCCGAAAGCAGATAGCTCTGCAATGCAGGGGGTTTAGATATGTATCGCTGGTTCATTTTTGTCCTGGTATTGCCGCTTCTCGTGATCCTCCTGGAGCCTTCCCATCATGTGCTTAAGTCCGCACCTGCGGACGCGGCTACAGTTGGCGTAGTCACAACGATGGTGCGGCTTCCCGGCCACGTATCGCCGGACATGTCTAAGGCGACGCGCAATACCTCATCGGCCGCCAGTGGCGCCAAGCCAATGGCGTTGACGATTGTGCTGCGACGCGACGATCAGCCGGCATTCGATCAGTACCTCCACGATGTTTACGATCCGCACGCGGAATCATTCCATCATTATCTGAGCCAGCGGCAGATAGCGGATCGGTTCGGCCCGACACAGCGCGATTATCAGCAGGTGCTGGGATACTTGGAGGCGAATGGATTGAGCCTGATCGAAGGCGCGAAGAATCGGCTGACCATTACAGTGCGCGGCACGCGCGCTCAGGTCGAGCGCGTTTTTGTACTCCAAATCGATGATTACCGGCTAGGCAAGACGGAGTTTTTTGGGAGCGAGCAGGATCCGGCGCTGCCACGAGACATCGCGAGCCACGTTCAGGCCGTCGTCGGGCTATCGAATCTTTCGCGGCCGCGCAGCGTCGTCTGGGCGCTCAGGATGGTCGCGTGCAAAATCATCGCCAGCCTATGCGCGTCAGCTTCGGGTGCTACTTCTGAGCAGAATGTATGGAACGCCTGTGTGGCAGCCACGAACAAAGGCAACTCCTATGACAGCGACGGGGTTCTCAACATCTGTGGGACGCCGACACCCGTGCCCGGTGCGATCTCAACGCCCTCGATGTCTAAAATCTCGACGCGCTCGGAGCATTCCGGACCGCTGGCGCAGCCAAACGTCATGCCGCCTTGGACGGGAATCGATGGCACGGGACAGACGATCGGCCTGGTTGAGTTCGACAACTTTGAGATCAGCGACGTTCAGAATTATCTCGCGTTTGTGAATGAGCCGGCCTCGCTCATTGACAATCTCAGCGTTGTTAACGTCAACGGCGGCACGACGCCGGGACCCGGTCAGGAAGAAGTGCTGCTCGATATCGCTGCCACCCTGACAATGGCGCCCGGCGCCAAGACAGTGGTTTACGACGCGCCCTTCAGCGGCGCTGGAGCGAGCTTTCAGTCCGTATTCAACCAGATGATCAATGACAAGGTGTCGATCATCTCGAACAGTTGGGCCTACTGCGAGGATCAGACCACGCAAGCCGACGCCCAGAGTCTCGACACCATTCTGCAAAATGCCGCAATGGCCGGTATCACCGTATTCAATGGCGCGGGCGACACCGGCAGCACCTGCCTGGACGGCAGCCCTAATACGATTGCCGTCCCTGCTGATTCTCCCAACGCCACCGCGGTCGGTGGTTCTTCGGAGCCCGAGGCGCCCGGGCTTCTCTATGCTCCCGAGACATGGTGGGACGGTTCGGCATCAACGCCTCCGAGCGGTCAGGGTGGGTTCGGAACCAGCAAGTTTTTCGCGGCCACAAGCTATCAAAGGGTGCTGACCGGCTCGAGCATGCGGATGATACCGGACGTCGTCATCAACGCGGACCCGGCCAACGGAATCTATCTCTGTCAAGCTTCGGCCGGTGGCTGCCCGACCGGGCTAACGTACGGAGGAACCAGTCTGGCCGCTCCTGAATGGGCGGCACTGACAGCGCTCCTGAATGAAGCGCAAGGGACCAACCTCGGATTTCTGAATCCGCTCATCTACCCGCTTGCGAACACAAACGCCTTCCATGGGCCGGCAGCGTTAAGCAGCGATTTCGTTCACGTCGGCCTGGGCTCGCCGAATCTGAATGTCCTTCATCTAATGCTGAGCGATCAAACCGCTGGAACCCCGAGTGCATCGCTCTCGGAGATCGGTGTATCGACGCTAACTCCGGCCTCAGGCATCATCTCCAACGGTGTTCCCGCCGACGGCAGTACTCAAGCCCTGGTTGTTGTCGCGCTGCGCGACGCGAACGGAAATGCTGTTAGTGGCAAATACGTATCGCTCACAGCAAATTCCGGATCCAGCGCCATCATTAATCCGCCGAACGCTGAGACCACGGTTGATAATGGCGCGGTCACTTTCACGCTCACCGACCTCACACCAGAAAACCTGACGCTCACCGCCACCGATACCAGCGATAGCGTCGAGCTTTCCCAAAAAGGGCAGCTCGATTTCTTAACGCCTTCGGCAGCATCGGCAGGCTTGAACGCTTTTCCCAATTCGGTCACCGCGGACGGCGCAAGCGCGACGACGATCCAGGTGACTCTGACAGACTCCCTTGGGCGTCCGACTCCGGGCAAGCTGATCAACATAAGCCAGGGCAGTGGAAATTCCACAATCACAGGACCAGGACCCAGCGTCACCGACAGCAATGGCCAAGTCACCTTCACCGCGACCGATCAGGCACCCGAGACGGTGACCTACTCGGCGGTCGATGTGACCGACGGCAACCTGCCGTTTCCCACCACCGGGACGGTTTCATTCGTAAACGGTCCCGCCAACGGATGCGGCAATGCCAGTCCGGTTGCGGCGCCGGGCTTCCTGGTCAACACCTATGCGAACGGCGTCCTTGCCCAAAATTTCTTCTATGGTGACGTCAACTTCGCCGGATGCCCCGGGGCCGCTGGTTTGGCATTCGATTCGTCGGGGAATCTTTATGTCTCTGAGGCGTCGACCGGAAATATTTACAAAATACCTCCCGGCGGCGGCACTGCTGGGAGCAGCACGCTGCTAACCACGACGCCGATTGGACCGGCGGTGGCTGGTCTTGCTATCGACACCAGCGGAAATCTCTACGCTGGCCGGGCCGCGACCACCGGAAATTTCTTCACCGGAGCGGTTCTGCAGATAGATACCTCAACCGGCGCGGTCATCCGAAATGTCGCATCGAATCTGACCTGCCCGTCTTTTCTCTCGGTCGATCCGCTAAGCGGCGATATATTCGTGGATGACTCGTGCAGCGGCGCCGGATCGGATAACACCGCTCTGTGGCGCATCTCGAATCCAACGAGCGGATCGCCGACAGTGTCGGTGTATGCCAATCTGCCGACCACTCCGAACGCCAGCATCAGTTTTTTGCCTAACGGAAACATGTACATCTGGTCGGACGGGAGCGTCATCGAGGTGACCGGAACCAACGGCCCCGCAACGCCGGTCGTCACGACGCTGTCCGGCGTGGCGATGGAGAACCTCGGACTCTTTGCGCAAGGAGTGCAACCAAACGGTGACGCTCAGGTTCTGACTCTTGGCCTGACAGCCATCGGAAATGCGCCGGCCAGTACCGGTCAGTTGGATTTGACCACGACGCTGCCAACCCCGGGCATCTCGCTATTCAACGGTTCAGCCGAAGTACTGACACCGGGACCTGACGGATGCGTATAAGCCGCGCAGGGCGTCGGAGTGTTCAAGATCACCGACGCGAGCGGTGGGTGTAACTATGCGGCGGCGAATCCGGCCGCATCCCTGGTGCTCTCGCCCTCCAGTGTGTCGCCGAATCCCGCGCAGGGGACCTCGCAGAGTTTCATCGCGAGCTTCCATTACATCACAGTGCCGGCGGGTACACCGATCAAATTCGTCGTAACCGGCGCGAATATCACTTCGCAGCAGGCTGTCACGGACGCGAACGGCCAGGCGTCATTCAGCTATGTAGCCGCGCATTCAGGCATTGACACGATAATTGCCTCGGCGACCGTCGGGGCGACCGCACTGGAGTCAACCCCGGCCGTAGTCACCTGGGGGCCAGGGATGGACGTAACCTCAGTGACGCTCAACCAGAGCGCGACCGGCGCATCGCCGAACCAGACGGTCAACTTAGCCGCGGCGCTAGTTGACGTATCGCAGAACCCGGTTGCGGCTATAGCCGGTCAGGAGATCAGCTTCTCGGCGGCGGGGCAGAGTTGCGGCGCGACGACAAATGCGTCGGGTATCGCAACCTGTCAGATCACTCCGACTACGCCGGGCATATCGACACTCTCAGCAAGCTTCGCCGGCACCGGCCAGTATGTGGCGTCGAACGCCTCGACCGGCTTCAACGTTGTTGCGCCGGCGACTGTCGTTCCGACGCCAACCCCGACTGCCGTGCCGACAGTCACGCCTACGCCGACGCCGACCGCTACGCCGACGCCTTCGGGCGGCTGTCTGCAGTCCAACACGGCGGCGATTGAGTTCCCCAGTCGCGCCGCGGGCCGCGGCGGTATCAAGCGCAATTTCCGTATCAGCAACACCTGCGGCATGACGGTCAGCGGCTACGCGACGCCGCTCAAAGACACGGCGTTCTTCGTGATTAACGGCGGTGGCAATTTCTCGCTCGCGCCGGGCAAGTCGCGCAAGATCGTCGTTGCGTTCCGTCCGCCTCAAACCGGCGATTTCCACAGCAACGTGCTGATCGTCGGCGACGCGCCGGTTCATCAGCAGATGAGCGTCGAGCTGTCTGGAACGGGCACGCCGCGTCCGAAGTAGCGTTCGTTCATCGCCGCGATTGATCACGCGCAGGCCCGGAGGCAATTCCGGGCCTGCGCTTTTTTGGCGCGCAAGGCTTGACGCACTGGCCTCGATCCTCCTAAGCCTCAGGAAGCGATCTGATCCAGCGATGGATTCACAATTCAAATCCAGCGATACGAATGGACCGGGAGCGCGCCGCTTGAGGCCCGCGATCATCAATATATTGTGCGCGGCGTTCTTCGCCGGAGCATTCGCTGCGCCGGTTTATGCGCAGCAGCAGCCGACCGCGCCGTCGCTGTTGGTCGCCACGCCCGATCTCGACGACCCTGTCTTTCGGCAGGTGGTGATTTTGTTGCTGCCGGGCGCCGAGCCGCCGCTGATGGCCGGCGTGATTATCAATCAGCCCACGACGATTCCGATAAAGACGCTGCTGCCTAACGCTCCCGCCCGCATCGGCGACGTAGTCGCGTATTTTGGCGGCCCGGTTGAGATGGACACCCCGGTCATGTTGTTGCGTGCAGCCGCGGCGCCCCCGGGAGCGATCCAGGTCACGGCGGATCTCTACTGGATGGGCGATCTGGCGTCGGTCAAGGCGTTCACCAAGAGCAATCCCGCGCCCGACACCGTGCGCCTCTACTACGGGCGTGCGCAATGGCTGCCGATTCAGTTGCGCGGCGAGGTTCAAAGCGGCGCGTGGTACGTCGAGCCGGTCGATCCCTCGGCAGTCTTCAGCGCGAATCCAAAAACTCTATGGCGAACGCTGGTCGAGCGCGCACAACTGCAAGAAACCAGGAATCAGACGAAGTTGCGCGGTGGGTCTGGCGCCCGCGCCGCTGCTGCCACGCTCGCAAAGCTGGTTCGGTGACGCGGTGGCCGGAGTCTGGCGGGAAAGCGAAATTATCGAAAATCTGTTCGTCGGCGATCTACAGGACGCGCAGCGCTTCGCCGGCACCATTATCAACGTGCTGTCCGATATCCCGGAGGGCGAGCCCGAAAAAGCGATTCATATGCCGATCCTCGCGCGCGGCATCGATTCGATGAACGATACTGCCGCGCTGATCGACGAGCATCTGCGGATGGGCCGCCGAGTGCTGGTGCATTGTGAAGAAGGATGCGAGCGTGCGCCGCTCGTCGTCGCGTGGTTTCTGACGACGCGTCGCGCGATGAAGCTGGATGCGGCATATGCGCTCCTCAAAGGCCGCAGGCCGATAGTGGAAGATCGCCGCCGATGGCTGGGGATTTATAATCGCTAGACGAGCGCTCTTCCGAATAGCACTGCGACTACAAACATCACGATAAAAACGAAGAACAAAACTTTGGCGAAGCCGGTGGCGGTTCCGGCGATTCCGCCAAATCCAAGCGCTCCCGCGACAATCGCAATGACCAGAAATACGAGGGTGTAGTAAAGCACCGCATCGCCTCCGAATAATCTCTGCACGAGAAGAAGCAAAGCAGGTGCCATCGACAGGTCGCCGATTGTCGTGAGTTTAAATCGTAGAACTAATCTGGCGCCGCGGAACCACGTAAAGTTTTCCGGCAGCGGCTTGAATCGAAGATGAAATGACAAACCGAAGTCAGGCTTTGAATCGCGATTGCGCCGCGAGCGCGCGGCACCGATCCTGGTTCGCCGCGATGCCGACAACGCATCGCGAAGTGAACAGCGTCACCGCACGCGAGAGAATTGCGATCGCGTCGAGCAGGTTAATCGCGGCGGCGCCTTCAAAAACGTTGAGGTTCAGTTCGCCGCGCTCGAGCGCGAGCCGCGCCGCGCGTTCATGGCCGAGCACCTGAAAACAGCATTGCAGCAGAGTCTCGGGAACGACGGGATTAATCTTGCCCGGAAAAAACGATGAGCCTTCCTGCACCGCGGGCAGCGAAATTTCGCCGAAGCCGCCGTCGGGCCCGGATGACAGCAGACGCAAATCCTGCGCGATCTTGATCAACACCTCGGCGAGCATCCCGAGCGTCGCGGCGACCGCGCCCAAGTCGTCGATATTCTGCGCGGCGTCGTAGAGATTTTTGCGCGCGATCAAATCGAGTCCCGTAACTTCACGCAACCGGCGCAAGATCGCGCGACGATACGCCGGCGGAGCGCCGCTTCCCGAGCCGATTACTGTGCCTCCCAGATTTACGCGGCGAAGCTTTTCCGTGCTGCGCGCGAGCTCCTCGGTCCGGCGCTCGAGCGCGACGCCATGGCCGGAAAAGAACTCGCCGAGCGAAGCCGGTTGCGCGTCCTGCAGGCAGGTGCGGGCGATCGTGATCACGCGCCGAAGCTCGCGCGCCTTTGCGCGATAGGCGCGTACGCAATCCGCGAGCGCGATCCCGAGCTCGCTCGCCTGCTCCAGAATCGCGATTCGCGCGGCGGTCGCGCACGCGTCGGCGGTGGATTGCGACGCATTCACGTGAGTCTTCGGATCGACGATCGATTCCGCGCCTCGCGCGCCGCCCAGATGCTCGCTTGCGAGGTTCGCGATCACCTCGTTGATATTCTGGTTGAGCCCGATACTTCCGCCGCCGCCAAGCGGATCGGCGATCAGATCGTCGCGGTAGCCGCCGGCGATCAGTGCGCGGCACGCGTGCTCGATAGCTCGCGCGGTTCGCGCGTCGATCGCTTTCGCGTCAAGGTTTGCCCGCGCCGCCGCGCACTTGACCATCGCGAGACCACGCACCATCGCAGGATAATCGCCGAGTGTGCGTCCGGAAAAGGAAAGATTCGCGACCGCGCGCGCGGTCTGGATTCCATAAGCCGCGCCGCGCGGGATTTCGAGACTTTCGATGAGATCGCGCTCGACCCGGGTGCGCGAATTGGATCCGCGCGCGCGCTTAGGCGGTCCGCCCATAGCGGGCCATCTGCAGCGTCTTACTGCTGCGCGTATTGGGTTTGGTGTCGTACGCGAGCAGCGCGACCAGTCGCGTGGTGGCGCCCTGGATAGGAGTCACGCGATGAATCGAATTGCGCCCCTCGAACAGCAGGAGCGTTCCCGGGTGCATCGGCACGCGCACGATGCTCTCTTCCTCGCCATCAAACAGGAGTTTGACGCGCGGATAATTCTCGTCGCTCGCGCTGCGGATCAGCGGCACGTACTCGAAATCGCCGCCCGACTCGGCGGGGCGCAGCGCGATCGAAGTGACGAAGTCAGTCTGATCGTAATGCCAATGCAGCCGCTCGCCAGCGCCCATCACCGCAAGGTTGAGCGCGCCCATCGGATCGGCGTAGCGGTAGAGTTTGTCCTTGCCGATCGCCGCCGCGACAAATTCCATCAGCGGCTCGAACTCGAACAGCCTCCTCATCGGCGACGCGGGCGGGAATTGATCGTAAGCGACCACGCCGACTGAGGTCTTATCGAAATGGCGGCGTGGATGATCCGCCGGCCATGAGACGGCCGGTGCTTCGAGATAAGCGGTGCCGGTCACCGCGCTGTGGTAGGCCTCGCGCGCAAGCTCGTCGGCCTCGCGCACGAGCGCCGCTATGGCGCCGGGTTTGAGAAATGCGGGCAACTCGCACGCCCCCGTATGGTCGAGCTGCTCACGGCAATTTCGCGCGAGCGCGCGCGCCCGCGGTGAAGCGAGATCCAGGATCGGATAACGATCGAGATCGACTAGATCGGCCGGAGACGGGAAACTCTCGGAGACTGTTGCCATCGCGCTATGCCGGGGACGATACGACCGCCTCCGCTCGCGCGCAAGCGCGCCAGCGATTGACGAACGGCGGCGCTCAGAAACACAATCAGGCGTGGAATACAGAAGACTTGGTAATTCAGGCTTGCAGGTTTCGCTTGCGGGACTCGGATGCAACAACTTCGGCATGCGAATCGACGCCGAGCAGACTCGTGGCGTCGTCGGCCGCGCGCTCGACGAAGGCATCACTCTGTTCGACACCGCCGATATCTACGGCGGCCGCGGCAAGTCGGAGGAGATGCTCGGCAAGGCGCTTGGAAATCGCCGCCACGACGTGATCGTCGCGAGCAAATTCGGCATGGCGATGGGCGACGGGCCGTACCAGAAGGGCGGCTCGCGCAGGTACATCATGACCGCGGTCGAGGCAAGTCTGAAGCGGCTCGGGACTGACTATATCGATCTCTATCAAATTCACGCGCCCGACCCGCTGACGCCGCAGGACGAGACTCTCGCCGCGCTCGACGCACTGGTGAGCGCGGGCAAGGTTCGCTACATCGGCTCGAGCAATTTCGCGGGATGGCAGGTAGCGGAGGCGGCTTGGATTTCGCGTGCGCGGGAACTCGCGCCATACATCTCGGCGCAGAATCAATACAACCTGCTGGATCGCCGGGTCGAGCGCGAGCTGATCCCCGCGTGCCGTCATTTCGGGGTCGGGATTCTGCCGTACTTTCCGCTCGCCAGCGGTTTTCTGACCGGCAAGTACAAGCGCGGCGAAGCGCCGTCCAAGGACACTCGCCTGGGTGCGATGGGCGCGCGCGCCGGGAATATGCTCTCGGACGCAAACTTCGCGATGCTCGAAAAACTCCAGGAGCACGCGCGCGGCGCAGGCCATTCGATGGTCGAGCTGGCGACGAGCTGGCTCGCCTGTCAGCCCGAGGTCGCAAGCGTGATTTCCGGCGCGACCCGGCCCGAGCAGGTGAGCGAGAATATCAAGGCCTGCGGCTGGAAGATGACGCCCGAAGACCTCGCGGCGATCGACAAGATCACCAAGCGCAAGGAGTAGGATCGGCCAGGCGGGGGCAGTGATCGCGGTGACTGACCCTACAATGCCAGTTCTTAAAATCTGGTTTCAACATCACCGTCCCCCAAAATCGGGAAACGCAATCGTGAGGGTCTGCATGACCGTCCGGGATCCTTCGACTGCGGCCGCAGCCGCCTCGCTCAGAGTTTGTGATTTTTTTGAGCCTGCCGCCCTTTCCGTCATCCTGAGCGGCGGCCGT
>JBOHWH010000037.1:0-25942 GCA_050736695.1 Binataceae bacterium (SeqCode) | reverse complement strand
GCAACGCAACACGGCAAACAGAAGCCGTGACCGCAACCTGTGCCGCTATCGTAGCTGGCAAAGGAAGAGAGTGTATGAAAACGTTATGCAGAACGGCGATCGCCGCGACTTTCGCGAGCGTCTTGCTGGGGATGTGCTTCGTCTCGAAGGCGTCCGCTCAGTGCGGGTCGCTGCTCTCGTCCAACCTGGAAAGCATTCAGCCGCAGCTACTGGAAGGACAGTCTCTTTTCATGCCGGCCTCGTTCGCCGAGCGGCGCAGCGAAAGCGACAAGATCGTGGGTTTCTGGAGGGCCAAGTTCATTTCACAGGGTAGCAGCGGCATTCCAGACGGCACGGTAGTCGACTATCCGTTCGTGGAGTGGCACGAAGATGGAACCGAAATCATGAACTCCACGCGTGCTCCAGCGACACAAAGTTTCTGCATGGGGGTATGGCACAAGACCGGAAATTCGAGCTACGAGCTCAATCATTTTGCATTGAGTTTCGACACTAGTAACAACTTCGTCGGCCCGGCCCAGATTCACGAAGATGTCACGGTCGACAAGAAAGCCGACCAGTACACCGGCACATTCAAGATCGATCAGTACGATCCTTCGGGAAACGTGCTGGCTGAAGTTGTAGGTCAGATCACCGCGATCCGCATCACCGTCAATACTACTATCAACCAGGTGCTCTGACCCGCACGGTAGCGCTCTTCTGGAGCAACGCGCCGGAACCCATCCGGCGCGTGCTTCAGTCTCTCCCCCGATTCGGGCGCGGACTTGTGCTCGCGACCGGAATTAATCCGATAGAGGAATCCTATCCCCTGGGAATCTTGAGACTGCCTGGGGCCAATGGAGTACCCCAGTTCCTACCTCAGCGACGCGCACAGTGCCTTGATTGATAGGGAAACGTACGCTTCCACGTACTCAAAAACAAAAAGAAATTCAGATGGTGCCGAGGGCGGGACTTGAACCCGCATGTGCTTGCGCACGGAGGATTTTGAGTCACCCGACAGATAGACGGCAATGCGTCACAATCTGTCACTATCGAGCATAATCAAGCCTTTTTTGGATCCGGTCGGACCCCCCGAGAGCCCCTTTAGACCCCTCGCGCCCGATAGAACAGCCATAGTTCAGCCAAAGTCAGCGATCAAATTCGCGGTGGATTTTCCGCGTCCAAAAGTTTGCGGCCAGTCCAACCGCGGAGTTGCGACTATGGCTCTACTTTGGCTGAAGGAGCGGTGAATCATCATGGCCGGCAATCTTTATGTCGAAGCGCGTCGCGAGTGGGACGAGCGATACGCCGATTTGGTACTCGGCAAGCGGAACTGGCAAATCGCAGCCGGAGGGCTGCTGATCCTCAGTTTGATTCTCGCGAGCGGGTTGGTCTGGCTCAGCAATCGAAGCCGCTACATCCCGTACGTCGTCGAAGTGGACAAGCTCGGCTACGCGCTCACCGTTCCGCAACCTCTGACGGCAGCATCCGTTCCCGATGTGAGTACGCGAATGCAGCGCTACGAGGTTGCGGCCTTCATCCGCGACGCGCGATCGGTCTCGAGCGACCCGCAAGTTGAGCACCAGATGCTCAATGCTCTGCTCGCTCACGCACGTGGCGCGGCGGACAGGTTTCTCGACGAGTACTACCACTCCGACGAGTTCGGCCATAACCCGTTCAAGATCGCCGAGAAGCAGACCGTTTCAGTGCAGGTCGATTCGATCCTGCAGCTTTCACAGCGCAGCTATCAGGTGCGCTGGACCGAAGAGCAGCACGATCTGAACGGAGTCGCGATCGGCACGCCGACGCACTGGGAGGCGGTTCTGCAAACCCAGATCGTTCCGCCCAATTCCGACGACGCGATCGTGAGCAACCCGCTCGGATTCTACGTGACGCAGATCAGCTGGACCGAACAGCAAAGCTGAAGGGAGGAAGACCGATGAAGCGCATAGCGACCGCAGGCACTTTGGCACTCGCGCTGACGCTGGGAGCTTGCGCGGCGCAGCAGGCTCCCGCACCACCACCGCTCAAGCTCGTGACCGAGGCCGCGCCGCAGCCCGAGGCCACTCCGTCGCCACCGACGGGTGCGCAATTGCTCAAGCAGCAGCCATCCGAGGTTCAGGCCGCAATCAAGGAGCATCAGCAAGACGGCAACTGGCCGGTTTACAAAATGCCTGAGCTGACTCTGTATCCCTACAGCCAAGAATCCGAGCCAGTCGTCGATTGCGCGCCATTGCGCACCACCGATATCGAGCTTCAGCCCGGTGAGACAATCACCGACGTGGCGATGGGCGACACCGAGCGCTGGATGGCGACGCCGGCAGCCTCCGGCGATCCGCGCAATCCGATGCCGCACCTTGCGGTCAAGCCGCAAGCTTCCCGCATCGAGACCAACCTGACGATCTACACGACGAAACACATCTACCACCTCCTGCTCCGCTCGCGCGGAGGCCACGCGATGCAGGAGGTCGAGTTCTACTATCCCGACGAGCTGCTCGCCACGATGAAAGACGCCGACTCGGCGGCGCTGACCGCCAAACAGGAAGCCGTCGATCCGCCGGGCGATTCCGACAACATGGTCAAAGTTGCGAATGTCGATCCATCGCAACTGAACTTTTCGTACATGGTCGCCGGTTCGAACGTCCCGTGGAAGCCGATTCGCGCGTTCGATGATGGCTCGCACGTGTACATCCAGATGCCCGCCGGAATGAAGACGAGCGCCGCCCCGGCATTACTCATCAACGCCGGAAGCGGGAGCCAGATGGTCAACTACCGGGTCGCCGGCAACTACTACGTCGTCGATCGGCTGTTCAGCGACGCGATTCTGGTGTCGGGAGTTGGCCGCGATCAGGACCGCGTGACCATCAGCTACGCGGGCGGTGCGAGGTGACGATCATGGCAGCAGCAGAGCCGATCGAGGAGGAGCAAGAACAGGAGCAAGAACAGGAGCAAGAACAGGAGCAGGAGCATCTCGGCGGCGGCCGTTTCAATCGCCTGCTGGGAGTGGTTTTCATCGCGGTCGCGATGATTGGCGGAGTGGCAATTGCGCTGGGCGTCCAATCGTCAGGAACATCGTCCGATGCGGCGGTTGCGAAGTCACTGGATGACCCCGGTGCAGCCTCGCGAAATCGCGGAGAAGTGGCAGACCTCGCGGCGCACGGTAGCGAGCGTCATCCGACGCCTGGCTATGCCGCGACTCCGGCGATCCTCACGACCTCTCAGATGCCAGTGCAGCATACGCCGCCGAGGACTCCGAGCCGGTACGCGCAATGGGCGCAAGACAAGTACATGAAGGCGCTCGAAGCGCCCGAGATGGTGTCCGCGTTTCACGGCGGACAGGCGCTCGAAATCGCCAGCGCGAAAGGCCAGGCCGGCGGAAGCTTCAGCTCCGGTTCTTCAACCGATTCGGCTGTTACGCTTCATCCGCCCGAGTCGCCATTCACTGTCATGGCGGGGAGCGTGATCCCGGCAGTGCTGGTTAGCGGAATCAACTCCGATCTTCCGGGGCCGATTCTCGCTCAGGTGAGCCAGGGGGTATTCGACAGCGCAACCGGACGGGCGCTGCTGATCCCGCAGGGTAGCAGGCTCATTGGCGCGTATCAGAATGCTTCCGCCAATGGCCAGCAGCGCATCCAGATCGCGTGGCACCGACTCATTTTTCCAAACACTGCGAGCATGGATTTGCCGCAGATGCCGGGCGCGGATCAGAGCGGCTTTGCCGGCTTCAGCGATGAGGTGAACCACCATTATCTTTCGACGTTCGGAACCGCGGCGCTGATGAGCCTGATCAGCGCCGGCCAGATGGTCGGGCAGATGGCGACTTTCGGTGGCGGCGCCGGCTACGGCGCATACGGCTACTACCAGCCGAATCAGTGGGCGATGGCGAGTCAGATGGCCGGCTCGTCCGCCTCGGGACAGATCGGTGCGATGGGCCAGCAGATGATCGGCAACGGCATGAATCGTCCGGCGACGATCGAAATCCGGCCTGGTTATCAATTCAACGTGATGGTGACCGCGGACCTGGTCTTCCCCGGCGTTTACAAAAACTGAGGCAATGAAAACTCATAAAGGAGTCGAGCGATGGGAGTTCTGAAACGCAAACAGGAAAGCGAAGCGATCACGTTCAAGCTGCCGGCTGCGCTCAAGCGTGAGATCGAGATGCTGCGTACTCGATCCGAAGAAGCCGGCTTCGATCTCGCCGAGACGATCACTGCGGCGATGTGGAGGTTGTGCAAGCAGATCAAAGCGGAGCTCGAAAGCGTCTCACGTCCAGGGCGGAAATTGAATCGCGCTGCAACCAACGATTCAGCGGAGAAGTTGCAGTGAGGTTTGCAGCCGATTTTCCCGCCGTTTTGGGGCGCACGGATGGAGGAGATTTGGAGGGTGGATTGGGCAGGGGAAAAGTCCGGTCGTTCGTAGTGCAAGATAAAGGACCTGCGGCACTGCACGTTGTTTTTGCCGATTCTCTGAACGACCGCGCGGACTTTTCCCCTCGGAGGTGGACATGATGCTGACAAGGTACGGCACGGCAGAAAGCCTGGTCGGATCGCTCGCCTGGCGGCTCAATTTGCAGCGTCTGGAAAGAGCGAGCGGACCGGTCGCAGTGATGGTTGGAATTGCATTCGCAATCGCGGTTCTGATCGCGGTCGGGAACGGGTTGGGCATCTTGATTTCTAACACGGACAGCGCGGCTCCGGCGGGTGCCTATCGTGTTGCTTCACACACATTCGAGCGCGGCGATCTGGTCGCCGCATGCCTGCCGATCACGGTCGCACAACAGGGGCTCGGACGCGGGTATCTGCGGACCGGCGGATGCATCGGCGACGCCGAGCCGGTGGACAAGATCGTCGGCGCTCTGCCCGGCGACATCGTGGACATCGAGCCACGATCAGTCGCCGTCAACGGCGTGCGGGTGGCGCACAGCGTGACCGCCGCGCGCGACAGCGCGGCACGTCCGCTTGCGCACGTCGCGTGGGGCAAGCGGCAAGTCGGCGCAAACGAGGTCTGGCTGTTCGGATTCAACGATCGGCGGAGTTGGGACTCGCGTTATTTCGGCCCGGTTCCGCTCGCCAACGTGCGCGGCAAACTCGAACCGGTTCTCACGTGGTGAATGTCATGAGCGGCAATGGAAATGGCATCGGCGTTGAAAATGGCAACGGGCATCACAGCCGCGAGCAGGGGCTGCGGGTTCACCACCTCGCCAATCTCGGCGGTTTGATTGCGCTCGCCGGCCTCGACCTTGAGCCTCCCGACTTCCTGCTTGGAGCGCTGCTCAGCGTTGCGCAGGAAGCGCGGAAGCTTCGCACCGAACAGCGGGCGCGGGTCGCGTCGATCGGAAAGAAGAAGCTCGACCAGCGCGCGACCGGAAAGCGCGCTTGGAAGTCCTGGACCCGCGCGCAGGACCTGCACGCGATCACGCTCAGCACGACGCAGGTGCGCGAGATCATCGAGGTGCTCGGCGGTCGCGTGCCCGAAGAACCGACGCGGCTGGCACTCGCACTCAGTCAGGCGCTGACGGAGGCGTGCGATGAAACGGATTAGGTTCCTGCGCCAGAAAGAGGTCGACATCAAGCTGCGTCATGAACGGGCCGAGCGACCGCACAAGCTGGTGCCGTGGTGGGCGCGGGTGGCGCGGCGGATCGGGATGCGTCCGGGCCTCAGACAGCAGGCAAGCGGAAGTCTCAGCGGCGTGCGCTCGCGGCACGTCCGGATGGCAGAGCCGCCCGCGTACTCGCGGCGCAGCGTGGTCAAGGCGTCGTTCTCGCGCAACCGTAAAACAGGCGCGTGGACCGCGCACGCAAAATACCTCGGGCGGCCGGGCGCGCAGCAGGAGTTCAGCAAGGGACTTGGCTTCGATTCCGCCCGCGAAGGAATCGACATGATCGCGGCTGTCCGCGGATGGGAGAAACGCGATGAGCTGATGTGGCGCTTCATCGTGTCGCCCGAGGACGCGGAACGTCTCAATCTCTGCGAACATGTGCGCGAATTGGTCGGGCAGATGGAACGCGACCTCGGGACCAAGCTCGAGTGGGTCGCGATAGACCATCACAACACCGACGACGCCCACGTGCATCTGCTGGTCCGCGGCGTGCGCGAAGACGGGCGCGCGCTCAAGATCGAGCGCGACTATCTGCGTTCGGGGATTCGGGTGCGGAGCCAGGAGATCGCAACGCGCGAGCTGGGCCCCAGGCTCGAGCAGGAGATGCTGCGCGCGCGTGACCGCGTGGTCCGGCGCGAGCAATGGACCGAGATCGATCGCGCGCTGCAGCGCAAGGTCGACGCGAATCGCGTCGTCAGCTACGAACACTTCCAGCCGCGCACCGAGAGCGCGCGCATTCGTGCCGAGCAGGAAGTCGATCGCCTGCGGTTCCTTGCGGGACTTGGGCTCGCGCGGCGGATCGACGAACGAAGCTGGTATCTCGCCGAGAATCACGAGCACGAGCTTCGCGATCGCCAGCGTTCGAAGGACGTAATCAAAACCCGCGCATACAACCGCCAGCGCGGAAACGATGGCGGCCTTGACCGTGCGCGCGAATACGGGAAGGACCGCAATGGCTGAGCAACGTCCATATCGGGTTCCCGGATCCACGACTGACGCGCGTCTGACGCGCGTAAAGTGCGTGGCGCTGTTATCGCTGGCTGGGGCATTCGTCGCGATTAACTCGGTGACGACGCAGCACGCGGCGAAGGTGCTGCACGATGCGCCATGGCTGGGCCGTCCGCTGTTTCACGTGCCGGAGATCGGCGCGCTGTATGCTCCGTGGGCGTGGATCGCGTGGTGGATCAGGTGGCACGATGCTCCCGCGCTCGCGCCGCTGTGGGTGCTGTGCCTGCGCGAGGCGCTCTACCCGATCGCAGCAATCGGCGCGCTCGCCGTCGGCGCGATTGCTCTCGCGCGCAGCGGAATGGTCGCCGGAGCATCCGATCTGCATGGCTCGGCGCGCTGGGCGACCACGCGGGATCTCAAAGCGGCGCGGCTGATTGATCGCCATCCATTTGTTCTCCGCACAATTGCAGCGCGCTTACGTCTGATGCGTCCGGTCGCACAGCGCGCTGGCGTCTATCTGGGCGTTTGGCGGAACTTCGGACGCACTTCGCACATCCGCGATTGCGGTCCCGCGCACGTGCTGGTCTTCGCGCCCACGCGCAGCGGCAAGGGGGTCGGAGTTGTGGTTCCGACTCTGCTCACCTGGCCGCACTCCGTGCTCGTCCACGATCTCAAAGGAGAGAACTGGGCACTCACGGCGGGCGCACGAAGGAGTATGGGACAGCTATGTCTCAGGTTTGCTCCGGCCGAGGCCGGTGAAAGCGGCGCGCGCTACAACCCGCTCTCGGAGGTCCGGTTGCGCACCCCAAACGAGATCCGCGACGTGCGCAATATCGTGCAGATGATCCTCGATCCCGAGGGCAGCGGCCTTCCCGATCACTGGTCGCGCGAAGGCTCCGCGTTCCTGACCGGAATGATCCTCGACCACCTATACACGGGTCACGACAAGACGCTCAGCGGACTCGAAGCGCGTCTATGCGATCCCAATCAGCCAATCGACGACACGATTCAGCAGATTATGCGCGCCGAGCACGACCCGCCCGGCGCAATGCGATGGAGCGACTCACGCGGGATTCCGACCCTGACCCATCCCGTGATCGCGCGCGTGATGCGCAGCATGCTCGACAAGAGTCCCAACGAGCGCAGCGGCGTCGTCTCCGAAGTGAAGGGCTTCTTCGAGCTCTACCGCGATCCGGTGATCGCGGCGAACACGGCGATCTCGGACTTCCGCATCACCGATCTGATGAATCACGAACGGCCCGTGTCGCTCTATATCGTCGTCCCGCTGGCGCACAAGAACAGCCTGAGGCCGCTCATCCGCCTGATGCTGAGCCAGATTCTGCATCGGCTGACGGAGCATCTGGAGTTTCGCGGCGGGCGCGCGGTGACGGGTTATCGGCGCCGGCTGCTGCTCATGATCGACGAGTTCCCGAGTCTCGGGCGTCTCGACATGTTCGCCGAATCGCTGTCGCTGATCGCGGGATACGGAATCAAGGCGTGCCTGATCGCGCAGGACCTGAGCCAGATTCACGCGGCGTATGGACATGATGAAGCGATCACTTCCAACTGTGACACGCGCGTCGCATTTACTCCGAACCGGATCGAAACTGCGCGCCTGCTCTCCCAAATGACTGGCGAGACCACCGTTCGCCACGCGCATCGAACCGTGTCGAGTTCCGGCGCGAGCGTGTCGGAGCCCGAAGTAGCGCGGCCCTTGCTCACGCCCGACGAGGCGATGCGGATGAGGGCCAACGACGCGCTGATCTTCGCGAGCGGGCGGCCCGCGATCCGCGCGGTCAAGCTCCGTTATTACTCCGAGGTCGTTTTCAAACGGCTCGCGGAGATTGCGCCGCCGAAAATAAGCGATCGAATCGAGGGCGACACTGAGCCAGTGGCCGAGGCTGCGATCCGACATGAATCGGAACCGGAACTCTCGCCGGCTATCACGGAGTCCACGGGCGCTTCGCCAGTGAACGATGCCCCCTCCGCGAAGAAGCCGGATCATCAACCGGCAAGTGCCGAACAGCTTTCGTTCCTGAAGTTCGCCGTCGAAAACACGAACGGCGCGGACAACGCACCGGCCGAGAAAGAGGTCAAGGAGAGACTACTGTGAGACGCCAGCTTACCGCCTACATGAGCGAGGAAGAATTCATCCGGTTGCGCGACGAGGCCGACGCGCGCGGCGTCACGCTCTCGCGCTATATCAGGGAGCGCCTGTTCCAGTCTTACGGGACTGCCGGACTCACGCTCTCCGACGCGATGCTGGCGGCGACCGAGAAGCGCATCATCGACGCCAACGGGGCTGCGGCCGCGCAGAGTCTGAAACCAATCGCGCAACAGCTAACAACCATCCTGGCTATGATCGATCAGTTCGCGCTCAGCATGCTGAGCCATCTGCCCGAGATTCCCGAGGCGCAGCGCAAGCAGGCGCTCGCGTCGGGCGCGCGGCGCCACCGCGGATGGCGCGCTGAAGTCGAGGAGACGCTCAAGCAGATCGAACCGCCCGCGCCGCCGCAGCGGAAGAAAACCGCAAACGAAAATGGAGAGCACCCGTGATTGCCGTACAGCAGCTTCAGGAGCGGCGGCTCGACGAATTGCTCCGTCGGCAACTCGGTGCGCGGATTCTCGCGGCGATCGGTGATCCGGAGATAACCGAGATCATCGTAAACGAAGACGGCCGCATCTGGTTCGAGTCCTACGGCAAAGGAATGCACGAAGCCGGCTTGATGCTCGCGCCATCGCAGATCGAGAGCCTGATCGGAACCGTGGCGGCGTCTCTCGGAGCGGTCGCCAACGCCGGTAATCCGATTGTCGAAGGTGAGCTGCCAATCGGCGGTATCCGCTTCGAGGGCCTGCTCCCGCCCGTCGCGCGCAAGCCGTGCTTCGTGATGCGCAAGCCCGCACAAGTCCTCTACACGCTCGAGGATTACGTCCGCGACGGAATTGTAACCGAAGCACAGGCAGCCGTCCTGCGCGAAACCATCGACGGCCGACTGAACATCGTAGTCGCTGGCGGGACCGGCTCCGGCAAGACCACGCTCGCGGGAGCGCTCATCAACGAGATGGTCGAGCGTTCCGATCCCAATGAGCGTTACGTGATCATCGAGGACACGTTTGAGATTCGGTGCCGCGCGAACAATCTGGTTCAGCTTCACACTTCCGATAGCGCGGACATGACGCGGCTCGTGCGAACCACGATGCGGCTCCGGCCCGACCGGATCATCATCGGCGAGGTTCGCGGCGCCGAAGCGCTCGCGCTGCTCAAGGCCTGGAACACCGGCCATCCGGGCGGTGTCACGACGATTCACGCGAACAGCGCCGCAGCTGCGTTGACGAGACTTTCGAGCCTCGTTCAGGAAGCAGGAGTCCCGCCACAACCCGACCTAATCGCGGAGACAATCAACCTGGTCGCATTCATCGTCCGCACGCCAAAGGGACGCCGTGTCAAAGAAGTCGCCCGCGTCGAACGTTACAACACACAAACCGGGTTCAAACTCGTATCAACGGAGGTGAACTCATGAATCCCGAGTATCAGACGCTCTACACGCTTAGCGTGATTGCCGTGTCGGCGACGCTCGGCAGGGTAATGAGTCAATCGAAGGCCGGAATGCTCGACTGGATTGCGCTCGGCAGTCTCGCGCTGCTTTTCGCCCAGGTGATTCTGCTCGTAGCAAGACCATCACTCTAACAGGCTCGATGAAGGAGGTTCAGAAGATGAAACCATTGAAAGGAATCAGAGGCTCGCTTGGAAAGTGGGCGACGCGGATCGCTTATGCCTATGGACTGATCACCATCGTGTGGCCGGTGCAGGCGTTCGCCGCGATCGCAGGCGGCGGCGCGTTGCCGTGGGACATGCCGCTCACCACTCTCCAGACAGACTTGCAGGGACCGGTCGCGCACGCGGTCACCACCGCGGCGATCATCGGCGCGGGGATCATGTGGTCGGTCACCGAACACGGAACCGGCGTGCGCAAAATGTCAGCGCTCGCATTCGGAGGCTCGTGCGCATTAGGCGCGACCCAACTTATGACCACGCTGTTCCCGATGGGGGGCGCGCTGTTCTAGGCGCGGAGGATTAGACCGTGGCAAACGGAGAACGGCGGGTGAGCGCGATTCATCAATCGCTCACGCGTCCAATTCTGTTGGCGGGGGCGGAGCGGCAGCTTGCGATCGCAAACTGGATCACCGCGGCGGCGCTGATCCTTGGATGCGGACTGCATTGGTACACGATCGCGATGGGCACGCTGCTCGTCACCGTCGGCCACTGGGCTCTGGTTCAGGCCGCGAAGTTCGACTCGCAACTCAGCCAGGTGTACGTGCGCCACATCCGCTACCAGAACTACTACCCGGCGCGCGCTTCGATCTCGACGCCACTTCCGCGAATTCGTCCATCCGTACCGGCGCCAAAAGAGATGCGCGCCTGATCGGCGCACAAGGAGCGAATCATGTTCCTCAAAGAGTTCAGGGATCTAAGACGCAAGCGCTCCAAGCTGCTGGGCCTGCCCGACCAACTCAACTACGCGATTCCGATCGATGACTACACGATCGCGATGAAGGATGGCGCATTCCTGTCGGCGTTCAAGTGCGTGGGCCTCGACCTCAACTCGGCCAGTGCCGAGGAACTCGACGCGCATCGCGCGCAGGCGAATCGAGCGCTGGCCCGGCTCGATGACGGGTTCATGAACAACGTCGATCTGACCCGCCGTCCGAGCGTCCAGTATCCGAGCCGAACTTTTCCTGACCCGGTCAGCGCGACGCTCGACCGCGAGCGCGAAATTCAATACTCCGCCGAGGGCCAGCACTTCGAAACAACGTGCATCCTCACGATCACGTATCGGCCGCCACCCGATGTCGAGACAAGGATCGCAGGTATCTTCTTGTCCGGTGCACCCAAGCGCGCTGACTGGAGTCGTCAACTCGAATGGTTCAAGCAACGTCTGCGCGAGTTTGCCGACGCGATCAGTCCGGTCTGGAAGCTGACGCCGCTCGAACTGCCCGCGCTGCTCTCGCATCTCGCGGGCTGTATCAGCGGGCGCATTTGCGAAGTCGCCGCGCCGAGTACTTCGATTTTTCTCGACGCGGTTCTCGGCAACCAGGACTTTATCGCGGGTTTCAAACCACGCATTGGCGGGCGTCACATTCGGGTCGTCGCGCTGTCGGGCTTCCCGCCGTTCTCTTATGCGGAGATGGCCGCGCTGCTGGGCGAATTGCCGATCTGCTACCGCTACTCGATTCGCGGCATTCCGGTCGGACCGAGGACCGCGATCAACCAGTTGTCGGTCTATCGCCGCAACTTGTTCCAGAAGCGGCTCGGACTGCGCGGCGTCATCAGCGAGCACTTTGGCTCCGGCTCGGGTGCGGCGTTCCAGAACCAGCACGCACTACGGATGGCCGCCGACGCCGACGAGGCGATCACCGAGGCCGAGGGCGGCGCGGTCCGCTACTGCTACGTCACCGCCAAAGTGATCATCACCGAGGACCGCGCCGAGATCGCCGACGAAAACGCGCAACTGGTTTTCAAGGTCTGCCAAAATATCGGTTTCGACCCGCGCATCGAGACGATCAACGCGGTCGAAGCATGGCTCGGCTCTTTGCCGGGTCACGGCTGGTACGACGTTCGTCGCCCGCTCGTAAACACCCAGAATCTCGCCGACATCCTGCCGCTGACCAGCATCTGGCCGGGGCTCGCGACCAATCCTTGTCCCTATTATCCGAACGAGACTCCTGCGCTCTGCTACGGAGCGACCACCGGAAGCACTCCGTTCCGGTTCAATCTCCACGTGGGCGACACCGGCCACACCGGCATCTATGGTCCAACCGGCAGCGGCAAGAGCGTCGCGCTCGGGACGATCGCGGCGAACTTCCGCGCGATCCCTGACGGCCAGATCTTCTTCTTCGACAAAGGCTACTCGGCGTACGTCCTGACCAAAGCTCTTGGCGGGCAGCATCTCGATCTCGGCGAGGACGAGGTTCCGCTGCAGCCGCTCGCACGGATTGACGACGAGACCGATCGGATGAAGCTCCAAACCCTGCTCGAAGACTGGCTCGAACTCCAGGGCGTGCGCCTAGTCCCCAACCAACGCAAAGCCTTGTGGCGCGCGCTGTCTCTGGTAGCGGAAGGTCCTGCCGAGCAGAGGACGATCAGCAATCTCGTCACCCAGGTGCAGGACAATATCGTCCGCGACGGACTGGGCGCCTTCTCGCTCGCGGGACCACTCGGGCGCTTCCTCGACGCCGATAGCGACGTGATGCTCGAAGGACGCTTCGTCACCTTCGAGCTCGAAACCCTGATGGCGATGGGACCGAAGGTCGTCGTGCCGGTCGCGACCTACCTCTTTCATCGGATCGATCAGCGGCTGGATGGCCGACCGACGCTCATTGTGCTCGATGAAGCATGGATCATGCTGACCAACAGTGTGTTCGGCGCGAAGATCGAGGAATGGCTCCGCACACTGCGCAAGAAGAACGCAGCGGTTGTGCTCGCCACGCAGAGCCTCGCGGAGATCGCCAACTCGCCGCATCGCGACGTGATCCTCGAGTCGTGTCCGACGAAGCTTTACCTGCCCAACCCGGAAGCGAAGAACGCCGCGACGCGTGAGATGTACGGTAGGTTCGGGCTTACCGATCGGCAGGTCGAGATCGTCGCCGATGCCACACCCAAGCGGCACTACTACTACGTTTCGCCACTCGGGCGGCGGCTGTTCCAGTTCTCGCTGGGTCCCGCGGCACTGGCGTTTATCGGCGCCGGATCAAAAGACGATGTGCTTGCGGCGCGCCAGATGATCGATCGGTACGGCGAGCGATGGGCTGTCGAGTGGCTTCGCACGCGCGGACTCCACGACTGGGCCGAGTATCTCGACAAGCTCTACCGACAATTTGATTCGCCTGTCGAAGCGATGATTGTCGGGAACGGAAATTCGTTCCACGCCAACGGAAAACTCAATCAAGAGGAGATACGTCAATGAATCGCACCAAACAATTCTGCCGGTTCCTCACGATCCTGGCCGCGCTGGCCTGTGTGTTTGGAAGACCCGTGCCGGCGCATGCTCTGTTCGGCGTCGGTGACGAGGTATTCGATCCAACCATGTACGCGAGCCAGCTCCAGCAGCTTCAGCAGGAAACCGCCACCGTTACGAACTTGGCTCAGCAGCTTCAGTACGCGATTAAGAACACGACGGGCGGTGGCGCGGGCGTTTTGCAGTCCAACCAGAATCTGCTCACGAACCTGGGAAATCTGATCAACCAGCAGGAAGGACTTTCGTACACTTTTCAGGGACTGACGCAGCAGTTCCAGCGGCTCTATCCTGGCTTCAACGCCGCCTCGACCAGCGGAGTTCAGAGTCCCCAGGCGACGATCGAAACCACGCTGAACACTCTAAACGGGGCGCTAGCTTCAGCACAGGCGCAGGCGCAGAACTTTCAGGCCGAGCAGGCATCGTTGCAGGCCCTTGAGCTCAAGAATCAAACGGCGGTAGGGAATCTTCAGGCGGTTCAAGTCAGCAACGAAATCGCGCTCGCCCAGGTCCAGCAGGTCCAGATGCTCCGCCAACTTGTCATGGCCGAGATGAACTCGCAAAACGTCGCAGCGGCCAACCAGATCAATATTCAGGTCCAGAGCAATCTCGCGGCGCAGGCTCTTTTCGCGGCACCGCCAGCTCCAGGAATTCCCAACATGTATCAAGACGCTTCTCCGCCGCCACAGCCATAATATTTCCTCAAGGAGAACAAAATGAAGAAGTCCAGGAATCCCCTCGTCTTCGCCTTCGCCATTATCGCTGTCTGCGTCTTGGTTTACGCCAGCTGGAATCTTTATCAGCGGCACGAAGCAAACGAGCAAGCGAAGGCGGCCTTTAGCGCGCCTCCAGCGAAGGGGATTCCGGACATGTATCACAATGCTCCGCCCCCGCCGCAGCCATAGACGTTAGGTCGCACGAGTGGCGCAAGGAGTTGTGAGGATGAACAACTTCAACGATATCGTTGCCCAGTTTTACACTGCCGCCGCCAAATACAGCGCTGGCATTCAGCCATACGCCATCAAGCTTTTCTTCGCATTGCTGCTCATCGACATCTTGGTAACGTGGATTCAATTCATGGCCGAGGGGCAGCTCGATGCGCCCCATTTTCTCGGCCGTCTCATCAAACACGTCCTTAGCGGTGGTTTCGTCTATCTGATGATCGTAAACGCGTTTTCCTGGATGAACGCCGTGGTGAAGAGTTTTTCATCGATCGGCGCCGCCGTGACGGGTCTGCCCGCGCTCAGCCCGCAGACTGTGCTGCAACTGGGTGCCAATATGTCGGGCACACTTTTCAATGCGCCCGCGAACGCAAGTGTGATGACGAATATCGAGTTAGCGATCGTCCAGAGCGTCGCAGCATTTGTTGTCTTGCTGTCCTTCGTGGTGACGGCCGCGATGCTGATACTCACGCTGATCGAAGCCTACCTTGTTGTCGGTGGTGGCGTAATTCTACTCGGGCTGGGCGCCAACCGTTTCACCGCTCCCGCGGCGGAGGGCTATTTCGGCTATGTCATCCGCATCGGCGTCCGCCTCCTATTCTTCTATCTGGTACTTGCGGTCGGCGTGCAAATGGCGACCCAGTGGAGCGGAGCTCTAGAGGCCGCGTGCAAGCCAGTCGCGGCGACGCTGCCATGGTGGACCACCTACGGCGCGCCGCCAAGTTTAATCATAACTACAGTCTGTTCTGGATCCCTCTCGGTCTCCACGATGCTGACATACGCGGCTCTCGCCGTCGTCTTCATGATCGTAACTGTTTCTGTCCCCCAAATGGCAGCGGGTATCGCGGGTGGCACGATCGGTCTCGCGCTCAATCACGCGTTTGAGGCCGCGTTCATCGCTCAATCGATCATTCGTCCGATCACAAGCGCGCTGCAAACCGGATTCAACAAGGTTCCGCAGATTGCAAGCGCGAAGTCCGGAGCCGGCGAAGGCGCGGGCTGGGCCAAAGCAATGGACTTTGGACGGCAGACGCAGCAGTTCGCCAACCTCGGTCCCGACGCCGGACAACGCGTGCCCGCACCGAAGGATATTCGAGCGACTTCAGTCATCCCATCTCGCGCATCGAGCACTGCTCCAATGAATCCAGGAACTGTGCGCTATTCGGACGCCAATGCCACCGCGACGATCGGGAAACAGACTACGAAAGCCTGAGCAGGAGTTTTCTCCGACTGTCGCGAATGGAAATAGAAGTGGGCGCCTCAATCGCACTAGAGTCGTAGTTAGCGAGCATCTGGGAGCGATCAGATGCGAGCGCTTCCATCTGGGGCGTATTGCGTGCTGCGGCGGATGCTGTTGCGCGAAGCGTGGAACGTCGGGCAGAGCTGCGATGCGATCAACTGGTTCAGGCGCGAAAATGCGCACCCGGTGCATATCTTTATACACTCGCATGGATCTCGCGGTCTCAATCTGATCGATGATCTGAGCTGAAACTCAATCGCGGAGAAGAAAAGCGCGGCCTCCGCGCTCGCATTAGCTGTGGCCTGCCCCCGAACTTCCGGGCCACTCATCACGCCTGCGCCAGCGCACCATCAGTTGCTCTTTCGTCCTTGACCTTACTCGCCGATCGGAACTATTGATGTTGTGAATCATGGCTACCTCGTGGAGAGAGTATGAACATTGTTAGACCATTGTCCTCGCCGTCGGAACTCGATCTATTTTGTAATTTTGAAGATGCCATATATCGAACTCGAGCGGTTCGGTGGCCAGCTTTTAAGGTCTTCTCCTTATCGCTCCTAAACGGTGAGAGCGCCTTCTTGCGCGGTCGAGAGATACAAGCCTTTGGTGCATTTCGGAACGGAGAAATGCTCGCCCGCGCTGCTGCGATAACGGATCCGAACTACGTGCTCTATTGGGGTGATCCGATCGGGCACATCGCAATGTTTGAAGCGCTGCCCGGTTCAGCCGACGAGAGCAAAGAGTTGCTCAACCTCGCATGCAGATGGCTCCGAGAGCGAGGAGCACTGTCCGCTCGATCCGGGTTCTCTCACTTCGAAATGCCATTTACGATTGGGGATGACGGCTCGCTTCCTCCTATCGCGATGCGCCAGAATCCAGATTTCTATCACTCACTTTTTCAAACTGCCGGTTTTTCGGTTGAAAGACGGTGGGTTGGTTACAGAATCGCCGTTGATGATTTTGTCGTCAAACAAATTACCGATTGGAAGAATCGCATACAAGCAGCCGGATGCTCGGTAGTATCGCTTCGTGATTTGATGTTCCCAAAGTGTTTGGGAGAGTTTGCCCGAGTGCTCAATGCAACTTTCAATCAGCATTGGGGCCGAACCCCTCTGTCTGAAGATGAAGTTCTGGAGCGAATGACTATATTCGAGAGTTTTGGAGCTCTGGAGGCATCGGCCATCGCCTTCCTGAACGATAAGCCCGTCGGTATAACGTTTAGCGTACGTGAGTGTACTAAACTAGCGGTCGCTCAATCTCGACCGATACGAGAAGACGAAAGACTGAATCTTGGCGGGGAAACGGGAGTGCTGCAGGAAGCTCGAAGCATAGGCGTTGGACGTGCGTTAGTCGCACATGCTTACCAGGACTTCATCGATCATGGGGCAAAATATCTCTACTATGGCCCTGTTCTTGACGATAACTGGCAATCGCGACGAATAGGAGAAAATCTTGGTGGCCGATTGACGGGTACGTATTTGGTGTATCGACGTGAACTATTTGACGCCTCATAGGACTCCGCATTGCTTAACTCCGATGTCGTTTTGCGGTTCTGCGAGATACCGGAACGAGCTATGATCGCGGCCGCTAAACGCTGCTCAAAAATGCACACGCGTTTTTCGTACCGGGTAGTAAAAGCCATTCGGCCCAGCATCCATGGGCAGACTAGCACCGAACCCTAGAGCGCGGTTCAGGTCCCTTCTTAACGAGGCAACTCGAGGTTCCTCGCACTTCAGAAATCCAGATAACGCAAGCATTGAACGGTCCGCAAAAACAATTATTTTACATTGTTTTACTGAAAGAACTTACGAAATATTTTGACGCCATTTTCAAACGTACACTGTACAGGCACCTCGCTGAATCAATCTACCTGCTCCCTGAAAACTGGTCCGGTTAAAATGTTGGGTTCTCCGAATATGCTAAGGAGGAGAACATGCGAAGGAGCCGGTTCAGCGAGGAACAGATCATCAGGATATTGAAGGAGGCGGAGGCGGGCAAAGCAGCCCGGGATTTGTGCCGCGAGCATGGGATCGCCGACCAGACATACTACCGATGGAAGTCGAAATACGGCGGGCTTGAGGTGTCGGAGGCGCGCGGCTGCGGCAGCTCGAGGATGAGAACCGGCGGCTCAAGCATCTGGCGGCGGACCTGACGCTGGACAACCAGGCGCTCAAGGGGTTGCTCCACCGAAAGTAACTGAGCCCGCGACCCGACGGGAGGCCATGGGCATTTTGCGGCGCGAGTACGGCCTGGGCGAGCGGCGGGGGTGCGCGCTTTTGGGCGCATGGCGCTCGACGGTTCGCTATCAAGCCCGGCGTAGCGAGCCGGCGGAGCAGATCGAGCTGATGAAGCAGGAGGCGGCAAAGCCGCCGCGCTATGGATATCGCCGCTTGCAGATGGTGATGGCACGACAGGGCTGGCGAACGAATCACAAACGCTTTTACCGGCTGTACCGCCTGGCGAGACTGGCGGTCCGAAAGCGCCGGCGCAAGCGCGGAGCTTACGCGCGGGTACCGATGCTCGCGCCGGAACGGATCAACCAACGCTGGTCGATGGATTTTACCCGCGATACGTTGCGCGACGGACGGGTGTTCCGCACCCTCAACATCGTCGACCAGCTGAGCCGGGAGGGGCCGCCAATCGAAGTGGATACTTCGTGCCGGGCAACCGGGTAGTCCGCGTGCTGGAGTGGCTGGCTGAGACGCGCGGACTGCCCGAGGAGATTGTGATGGACAACGGACCTGAGTTTAGCGGGCGCGCGCTCGATGAGTGGGCCTATCGGTGTGGGGTCAAGCTGCACTTCATCGAGCCGGGCAAGCCGACTCAGAATGCATACATCGAAAGCTTCAATGGCAAGTTCCGCGACGAATGTCTCAACGCCAACTACTTTCTCGGCCTTGCGGACGCGCGACAGAAGATCGAAGCGTGGCGCATCGAGTACAACACCGTGCGCCCACACTCCAGCCTCGGCTATCTAAGCCCGCGGGAATTCGTGGCGCTCAGGAGGAAAAAGCGGAGCGCAAGCGCCGCGCGCAGCGCTTGGCCGCCGAGCCAATCGGCGTCCGGCGCGATACATGGCGCGGCGCCCGTGGACCCAGAACCTTTAAGCTATCAAAAGCAATACACCTAACCGAGGATCCACATTATCCCCGGACCAAAGATCGGGGGCAGGTCAGCAGCCCAAGCGTGTAGCGCGCCGTTAGCAAACAGATAGTGACCTCTTGAAAAGATGAAGATAATAATCAAGAATCGAACCGCACGCCAAGGAAGAAGACATCTACAGTACAAAATAATTGACGAGTGATGACAACCGCGGAGACGACTTGGAATCCCGCAGACGCTGTGCGCGAATTTCCAGAATCCAGTCGCTGTTCTTCGTGTTGTCGCACCATATTTCTCACCAGACGGATCTCGACTCAGATATCTAGAGTCACTCGGTCTAAATGATCCCGGGACTCAAGGTTAGCGATCGAGATTTCACCAAGATCTCCAAGAACGATTCGAAATCTTCCACGCTCTGCTGGCGAAGAGTCCCGTCACCACGCGATCGAATCGATAGTATCCCTTCAGCGATTTCCCGATCACCGATGACTAAGGTGAACGGAACCTTCTGCGTCTGCGCCAATCGGACTCTGGCGTTGACGCTTTTCTCGCTATCATCAATTAGAGGGCGAAGGTCTTTCTTCAACAATCGCAGCGCAAGAGAGCGTGCCCAATTCGAGTGCCTCTTGTCGATTGGCAACACGGCAACTTGAATAGGCGCCAGCCATACTGGAAAAGCGCCTGCGTATAACTCCAAGAGGTAAGCAGTCATTCGCTCCATCGTGCTGATAACGCTACGATGAATGATCACTGGGCGATGTCGTGCGCCGTCCTCTCCTACATAGGTAAGATCGAATTTGTCGGGTAGATGAAAATCAATTTGAATGGTCGATCCGGTTTCTTCGTGTCCCAGAAAGTCGAATAGCTGGATATCTATTTTTGGTCCATAAAACGCAGCCTCGCCATTGACTTCTGTATATGGCAATTTAAGATCATTCATCACATCCCGAAGTACCTGCTCAGCAATTCTCCACATTTCGTCATTGGCGACATACTTAGAGGTATCTGTGGGATCGCGCAGAGACAGGCGATATCGATATTCTTTGATACCCAGAATTCTGTATGCACGCTCCACAAGAGCCATTACATTTACTATTTCTTGTCTCATCTGGTCGCGCCGACAAAATATGTGGGCGTCATTCAAAGTCATGGTTCTGACACGACTGAGACCATTCACAACGCCAGATTTCTCATAGCGATACATAGTTCCTAGCTCAGCGATTCGTATTGGTAGCTCTCGGTAACTGTGGAGACCGTCGGCAAAGATCAAGATATGATGCGGACAATTCATTGGTCGAAGCACCAACTGCTCGTTCTCAAGCTCGATCGGTGGGAACATGGCGTGTTCGTAGTGCTGCCAATGACCGGAGAGCTCATAGAGTTCTCGTTTGGCCAGAGCGGGAGTATATACGTGGGCGTACCCCGATTTGCGCTCTTCTTCTTTGATAAAATCTTCAAGCAGGCGGCGAACCGTAGCGCCATTTGGCAGCCAGAGCGGTAGGCCGGTACCCACCAGCCCATTTGCAGCAAAGATTCCCAGTTCGCGACCCAATATGCGATGGTCCCGTTTCTTTGCGTCCGCGATGCGATTTACGTAATTCTTGAGTTCAGACGCATTACGCCAAGCCGTCCCGGATATACGGGTGAGCATTTTATTGCACTCCTTCCCTAGCCAGTAAGCGCCCGCTATTCCAGTCAATCGGAATGCTGAGGGTTCAATCGCATCAGCGTTAGCGACATGGCGCCCTGCGCAGAGGTCGACAAAGTGGCCGTGCTCGAAATCTGTCAGGCTGATGCGCTGTGAACGGCCGGGTTCGTCTCTCGCTTGATTAAGAGCATCCTCGACTAACGCGAGCTTATACGGCTGATCGTTGAACATTTTGCGCACTTCCTCCGGGGTAACGCTCCGTTGTGTAAAAGCGGTCCCACGAGACAACACTTGCCGCATGCCCTCTTCGATTACGGGCAATGTTTCTTCCGTAACCGATGTGCCGAGATCAAAGTCGTAATAGAAGCCATCGCTGGTCGTAGAGCCGACGGCGATCTTCGCGTTTGGAAAAAGATTAAGGACGCTCTGGGCTAAGACGTGGCTCAAAGAATCTCGAATTTGCGTAAGTTCCACCTCCATAGCAGTATCAGGTTGGTCTCGTATTGGTTCATGCCTGCTCATAAATATCCTCAAACGTCGCAGCAATTTATATTCTAATCAGCAATTGATCTTCTAAAAAACTGTGACCGCTCTTTCAGGTCCATAATCGAGCCGAGTCAGAGCGGCGGAAAGCAGCGGTTGAATGTTTCAACGGACCGCTGAGTAATTGTCAAATGTTGTGGATTCGCGGTTCACGATCAGGCGGCTTCCCTTGGTTGATAGGCAGTTGACTGAGTAACGGGGTCCGCCGACTGGGACCGAACTCCCTCGCTGAACTTCACTCTGGCGCGGACCTTGGGCAACAGGTTGGCACCATCGAGGCGGCGCCAGCGAAGCTGGGCCATGTCGAGCAACTTGAACGCCATCAGCAATCCTTTGGTTCTTGAACCAGCGCCCCTGGTCGTCCGCTCGCGCAGGCGCACGGTGGCGAAGGTTGATGCGATGACGTTGGTGGTGCGCAGGTGCTTCCAGTGCTGGGCCGGGAAGTCGAAGAACGTGACCAGGCTCTCCCAGTGGGCGGTGAGCGACTGGACCGCCTTGGGATACTTGGCCCGATACTCGGTCTCGAAACGCGTTCTCGCGGCCTCGCAATCGGCGCGACGCTCGGCGTACATCATCTCGTGCAGCGCGCGATTGGCGCGGGGCTGCAAGCGCTTAGGCAGCTTGTCGAGCACGTTGGCGAGCTTGTGGACCCAGCAAGCTTGGGCGCGCGTCTCGGGCCAGACTTCGCGCACCGCGGCCCAAAATCCCAATGCCCCGTCGCCCACCGCAATCACCGGGGCGATCATCCCGCGCTGTCGGAGATCGCGCAGCAAGTTCTTCCAGCTCTCGGCGCTCTCGTGATAGCCGTCCTCGACTGCGAGCAACTCCTTCTCGCCGTTAGCGCGCGCGCCGATCAGCACCAGGGTGCAGAGCCGGTCGTCCTCGAGCCGGATGTTGAAGTACACGCCATCAACCCAGACGTAAACATACTCGCGCCCGGCAAGCTCGCGGTGGCGGAACTCCGCGTACTCTTGCTCCCAGCAGCCGGTGAGCCGCGTGATGTTGGTGGGCGACAGTCCGGCCGCATCTTCGCCCAACAGCGCACCCAGCGCGGGGCGGAAATCGCCGGTCGAGAGTCCGCGCAAGTACAGGATCGGCAGCACCTCGGCGACCTTGGGCGAGCGCCGCATATACGGCGGCAGGATGCGGCTGGTGAAACGCAGCCGATCCCCGTGCGCGTCGCGCCGGCGGTCGTTGACCCGCGGCGCGCGCAGTTCGACGGTGCCCGCTCCCAGGGTGAGCTTGCACGCTTGCGCCGGGCCATTGTGCACTACCAGGGCGCGTCCGTTCGCGTCGCGCTCCCCGCGATGGCGCTCGACATAATCGGCGGCCTCCGTCTCAAGCGCCGCCATCAGCATCCGCCGCGCCCCCATCCGCGCGAGCTCGTCCAGCTCGAAAAACTCGGCGCCGGCTTCCCTTCCAGCCTCATTCTCCATTACCTTCAACATCGGTGGCGTCCTCCTTCCACCCGGCTCCCACCGGGGTTCGCGTGGTCGACGCGGAAGGGTACGCCGCCTTTTTCATCCCGTCACGATCCACAACTTTCGGTAATAACTCGGGACCAGCGAAATATCCCATCTCCGAGGATCTGTTATCCGTGACTCTTGTGAGTGCACATGTTCTAGGTTGCCGGTGGCAGGAATCAGCGGTTCTGCAAACGAAGAAGAAATCATTCGGTCAAAGCTTTGTACCGTACATGACATTAGGTCGAAGAGTGTTTCGATTCGAAGGCACGTGCGCGAAGGCTCGTGGACCGCATTGTGATCACGAGTTTTTGCTTTTAGCGAGCGCCCTGCTCAATTCATCTGCAGCACGCAAGCCGCTTTCGATGGCACCATCGATCGTACCTAGCCAACCCACGGCGATATCACCACCGGCAAAAAATAGACGCCCTTCCGCTTCTTGGGATTCGTACAAGTATCGGCTGATTTGGCCAGGTCTTGGCGCTGCCCATGTCCCTTCTGACAAAGGATCAAGCGTCCAGTCGTGAAACATAACGTCAATGACGCGAGCCTTCGGTACGAAAGCGCGGATATTTTCCTCTACGGCCGTGCGACTACCGATGTCGAAGCAGCGTGCGTCTTGGCCAAACGCCGCGACAACTGTGCCTTCGGCTGTCGTACACTGCGACGTGATTTGGGAAATCGGCCCGACGGTCGCGATGGCAGCAAAGGTGGGATCGACATTGGCGAGCAGCGCCCAAAATTTGAATCCACATCCAGCGTGTCTCTCCAGAGACAAATCAGTCTTTTCGGGCCGCAGCGGCGGCGAGAACGCAATTCGTGAAAGCGCGTTGATTGGCACTGTCACGACTGCTGCTTTGGCGGAAAAGACCACCCCAGAGTTCGTCCTCACACTCACGCCGGAGGTCGACTGATTGATGGATACGACCGTCGTTGAGAGCCGGATGTCGGTCGATGTTGAGCTCGAAGCCCGCATCGCATCTAGTAGAGCGGACATTCCATCATCTAGGCAGTAACCCTCCAAAGCTTCCACAAGCGTACGAGTATTCCAGTTTGCCAACGCGAAGGCATGCTGGATCCACAAGAGACTGACTTCAGAACACGGGGCGCTGCACGAGGATGACACTATTGCTGAAAGGAACTCCTTGCAATCTAAAGGTAAGTCGAGTTCGTCAATTCGATCCTGAACCGTTATGCGGTCAACGTTCTCTAGCGGCCAATGCCAGTTGCGGTCGTACGGGCGCACGATCGACGCACCTTCGCAAAACAAGACTGGAAGCTGCTGCGCGACTATCGACGACGCTCTTTCAATTGCGGACGCGTCTCCGAGACCACAGGATCTTAGCCAAACGCGAGGATTTGGCGCCCTGTCGGATTTGATTTTGAGGCCATATCGAACGAGTTCACTCCAAACGTGCGGTTGACTCCAGTGAATTGAGCCACCGCCTAATTCGATGCTGACGCCCGCGAACTCACGTGTGAGAGTGCGACCCCCGAGACGATTTCTGGCTTCTAGAATGACCGACCTGAGCCCGCGACTAGTGAGCTCGCGTGCGGCAGTTATTCCGGCAAACCCGCCACCGATTATCACAACGTCGTAGTCTTTCACTGCACCGACCCACACCATTCAATACAGGTTAAGCGCGTGGACGTAAAGTCATGGCATCGTCAATCGTTTGTTCTCCGAGGAGCATGCCCCCAGAAATCAGCTCCATGGGATTCTGTTTGGGCAGCCCGTGTTGACTCGCCTCGGGAAATTTTAAGACGCACGGAGATTGAGATTTCGCCCCGGTGGGATTGGTTATGGCCGGATTCTCCGGCAGTTTTGTGGCTTGCATACCTCAAGAGAGATCCTCTAACAAAACGCTCGACGCGTCGGTCCCCGGTGCGTGATCGATTACCAGCTTTTCGGCCTCGCCCTTCGCGGTTGCTGAGGGTGGGGCGGGAAAACCGAGGCTGTCGATAAAATGGGGTGTGAGGAAAGGGTTCAAGCGAGAGGCGGAGGGTCGCAAGCAATTGGGGCTGATTGGAGTGGGTGGGCAAGTGGGCCGAGATGAAAAGCCAAAGTTGAATGGATGGGCGCACCGCCGAGGTTGTAGGCGATGCGATGGATTGCGAATTCTACCCGGACCGCCTTGATGCCGCAGCGGCGGAAGCGGCTTAATCCAGTTTGCCGAAGTCGCGCGATGGTGCGTTCGACCATGCCCCGCTGCCGATATGCTCTGCGCGCGGCGGGCTGTTGCAACACCGCGTCCATCGCTTCCTTGAGTTCATCGTCATGATAGCGATCTAGCGCCCCGCCCTGCCGCGAAGTGGTGCAGCGCGCTCTGAGCGCGGATCTCTCAGGAATTACGTGTTGAGCCAGTGGTTAATGAGCGAGAGCAGTCCCAGCAGTCGCCAGCGGCGACTGCTAATCACCTGGTGAGCCGGAGCGCCGGTCGCAGTCGAGGGCGGCGCCAGCCGGAGCGCGTAGCGCGCGAACCCTTGACGGCGTGCCGGCACGGACGCTATCGCAAGTTGCATCACGCTACCCATTTCACTGCGCCAAAGTAAACCGGTCCTCGAACTGGATCGCCAACCGAGTTTTGGCGGCATGCCATGTTGTGGGCGGATTCTTCCAGCCCGCCTGAATGTTACGCAGCACCAGCCAAATGAGTTTGGCCGTGCCTTCTTCGCTGGGAAAGTGGCCGCGAACTCTGACCGCTTTGCGGACCCGGGCGTTGAGGCTTTCAATCGCATTGGTGGCGTAGATGATTTTGCGCAGCTCGGGATCAAACGCGAAGAACGGAATCACCTGTTCTCAATTGCGCCGTCAGCTTTGCGCGATGGCGGGATATTCCCCCCACGGGCCGTGGTCAAACTCCTTCAGCCGCGCGCGCGCCACCAGCGCCGATTCGGCCTGATATATCGACTTAAGCGCCGCGGCCACCGCGCGGTGTTCCTTCCACGAAGTAAACTGCATCGAGTACCGGATAAGATGCACGATGCAGGTCTGGACCACGGTCTTGGGCAACACCGAAGTTATCGCCTCGGGAAGCCCTTGAGCCCATCGACCACCGCGATCAGGAGTTCCTGGACCCCGCAATTACACAGCTCGGTCATCACCCGCAGCCAGACCTTCGCACCCTCAGTCTGTTCGATCCCAAGTCGCTCGCGTGCACCACCAACTGCCGGCGGTTAGGGTTCGCGCACCCGCACCCCTCTTCCATCGCCTGACCCCCGCCTCCTTCCATCTTCCTGATTCCTCCCCCAAACGCGATCCCTCTGAATCAAAAAATTCACAAACTCTGAGCGCGCTCTGCGTATCTCGCCGACTTCGATAAAGGAGCGTTGCCAGCCGGGTCGGCAACAGCCTCGCCACCCTGCGCTGAGTAATTGTCAAATGTTGTGGATTCGCGGTTCACGATCAGGCGGCTTCCCTTGGTTGATAGGCAGTTGACTGAGTAACGGGGTCCGCCGACTGGGACCGAAC
>JBOHWH010000036.1:0-3838 GCA_050736695.1 Binataceae bacterium (SeqCode) | reverse complement strand
CCGTGGAACGTAGCGGTGACAAACATCCCGAGCCTCAATAGACCTTGCGGATTCTGAACCTCCAAGCGCACTTTGGCAGTTCGTAAGTTGGGATCCAAAACCGAGCCAATATTGCTTATGCGGCCTTTCAGAGCCATCACGGGGTACGCGGTCAAATGTAAGTCCGCATACTCGCCCAGTTTCACGAAACTCAAATCGTTCTCATACACATCGCACAGTATCCACACGCGGGACAGATCGGATATCGTGAACATGTTTGGCGAGGCCAGTCCTTGAGTTCCGGCTGCTGCGGTCACCTGTTGGTCGGTGATGATTCCCGTCGCTGGAGCGTGGACCTCAACTACCGCGGTGGGGCTCTTCGGGTCGGCGCCCAAAACCTTGAGATGATCGAGAGTCGTTTCGACGGTGACATCAGCCTTGTCCGCGAGGTCCTGAGCGACCTCCAGGTCCTTTTGCGCCATTGCGCCTCTCGCATACAAAAGCTTGGCTCGGTCGAGTTGCGTTTTGGCAAGCTTCTGATCCGCCAACGCTTGCCGGTAGTCCGAAAAGGCCTGGGAGATATCCTGGCTCTGAACCTTTACCAATAGCTGGCCTTTCGTCACACGGTCGCCGAGCCGCGCATGTATTTCTGTTATTCGGCCGGTCGCTATTGTGACGACCGGTATGTTTCGCGATACGTCCACGGTGACCGTCCCGGTCGCGTTCAGCAGTGGCGCGGAGTCATGCTCTGTCGTGGTTACGACCGGAAACTGTTCCGGGTGGTCAACCTTGAAGACGTCGGCGTTGGTTTCTTTTTCTACCTTCGCGGGAGGCGGCGCTCCATCGGCTGGGTCGGCGTGCGCTCTGGTGTCGCACGCCGTTCCCCAGAGGCACATCCCGACAATCAGGCACATCCCCATCAAAGTTGTAATTTTCATTGTATGGCCTCCCGTCCAACCGCGAGATTCATTTGAGCCGCGGCTGTCAAATAAGAACCTATGAGATTGATGTAAGCGAGTTGAACCGACCGGTAGTCACGTTGGGCGTCGAGAAAGTCAACCAGGGCGGCGCCGCCGTGCTGATACGCATAGGATATCGTGTCGCGGATTCTGGTCGCGGTGTCCAGGTACTTGTCTCTATAGGGTTTCAACAGATTGAGGGTGCTGACTAGAGTTGCATGGGCGGACCCGACATCGCTCAAGACCAGTGCCTGATTCGCATTCAGCAACCGCTCGGAGCGCCACACATCGAGGCGAGTCCGCTCTTTCTCGCCCTGGTTGCGGTCGAAGATTCGCAGGGGAATACTGATGCTCGCTCCGATAGTTTCGTTGTCGTTCGGGTTGTTGAATGAGGGATTGTGCGTCCACCAGGTGCTGAAAGTCGGATCGGTCGACCCGTTGGAAATCGCAAGTTGATGGTCGATTTTGGCCTTATCAATTGCTTGCGACGCCGCCCGGAGATCGGGTCTGCTCGTGAGAGCGATTTTGCGGAAATCATCCAACGGCATTAGCTGATCGCTGAAGGTGAAAGGGCCGATAACGTCAAACGTGTCTACTGGGGTCCCGTCATTGAGCAGTTGCAGCAATTGTATTTTGGCTGTTCGCAAATTCACTTGAGCGGTCTCGTAGTCCGCCTCATATTGGACTCGCTGAAGCTCGATCCGGTCGAGGTCGACCCGCGAGATATCTCCCGCGTTGTACCGGTCGCGGCTGATCGCGAGTTCCTGGTCGAAGTAATTGAGGTCGCTTGTAGCAAGCCCTAATACCGTCTTAGCCTGCAGGACCTGAACGAAAGCGCTGCGTAAACTGAAAAGCAAATTCCGTTCGAGATCCGCTTGCTGGGAAGTCGCTATCGTCGTGGCACCCTCTGCGCTTTGAAGGCGCAGCTCCCGCTTGTGCTGGCGTTCGTGAAGATAGCTAAAACTGGTTGTATACTGGGTACCGATGAAAGGCTGCCAGGCCCCGTTGTACGGAACTAGCTGAGTTCCGTCCGTGGAAAAACTCAGACTTGGATTGGGGCGCAGATACGCCGTTGTCTCGTCCGCGCGCGATTCGTCGATGCTGATCTGTCCCGCTTTCAGTGTGGGATTTGACGCGGCAAACCTGTTTTTAATTTCCTGCCAGGTCAACGAAGCCTGCGCGAACGTCCCCCTGGTTAAACACAGTGTCACTAGCGCACCGGCGCAAACACACCGTAAAACACGCCCCATTTACAACTCCTCGAATGCATTTTGGAATTCCATTTCGTTTGAGCCGCGCGCTTCAACCAGCTTGCGCTGGGAGAGCAAGGGTCGGCTCGGCTCTAGGCTCCACATCGCCAGAAATGCGGTATTATAGCCACCAAACGTTCCAGTCAGTAGATATCGTTCGACTGAAACGGGCCTATCTTTTGAGTGGACCAACTCTTATCTTTAAATATGAGGCCGGCGCCTTGCGGGTACAGTGCGTGTCGCGGCGAGCCTATCTTTCGATAGCATCCGGCGTATCTTTTGATATCTCCTGGTTGCGGACTTGTTTGCAAGGTTGGTTTGTTTCTATAAATCTTTATGGGACTGCCAATGCTGATGCATTACCCACAGAGGGCCTCCCGCCTTTTGATGGCGGGCGTGGTGATCGCGATAGTCGCGCTCATTGATTGGCGGGTGAAGGCGAACATCGCCTTTGGCTTCCTGTATCTGTTCCCAATTCTGCTTGTGGGAACGGTGGCGCCCCGATGGCAGGTCGTTTCGATTGCCGTCCTATGTACCCTCCTGGCCGATCTGTTGGGGCCGTTCCCCTTCAATCCGAGTGTGGCGTTCCCGCAAGATATACTGGTGTTTTCCGCGCTGACCGGTATGGGGTTGTTCTCCCATGAAGTCACTCGGAGCCAGGTAATTGAGGCGGAGAATCTCCGAAGACTCGAGAAGGAAGTGGCGGCTCGGCGCGAGGCCGAGGAGCAATTGGAGTTCCTGATCGAGAGCAGTCCGGCCGCTATTCTCACCATGTCCGCTGATTTTCGCATTTTGAAGGCGAATCCGGCCGCCCATCATCTGTTGCGAGTGCCTCCCGGAGAACTGACTGGCAAAAGCGTTTTACGGTATCTGCCGGCCTTGGGTCCCGTTCCCTTTCTTGGAGATACGCTGCAGGCGTTCCGGACCGAGATGCAGTGCCACGGTGAGAGGGAGGAAGGAGAAGTCTTCCTTGCCGATGTCTTCTTTTCTACCTACAGCACTGCCCTGGGTTCCCGCATGGCCGCACTCGTCGTCGATTCGTCGGAGCATCTTCGCGAGCGGGAGGAATTGAATCTGGAACAGGTTATGGCCGGATCCCGGATTCTGGTTGGCGCGGTATCGCATGAAATCCGCAACGTCTGCAGCGCGATAGCCGTGGTTTACGAAAACCTGGCGCGAAGCGGGCGCCTTGATGAGGATAAGGACTTCGAGGCGCTCGGGGCTCTGGTCGAGGCCCTGAACAAGATAGCGGCGCTCGAGCTCAAACAGAGCACCATTGATTCGGAGGTTGGGCAGATCAACCTCTTGCGTACGATAGACGATCTTCGCATAGTACTTGAGCCCTATTGCCGGGAGGCGGAAATCTCACTCGCCTGGCATATTTCGAAGGATCTACCAGAGGTTTGGGCGGACTCGCACCGGCTTTTGCTTGCCTTCTTGAACCTCGTGAAAAATAGCGAGAGGGCATTGAGTGATGCTGAAGTAAAGAAGATCGACATTGCGGTTTCGGCCGGTAAGGGTCTCGTATCCATCAGGGTTACTGACTCGGGGCCTGGTGTCAGCCCTGCCGCCACCGAAAACCTGTTTCAGCCGTTCCAGCCAGGCGCAAATGCCACTGGCCTCGGTCTCTATCTGTCGAGAGCGTTCGTG
>JBOHWH010000035.1:0-31657 GCA_050736695.1 Binataceae bacterium (SeqCode) | reverse complement strand
GGCTTGGCGCTTATCGACAGCCTTTTGCAGGGCGAGGGATCAGATAAAAAGAGCGGCCCCTTGCGAGGCCGCCCTTGCGTGCGCATTGGGTCGCGATGCTCTCTAATAATAATCGACCGGATCGATCTGGCGCTTGGCGCCGTACCAGAAGAGCATGTTTTCAGTCAGGCCCTGCCAGGTGAACTTGTTGGGCGGCAGCAGCAGCCGCTTGAACATCGACTTGAAGGAATAGAACTCCTTGGTGCAGCGCCACACGCCTTCCTCGACTTCCTGCGGCGACATGTTCTTGGGCACGAACATGCAGCGGAAGTTGTTGGTATAGAGATCCGCGTCCGGGATGATCACGCGGCCCTCGTTCTCGAGTTGCGTGCGCATCGGAGTGCCGCGGCGCGGCGTGACGGTATTGAAGAACGCCTCCGGGGCGCGGACCTCGTGCAGGAACTTCAGCGTCTCGTCGAAGATACCGGGGTGATCCTCTTCGAGTCCGAACAGGAAGTTCAGCGAATAGTAGATTCCGTACTTCTCGAGCTTCTTCAGCAGCTTCTTGTACTGATTCGCATGATTCTGAATCTTATTCATCGACAGCAGCGATTCCTGGCTGATCGATTCCACGCCGATATTGACGTGGAAGATTCCCGCCTTCGCCGCCAGGTCGAGCAACTCGTCGTCATGATTCGAGTTGATCGTCCACAGGCACGAGAAGCGGATATTGAGCGGCTCGAGCGCCTTGAACAACTCGCGCGCGAACTTGTGCTTGCCGGTAATCTGATCGTCGATAAACTGGAAGCGCCGGAAGCCGGTAATCCTGATGACCTCTTTCATCTCCTTGATGATGTCTTCGATCGGGCGCGTCCGGTAGCTGCCGTCGTAGAACACCGGAATCTCGCAGAACGAGCATCGGTAGGGGCATCCGCGGCTCGCCTGCACCGGCACGGCCTTAAACAGATATTTATTGAGCTTCAAGAGTTCGTGGCGCGGGCGCGGCAGATTTTTGAGGTCGTGAACCCGGGTCGCTTTGTAAACCTGCTTGAGCTTGCCGTCGCGCCAATCCTGCAACAGCTCCGCCCATACCAGGTCGGCCTCGCCCTGCACGACCGCGTCGGCGTGATGGAGAGCCTCTTCGGTCTGGAGGGTCGCGTGGAAGCCACCCAGGACGACCGGGATACCGCGTTTGCGGAACTCGTCGCCAAGCTGATAGGCGCGCAGCGAGGCGCCGATCGTGGTCGTCATCCCGACCAGATCCCATCCGCCGTCGAAGTTGATGTCCTCGAGGCGCTCGTCGCACAGAGTCACGTCGTATTCTTCGGGCGTCAGTCCCGCCATCAGCGGAATCATCAGGCCCATGATCAGCCGCCACCGCGTCTTATGCGGGGTGCCGTCCAGGTGGATAGTCGTTGGCTGTACCAGCAGGATTCTGGGTTTCTTGTTCATGTCCTCCCTCCGACGAAAATTCCGTCGCGCGATTCTCTCCGGATTATGATTGCCGCGCGTCCTGCGACATTTGTCCGGGTAACTTGCGCGCTGTCAGCCAAATCAGGCCGAATGCGAAAACGTAGGTGCCGAACGCGGTTCCCCACGCAAACCATTCGAGCCGATTTATCAACGCCAGGATCACCAGCAGATAGGCGAAGTCGCGCCCGCTCCAGCGGTCCAGTCCTTCGAGCCATTTTTCCGCGATCGCTCCGCGCAGCGAAAACGAGCGATAAGTCGCGTACGAGCAAAGTCCAAAGCCAATCAAGACCATTATCATCAGCCACAGGTAAGCGATACTGCCGCTGGCGCGGTAGCATCCGACGAAGATGCCGATGAACACCGCCACGTGGACGATATTGTCGGTCGTGATGTCGAGTTTGCCGCCGAACTTGGTCTCGCTCATCTTGAGCCGCGCGAGTTCGCCATCGACGCCGTCAATCGTGATCGAGACGAGGAACAGAATCGCGGCAAGCAGGCGCGTCCAATAACCCGGAGTCGAGAACAGCCATCCGCAGGTCAGGCCGAGGAGCGTATTGAAAATCGTGACTTGATTCGGGGTGATCGCCGTGCGGGCAAGCCGCATGCTGATCCGCCACGAGAGTTTGCGGTCCACCCATCGCGCCATCGGCGCGTCCTTTGCCGCAGTCTCTTTGCGCAGCGACCTGGCAAGCCGCAATTCCGCCTCTTCCCGATCCTCGGGCCGTCCGTTGAGCGCGAATGGCAGCTCGCCAATCGGCGTGCGGAAATGCTCGCCGAGAGTCGCGCCCAAGCTTCCTCCGTTGACGTTGATCCCGCCGCGGCGCAGCAGTTCTCCGCATGGTCCGGCGGCGATCTCGCCTCCGTGGTCCGCGTCGGTGGTCGTCAACCTGACGATCGAACCCGGCTTGTCCGCCGACTCGGTCAGCACCTGTTCGAGCTGAGACTTGAAGAACACGAGATTTCCAGACAGCGCGATACATGCGGCCACTGGTGAAAGCTGCGCGCGCTCGACGGCCGCCGCGTCAAGCGTATCAACCAGGGTAACGTCGGGGTGGTTCCTGTAGTCTCCGAGTGAGGCCTCGATTTCAGCGCGTCGCGCGGCAGGAGCCTCGACTACAAAGTGTTTGATACCGACGCGTTCGCAGGAAAGGATCAACCGCTCCAGCAACGGACGGCCGAAAATTCGGTTGTCGGCGCGTGAGGGAGCGACAATTAGGGCAGTTTCTATTGCCAAGATCTTATAAAACCCGGTTTCCCTACAACTGTCCGCTTGGTCAACCTAACAGAACTATAACCCTGCCGCTAGAAGCGCACCTTCAAAAACTCCTTTACTTATCAGCGTTGCTGTCTTATGGGGCAGGCTCTATCCCCGCGCTGACCCTGTCTGACGCCTCAGCCTCCTCGTGCTATTCGATTTGTCACCGCGCCCAACAAATCTAAACTCGCCTCTCTCCAATGCGGAAAAAGTAGGCCTATGGAAAAGGGTTTAGGGATCCGGCGTCGCGATGTCAAATCGATTAAATCTTGTCCGTATCGGATGCAGCCTGAACGCCGCCTAGTGACGGCATCGGAGCGCTGGTAAACTCTGTGGCTCACGGCGCGAGAACCGCGCGGATACTTTACGCAGATGATTACCACGCTTCTTTTTGATTTCGGCAGCACGCTCGACGGGCCCGACTACTGGCTCGATCGATTCGCGGCACAGTACCGCGCGGCCGAAATACCGATCACGCGCGTGGAGCTCGATCCGGCTTATGAGCACGCACGCAAGGCAACCGAGCGTGCCACTCGAGCCGTCGAACGGTTCGGGTTCACAGAGCTGGTGCGGATGCTGGTAGGGCAGCAAATCGAATTTCTTGCCGAAGCTGGCCCGCCCACCATCAGC
This sequence comes from Binataceae bacterium (SeqCode), assembly GCA_050736695.1. GTDB lineage: Bacteria > Desulfobacterota > Binatia > Binatales > Binataceae > JBARDN01. Next base: position 28,320 of record JBOHWH010000035.1, on the reverse strand, counting down.
GCGATGCTGCAAGCGCTCGACTCGCGCGGGCGGCATCGCGCGGTCGAACGACTCACAACGATGTTCGTCGAGGATTCGCGGCGCGGGATGGAGCGCAGCCGGGCGGTTCTGGCCGCGTTGAAAGCGCGCTACCGGATCGGCGTCGTGTCGAACTGGTACGGGAATCTCGAGCGGATTATCGCCGAGGCCGGGATGGCGAAGCTTGTTGGCGCGGTCGCCGATTCGGCGCGTCTCGGCTTCAGAAAGCCCGACCCGCGAATCTTTCAGGCCGCACTCAAGACGCTTGGCGCCGCGCCCGCGGACTCCGCGATGGTCGGCGATTCGCTCGAAAAAGATTGCGCACCCGCACACGCGCTCGGCCTCAAGACGGTGTGGTATCACCCGGTCTCGGGTGCCGGCGCCGTCACCGCGAATCGCGCTGAATATTCATCCGTGGACTACACCGTCGCCAATCTGGAAGAGCTTGTGGAGTTGAAGCTGTGAGCGCGTTTCAGGGCGCCATAATTGCGGCCGGCCGCGGCGAGCGCCTGCGCGCAACCGGCGGCGCGAGTATTCCGAAGCCGCTGGTTCAAGTTGGCGGTGCACCGATGATCGTGCGGCAGGCGCGCGCGATGCTCGCGGTCGGCGCGGCCGAGGTGCTTGCTGTAATCAACCGCGAAACCGCGGCGCTCGCCGGTAACGATAAGATTGAGCTCCCGCGCGGGCTCAGGATTATCGTGCGCGACACCGCGTCCTCGATGGAGTCGCTGTTCACGCTTGGCGAGGTGCTCAAACCAGGCGATTTTCTGCTCGCTACGGTTGACGCGATCCTGCCGTCCGCCGAGTTCGCGCGCTTCACGCGTGAGGCGCAGGCCGCCACCGCCGCGGGAGCCTGCGACGGCGCGCTTGCGGTCGTGAAATGGCGCGGCGACAAGAAACCGCTTTTCACGCACGTATCTTCTTTGGGGTTGATCGAAGAACTGGGCGAGCGTGCCGCGCCGCTGGTGACGGCGGGAGTGTACTGGCTGCCGACCTCGATTTTCGCGATCGCCGGCAGGGCGCGCGCGCTCGAGCTTTCGGCGATGCGCGCGTTTCTGGCGATGATTCTTGCGAACCGGTTTCGGCTGCGCGCGATCGAAGTCACCAGTGCGATCGATATCGACGAAGCCGCCGATCTCGAAGCGGCGCGCCGCCAGGAACAAGATCCATCGGAGGATAAGGCTACGTCGGAGGATAGACGATGAGTTATCGCGCCCTTGGAATCTATCGCGAGCCCGAATTTTCGCCGGGCAAGGTTGCCGCCGACGCCGCTATCCTTGATTCGGTGCTGGCCGAGCTTGCGCGCGAAGGAATCGCCACGGAATCGATCGGCGCGCACGAATTCGCCGACGGCGCGGCCGTGCGCGCCGACATGATTTTTGCGATGTGCCAGAGTGAAAACGCCCTGCGCCGCCTGGCCGAGGCTGAACGCGCAGGCGCAAAAGCGATCAATTCCGCACTCGCGATCCGCAACTGCTACCGCGATCTGCTGGCGCCCGGACTCGCGCGCGCCGGCGTGCCCACTCCGCCCGGAGCGCTGGTCGCGACCGATGCTCCGCTCGATCCGCGCGCGCTTGCGGGAGTCGATTTCGGCGCTTCGGTCTTTATCAAACGCGGCGACCTGCATGCGCTTGGACCTGAAGACGTGCAGCGCGCGGCCGGACGCGCCGACGCCGAGGCGCGCCTTCGGACTTTCGCGCGGCGCGGAATCAGGTTTGCCTACGTCCAGCAGGAGTTTCCCGGCGCGGTAGTCAAATTCTACGGCGTCAGCGGAGGCTCCTATTTCTCCGCGCTGCCTGAATCGGGCGATGTGCCGGAGGCCGCCGTGCGCGCCCTCACCGCCGCGGCGCATACCGCCGCCGCCACGCTCGGACTGGAGGCGTGGGGCGGAGACGCGGTCTTGAGCGGCGACCGATTTGCGATTATCGACTTTAACGACTGGCCCAGCTTCGGCAGGGTGCGGGCGGCCGCCGCACGCGCGATTGCGCACCGCGCACTGGCGATACTCTCGCGTCCGCGTCCTGCCGCGCATAGCATTTGAGGATCATGCGGCCGCAACTCGGGGCGGCCGCTCTTAAGACACTTGAGAAAGGATTCAACACACACCCTCCTGATGGCATCCAACGGCAAACTACCCTCTATCCGCACCTCGGTTCCCGGACCCAAATCGACCGAGATCTTCGAAGAAGAGCAGCGCCATATCGCACCCGGCCGCCAGCGCATCTCTTTGCTCGCCGCAGTCGCATTCGATCATGGTGAAGGCGCAACGCTAACCGACGCCGACGGCAACACCTACGTCGATTTCTATGCGGGCGTCGCCGTGGCGAGCCTCGGGCATGCGAACCCGCGCCTCGCGCAGGCGCTATCCCGGCAGGCCTCGCGCTTGATGGTCGGCACCTTTGCGACCAAGGAGCGCGCCGAAGCGTTCCGCCTGCTCGGTGAAGCTGGACCGGGCGTTTTGAAACAGTCGCATCTCTATAGCGGCGGAGCAGAGGCGGTCGAAGCGGCGCTCCGGCTCGCGCGCTCCGTCACCAAAAAGCACGAAGTGGTTGGCTTTTGGGGCGGTTTTCACGGCAAGACGATGGGCGTGCTGGGCCTTATTGGGGACGAATCCAAACAGGGCTACGGTCCGCTTCCCGGCAGCCGCTACCAGGTGCCGTATGCCGATTGCTATCGGTGCCCGCTCAAGCTCGAGTATCCGTCGTGCGGACTTGCGTGCGTCGATTTCGCGCGCCAGCAGATCAGGAATTCCTCGGCGGGCGACGTCGCCGCGATTCTGGTCGAGCCGATGCAAGGCACCGCCGGCAACGTGATTCCGCCTGACGATTGGCTGCCCGCGATCAAGTCGATGGCAAAGGATCTGGGCGCGCTGCTGATCGCCGACGAGATGATCACCGGCTTCGGCCGCACCGGAAAAATGTGGGGCGTCGAGCACAGCGGCGTCGCCCCCGACGTGATCACCGTCGGCAAGGGGATGGGTTCAGGCTTCCCGGTTTCGGGCGTGCTCTTGAGCAAGGAGATTGGCACGGCGGAGCCTTTCGGCAAGCCCAGCGCGTCGTCTTCGAGCTACGGCGGAAATCCGCTTGCGGCGGTCGCGGTGTCGGAAACGATCAAGACGATCCGCGACGAGAAGCTGGTTGAAAATTCGCGCACCGTCGGCGCCGCGATGCTCTCGCGCCTGCGCCAGCTTCAGGAGAAATACGAATTTATCGGCGACGTGCGGGGCCGGGGCTTGCTCATCGGCGTCGAGTTGGTGCGCGATCTGAAAACCAAAGAGCTGCTCGGAAAGAAAGTCACCGAATTTATTTTCAAAGAGGCGCTGAAACGCGGCCTCGTGACGATGAGCTACTTTCCGCGCATCCGGATTAATCCGCCGCTCGTGATTACCGAAGCGCAGGCCGAAGCCGGCGTCGCGATCCTGGACGAGGTCTTCGCGCAGGTTCGCGATCACGTCGATTGGCGCGCCGCCTGAGGAGCGTGATGTCGTTAAACGGCAATGCCGCGTTGTTCCTCGATCTCGGCGGCACTCTCATCCGGCTCGACGAATCGCGCGAGCTTCCAGTCGATGCGCGCGGCAATATCGTCGTCGATCTGCTGCCCGGCGTCACAGAAAAGCTCGCCCCGATACGCGATCATCTGCTGCTGGTCGTGACCAATCAGTCGAAGATCAAACGCGGACGCTTCACGATGGCGGCGTTCGAGACTGCGATGGAGGAGCTCGATCGCAAGCTCGGCGACACTATCACCGCATGGAAGGTCTGCGCGCACGACGACGCCGACAACTGCGAATGTCGCAAGCCCAAGGCCGGCATGATCACGGAGCTGGCCGAGCTTCTGGGCGTCGATCTGCAAGCCTCGACGATGGTCGGGGATCAGGAAGTCGACGAGCAAGCCTCGCGCGCCGGCGGTGTCGGCCGCTTCATCTACGCAAGAGATTTCTTCGGCTGGAAGTAGCTCACTGGCAGAATCGAAGTAGTTAATCCCGGCGTTGAAGGCGTGGCGGGCGATATCTTACTGACCTCTGCGCAGCCGGCGGTCGAAGCGATTCTCTGGCCGGGTGGTCTTCATCGAAACTCCTCCGATTACGCCTGCCTCGACGATAGCCGCGCATGCGGCGGGCGGCAATCGGGAGTATCGAGGCAGGCGATGAATGGCGTGCGGTTTGTACTGTACAATCGTCTCTGATGGAAGATTCAGAACTCATGCGGACGCTGGCTGCGAAGATCGCGCCGCTCGCGATCTTCGGCGATCTCGCTCCTGCAATTCGCGCCTCGATTTGCGAGCAGCTCCAATGGATCAGCCTGCCGGGCGGATGGATCCTGTTCGACCAGGGCGAGCCCGGCGACGCGATGTTCATCGTGCTCTCCGGGCGGCTCGGGGTAATTGCCAAGATGCCCGAAAATGACTCGCAGGTGATCGCGCAGATTGGCGCTGGCGAGACGGTGGGGGAGATGGCGATGCTCTCGGGCGAGGCGCGCTCTGCGCGGGTCGAGGCGCTGCGCGATACGGAGCTGCTCAAGATGCCGCGCGCGGCATTCGATCAGTTGATCGATTCGAGTCCTAGCGCGATGCGCTTCATGAACGGGCTGCTCGTGAGCCGGCTGCGCAATACCTCGCGCCGGGCGGCCAGCGAAGACGCGCCGCGTACGCTGGCGATCCAGCCGCTCGATGGTGATATTGACGCGACCGGTTTCGCCCGCGATTTGAGCGCGGCGCTCGAATCCCTCGGACGCAAGACCGCGATTGCCGGCTCCGACCACTCCAAACGCGGAACCGAATGGTTCGCGCAGCTTGAAGAGGCACACGATCTCGTCCTCTATGCCGGCGAAAGCTCGCCCACCGCGTGGACCGCGCTATGCCTGCGCCAGGCCGACCGTGTATTGGTGTTGGTCCGTGGCGCGGCACAATCTGACTCTCACGAGAGCGCCGCACTCGAGGCGATGATCAAATCGCGCCGGCACGGCGGCGTCGAGGTCGTGATACTGCATCCCGGCGACTCGGCGCGCGCGGCGCATACCGTCGAAATCCTGCGGCGCTTTCCCGGCGCGGATCACACGCACGTTCGCGCGGGCAACGCATCGGACCTCGCGCGGCTGGCGCGATTGATCGCGGGCCGCGCAGCCGGGATCGTCCTGTCGGGCGGAGGCGCGCGTGGCTTCGCACATCTGGGAGTGCTGGCCGCGCTCAAAGAGGCGGGAATCGCGATCGATCTTTATGCGGGCGCGAGCATGGGCGCGATCATCGCGGCCACCGCGGCGCTCGAATGGGATCGCGATCAGGCGCTCGCGCATCTGGTGCCGTCCTTCGTCGATAGCAATCCGCTCAATGACTATACGATTCCGATTATCGCGCTGGCGCGGGGGCGCAGAGTGTCGCGGCGGTTGCGCAAGCATTTTGGCGACCTCAACCTCGAGGAATGCTGGCGCACGCTGATTTGCACCTCCTCGGATTTAACCACCGGCCAGGTCCGGATTCATCGCAGCGGTCCAATTTGGAAAGCGTTGCGCGCGAGCGTTGCGATACCCGGCGTGCTGACACCGGTGATCGAAGGGCATCACATCCTGGTGGACGGCGGCGTGCTCAACAACATGCCGATTGATCTGATGCTCGCGATGCACCGCGGGCCGGTGATCGCCGTTGACGTGATGCGCGACCACACGCTTGCGGCCGATATGGGAGAGCTCGAGGAGATGAGCCTCCTCAACATGATGCGGCCCGCGCGCCGCGGCGCGCCCAATATCGTCGCGCTCCTGATGCGCGCCGGGACGGTGGGCAGCCAGGCGCAAGTGCGTCATCTGCGCCCGCATGTCGATCTGCTGATCGAGCCGCGGATCGAATCGATCGGGATGCTCGACTGGAAGAAGTACCGGCTCGCGATCGATGAAGGCTACCGTCAGACCGTCGAGCTGCTCGAGCGCCGCGAAAAATCACCGCTGCTCTAGTGGGAAGGCGAATGAGTATTACTATTTCGGCGGCAAGCTAATGCATCTTCGACATCGGCGCGGATTTCGCGGCTACCTGGGCCGATCCGCGGCGGCTCCGAGCGGATGCTGCTTCAGAAAGGCCAACATATTTTCGTTCCACGCCGACGGCCAGCGCATGTGATGCCATACGCCCCGGAGCGTCGCGCCCGCGCTGAGTTTGCCGTTGCCCATCTTGTCGGTGCCGCATGATTCATCGCACGAGGTAACCTTGTTGCCTGAAGGATCGACAATAATGTCGTCAATATTACCACCCATTGCGCGCAGTTCAGCCGCAAGCTTGGATCCATTCGGACAGATTCCAGCGATATCGCACGAGTTGCGCAGGTGCATCAACGGTACCCGCGGATTGAAGACGCGCACCTGGCCGTTTCCGGCGGGAGCACCCGCGACCGGAACCTGAGTACATACGTCAAGGAAGGCGCCGAACGGATCAGGTGCCGAATAGACCGCGGCGGACGCCACCCACGGCCGGTTCATCGCGTACAAAAGCGCCATCGCTGCGCCATTGGACCAACCCATCAGATAGATTCGCTGGGAGTCGATTTCGCCTGTGACATCCATCGCGGAGACGAAGTGATCAATCGTGCCCGCGTCGGCGTTTTCCGGATACGCGATGCCGTCAACGATTACTGCGCCGGAGGGACTGAGCTGCCGATACCAGTTGTCCCATCCGAATGCATTGGAATCGAAACCGGGATAAAAGTGCGAAGTGTAGCGGCCTTCGGGCGCGAGCAGGATGAAGCCCGGACGCTGTCCACCGAGATCGGATTTGTCGATCAAATCGGACAAGCCGGTGAAACTGACCGAATCGGCGGTCGCTACCGAGCCATGAAGGAAGACGACCAACGGCAGCGGATTCTCTTTGCTGGCGGATGCGGGTTCGTAAAGACAAGAGTATCGCTCGTCGCCATCCGCATCCTTCCAGGGACCCAAAACCTTGCCGCCTTTGCAGACGGGAACATGGCGGGTCAGGAAGCTCGCGAACGCTCCGTGGTTCACCTCCGCGGGCGGATCTCCAAACGGACCGCACGGCGCGGCGCTAGCGGAACCGGCGCTCATGATAATCGCCGCCAGAACAATCAATGTATTCGCAATTGCTATCATCGATTCATTCCCGCTCCCAGTTACTACCACGCGCAGATCGCACACAGGGTGCGTTCTGTTAGTACTCCGATCCAGTCTTTCAATTCATTACAATATCACCTGATATTTAACGGCGAGGTCCGGACCCCGTACTATCGCTGCCAATGGTTATGCGCGGGATCAACGCAGATTGGCGGGAGTCTGTCCCTCGACGACGCGCTTGGCGATCTTCACGACGGTGGAGCGCGGCGCCAGGCGCACGAAGTTCGCGCGCGCCCAGTTGAACCATCCCGAAATGATCGACGGCTTCTCTCCCAGCGCGTCGAACGCCACGCGCACCACGTTCGCGGCCGGCTCGCCGTGATTAGGTCCCACGCTCTCGCCTGCGACCTGCTGAAACTCGGTTGCGGTCGCGCCCGGCTCCAACACGATCGCGTCGACACCGGTCCCGCGCAACTCACCCCACAGCCCCTCGCCGAACAGAAGATCGAATCCCTTGGTCGCGCTGTACACCGCGTGCAGTGGCAGCGGCTGACGGCCTGCGACCGAGCCCACGATAATCACCGCGCCGCGTCCGCGCGTGATCATCCCGGGCAGAATTCTGCTGGTCAGAACGACCGGCACCTCGCAATTGACTCGGACCATCGCCCGCAGCCTCTCGGTGTCAAGCTTGTCGAAGCGGCCCGCATATCCGAAGCCCGCGTTGTTGACGAGGATCGCGATCGGCAAATCCCCGACCGCGCGCGCGAGCAGGTCGGCGCCATCGGGCGCGGCGAGATCGGCGGCGACGACGCGTGTTTCGATTTTGTATTGATCGCGCAGCTCCGTTGCGAGCGCATTCAGGCGATCCTCGCGACGCGCGGTCAACACTACCGACACGTTCTCTCGCGCGAGCGCGCGGGCAAACTCGAGCCCGATTCCCGCCGACGCGCCCGTAACCAGAGCCCAATGGCCGTAACGTTGCCGCAAGTTCCATCGGGTCTCAGTCATGTCACCATCCTCCTCGCGCGCGGCCAGGTTTTCGCGCGGCATTCAGGTTATTCATTGGCCCCGGAGTTTGCCACGACGCCGTGGGATCGGCTCCCGCCTAATGGTCGTCGTGGCGGCCGCATCAGTTGATCGAGGTAAACCTGCTTCACTTTGCGGCTCTGACTGGATAGTGTCCGACGCAGCCGCGGCCTGACAGATCGCGATCGAATTCCCAGAGGTAGTTGAAACATTGGCGATCGAGTCATCCGAGTTTAAGGACACATCGCCGCCCGATAGCCCCGCGGCAGCGCCACAAAGGATCTACGCTTACTTCACGATTCTGACGCTCGCTCTTGGATTAGGTGCGCCAAGCGGCCTCGCGGCTATACCAATCGGATACTTCCTCAAGGATCATCTGCATCTGTCGCCTCTGAGTCTCGCAGCGTTTATCGCGCTCGCCGGCATCCCGGCGTACTTGGGTTTTCTCTTCGGATTTCTGCGCGACCGGTGGCGTCCGCCGGTATGGGGAGACCGCGGCTATCTTTTAATCGGATCGGTTCTGGCCGCGGGGATGTACCTGTGGCTTTCAGAGGCTCGGTTGACCTATTCCGAATTGCTCGCCGTGCTGCTGCTTGACGGAGTCGCCTACATGATGATCACCGCCTCGACGCAGGCGTTGATGACCGGAGTCGCGCAGGCGCATTCGATGACCGGGCGACTGAGCGTCGTGTTTCTGTTCGGCTACTTCGTGCCGGCGGTCATCGCGGCTCTGCTCGGCGGATGGCTGGTTGCAAACGTCTCCGAGCGAGGAACCCTTGTGATCGCCGCATGCGTGACGATCGTGATCGCGCTACAGGCGTTTTGGCGTCTCGATGCGGTGGAAGCGTTCGACCGCTTTGAAGATAGTTCCCGCGAAGGAGGCTTTGCCGCGATCGCGCGGCTGATCGCGCATCCCCCGATCTGGCCCGCGGCTTTGATCTATTTTCTCTGGAATTTCGGACCCGGATGGGGAACACCGATGTTCTACCATCTGACGGAGACCGTAAAAATCTCCAGTAAACTGTTCGGCACGTTCACCGCTGTGCAGTGGGCTTTTTTTCTTCCGACCACAATTCTCTATGGGGTGGTCTGCCGGCGAGTTCCGCTCTCGCGGCTTCTATGGTGGGGAACGATTGTCGCGATCGCGCAGGGACCGATAATGTTCTTCGCGCAAAGCGCTGCGAGCGCGATGGTGGTCGCCGTCCTCTACGGGTTGTTCGGCGGATTCGCCACCGCGGCGTATATGGATCTAGTCATGCGCTCCTGCCCCAAGGGTCTCGAGGGAACCGGCGTGATGCTGGCGACCTCGGCATTCGCAATCGCATCGAGTTCGGGAAATCTGCTCGGGAGCTGGATCTACGCCACCGGAGGATTCGCATCGGCGGTGATAATCACGACACTCGCGACCGCGCTGATCGTCCCGGTGCTCTGGTGGGTTCCGAAGAACATTACCGCGACCCGGGAGGGCGAGGTTCTGGCTCTCGAACCCTCGTGATCCGCTCTAGATTTCCACCCGGCGCCGCGAGGATCATCCGGTTGCTTCAGGGCGTCCAGCGGGTCACCCGAAAAACAGTCTGAACAGCGCGCCTGGACCTATCGCGCGGTTGATTTTCTGGATCACCAGCCAGGTTGCGACTATCAGGCTGATCAGCAGTACAAAGCCCAGGAACCGATCGAAAGTGGCATTGGCCGCCGCGCGGCAGCCCTCGACTGCTTCATCGGGCTGGCGCAGGCGCCGTTTCTGTACCAAAATCTACAGGATGAAACCTAACGCTCGGATGCGAATATGCTCTCGTGTTGCGATGGTCGCTGCGCTGATCTTTTCGGCGGTAATTCTTCAGCCTCGATCGGGACGCGCGCAGGATGACGCCGCCGCGTCATTGAAGGCGGCCGTCGATTCGACGAGTCGCAATCCCAAAGACGCGGCGCGCGACAAGTATCGCCATCCGATCAGGACCCTGACGTTCTTCGGCATCAAACCTGACATGACGGTCGTGGAAATTTGGCCGGGAGGCGGATGGTACACCGATATTCTCGCGCCCTATCTCCATAACCATGGCAAGCTCTATGAGGCGATCCAATCTGGCGAAAACGAAGCGAAGTACAAAAAGAAACTGGCTGACGACCCTGCGCGGTTCGGAAAAGTCATCGTTACGGAGTTGAGTCCTCCCGACAAAATGGAAATAGCGCCGCCCGGTTCCACGGACATGGTGCTGACGTTTCGCAATGTTCACAACTGGATGCGCCGTGGGTACGCCGAGCAGGTATTCAAAGCGATGTACGCCGCGCTCAAGGCCGGTGGCATCCTCGGCGTGGTGGAGCATCGTGCCGACCGCAAGAAGCCGCAGGATCTCAAAGCGGCATCGGGCTACGTGCGCGAGGACTATGTGATCAATCTGGCCGAGCGCGCCGGTTTTAAGTTGGCGGGGAGATCCAGGATCAACTCCAATCCGAACGACACCAAGGATTACCCGAAGGGCGTATGGACCTTGCCGCCAACCTTGAGAATGGGCGAGACCGACAAAGCCAAATATCTCGCAATCGGCGAGAGCGATCGGATGACGCTGAAATTCGTCAAGCCGGGCGCCTAGAGGAAATACATCATGGAAAAGAGAAAGCTTGGCGGTCAGGGCCTCGAAGTATCGGAGCTGGGTCTCGGATGCATGGGGATGTCGCAGTTCTACGGGCCGCGCGATGATAGCGAATCAGTCGCGACGCTCGAGCGCGCGATCGAGCTCGGGATCAATTTCTTCGACACCGCCGATATATACGGAGTCGGGCACAACGAAGAGCTGGTCGGCAAGGTGCTCCGGAAGCATCGCAACAAAGTGATAATCGCGACCAAGTTCGCCTTCCAGGTGCTGCCCGGCGGCAAGCGCGCGATCAACGGCAAACCGGAGTATGTGCGCTCGGCCTGCGACGCGTCGCTTAAGCGGCTCGGCGTCGATCACATCGACCTTTACTATCAGCATCGCGTGGACCAGACCGTGCCGATCGAGGACACCGTCGGCGCGATGGCGGAGCTGGTGCGTGAGGGAAAAGTCCGCTACCTCGGCCTGTCGGAAGCAAGCGCAAAGACGATTCGCCGCGCGCATGCCACCCATCCGATAAGCGCGCTGCAGTCGGAGTATTCGCTATGGACGCGAGACTACGAGGTCGAAGTGATTCCGACGCTGCGCGAGCTGGGAATTGGGTTTGTTCCGTTCAGCCCGCTCGGGCGCGGATTCCTGAGCGGAAGAATCCGCGAGCTGTCGGCGGACGACATGCGCCGGAAAATCTCGCCGCGGTTCGAAGGCGAGAACATGGAAAGCAATCTCAAGGTCGTCGATCGGCTCACGGAGATCGCGAACGAGATGAAAATTACACCGAGTCAGCTCGCGCTCGCATGGGTGCTCGCGCAGGGAAAAGACATGGTCCCGATTCCGGGCACCAAGCGTCGCAGCTACCTGGAAGAGAACGTCGCCGCGACGAAGATCCGGTTGTCGAAGGACGATCTGGCGAGAATCGAAGAAGCCGCGCCAAAGGGTTTCGCCGCCGGCGGCCGATATCGCGATATGCGCACCGTCAACCTTTGAAAGTAAAACAATCGCCCGCGGGATGGGTCTAGCGGCCCACGATTTCGCTACGCACTATTCGGGTTCCCTCGGCCATCGATTTTAGTTTTCCGAATGCGACTTTGCGCGAGAGGTATTTCATTCCGCAACGAGAAAAAAGAGACGCTTTACGAGCGCCTTGGTGGTTCCGACGCGATAGCGGCAGCGGGAAATGACCTCCTGGCGCGGCTCCGAAGGATCCCCAGCCCGGTCGCTTCTGTAGCGTCGGCTCACAATCGCATAAAATGCCACTCCGAGACCACGCGAGTGCCAATCTTTTCCAGCCAGTGATGCTTTTCGTTGTCGCCGCGCGCGCAGATCGTCACCACTCCTACGGCGCCCCGACTTTTCGTTTCCAACTTGATTCGCGCGAGAAGCGCGAGTCCGACCGACCCCCATTCGCTTGGGTTGTCGACTGTGAAGTCGTCGATCAGAACCGTCAGACCGCCCGGATCGTAAACCGGCGGCGCCTGGGTGATCGTTGCAATCGCAAATCCAGCGAGCCGGTCGCCGTCCATATCGACCAGTGCGATCACCCGGTCGCTCAAGAGTTGATTCTGAAAAAAATGCGCCTGAATTTCCGCGCCGCCCGCCCGTTTGCGAAAAAACTCCGGATCGATTTTCTCGCGCATCGTTCGATCCCGCTCAGAAAGCGCGACCATCGCGGCTACATCTCCCGACTCAGCCTTGCGAATCATGGCTACTCCTTGGTGCTCGAACTCTCGGCCGCCGGAATGTCCGTTTTATCTCTCCGATCATTCGGTTCCTTAGTCCCCTGGCGGCGGCAGTGTCAATTCCCCGCCGGGTGTCCGTGCCGCGATCACGTCGGGTGTTCCGCGAGAATCTCCATGGCTGTCTCGGCAGCCACCAAGTACGCGGAAGACGGGCTGAGACCGTACTCTCGGATGCAGGCGTCTGCGAATTTGATGACGTGTGGATCGCTGGTCCTGACTCCGATCTCGACCCCGCGATCGAGTATCGTCGCCGCATTCGATGGCAAGCGCGTCTCGGATGTCCAGCCAGACCGCCCGCTGCGATTGCCGACGCGGTGTTCTACGAAGGAATTCGCGGCGGGAAGCTCTATATCATCCAGCACAAGGAAACCGCGGAGTATATCAAGAAACGCTTTGACAGAATTATGAAGGACAGTCTGAACGGTAAAAAGGACACGATCATGAAAAAGGAAATCACCATCTGGAGCGAGGGAACGCGGCTCGCTGCCGATCTGTTTGTGCCCGACGATCTTCGCGACGGTGAAAAACGCCCGGCGATACTGCTGTGTCACGGATGGGGCGGTCCGAAATCTCATCTCAGCTCGACCTATGCGCCGTACTTCTGCAAGGGTGGGTTCGTGTGCCTGACGTTCGACTATCGAGGATGGTTTGAAAGCGATTCCCGGCTTATCACTCCCGAAAGGCAACCTGCCGCCGGTGCCGATGGCTTCGTAACGGTTCGAGCGAAGCCAGTGCGAGAGGTTGTCGATCCTCTCGATCAGAATCGGGACATCCACAACGCGCTGGACTTTTTGATCGAGGAGCCAATGGTGGATTCCGCCAGGATTGGTTTATGGGGATCGAGCTTCGGTGGTGGTCACGTCATCTACGTCGCGGGAACCGATCCGCGGATCAAAGCGGTCGTGAGCCAGGTGCCGGGGATGGGCCCCGCTCCGGACGCGCAGGGGTTCGCGGCTCCTTCGGCGGAAGCGCAGAAGCTCGCGAGCGCGATGGCGCGCGGCGAGATCGAGATTGTCCCGCGACCGAAAGAACAGCCGGCTTCTCTAAAAGGCACCGGAGACTTCAGGACTATGTGGCGCTATCGCCCTCGCGTGGCGGCGGCGAGCATCAGGGTGCCGACGTTGATCATCGATCAGGAGCAGGAAGAATACGGAGGCCGCGAGAGCTCCGGGCTTGCCGCGAAAAACGCGATTCCGTCCACCACGGTCGTGAAGTATCACGCTTTTCCCGGAACGCATTACGACATCTATGAGAAAAACTACCGCGAGAGCGCGCAGATGGCGCGGGACTGGTTTACTGAACATCTGATGCATCCAGCGGATCGCAAAGACTAGGTATCCCGGATAAACAGATTGGAGGATCGGCCATGGCGAATGCGGACGAGATCGGCGCTGTCGAGGTACAGAGTTTCATCAGGCGCGATTTTCGCCTGCTAAGCGGCGAGGTTGTGCCCGAGCTCAAGCTGGTTTACGAGACTTACGGGCGGCTCGCATCAAACGGGAACAACGCGATCCTGCTTTGCCACGGGTTCGCCTCGAGCCAGCATGCCGCGGGCACGGACGCGGCGGGCGAGCCTGGATGGTGGAATGCGCTGGCCGGTCCGGGCCGAGCGATCGATACGGACAAGTACTTCGTCGTGTCGTCGAACATGCTTGGATCGTCGTTCGGTTCCAGCGCGCCGGGCCAGCATCAATCCTGAGAGCGGCCGCCAGTACGGTCCCGACTTTCCCGCATTCACTCTGATCGATATCGTAACCGCGCAGCATGCGCTGCTCGACGCGCTTGGTGTGCGGCATCTGATCGCAGTCGCGGGACCTTCGTACGGCGGCTACCAGACGTTCCAGTGAGGCGTCACTTTTCCGGGCGCGATGCATGGGCTCGTGCCGGCCGTCACCGCGGCGAAGGCAATAGGCGGCGAGCAGATGGTGATGAACATGCGCGCGCGATTCGCGGCGGCGCCGGGCTGGAACGGCGGACATCATTACGGGTCGGCCGCGATGTCCACATTCATGACCAGCGTGCGGGTCGAGACACTGAAGCGCTATGGAATCGAGGCGCAACTTGCGTCGCAGTACCCCGATCCGGCGCGGCGCGAGGAAGCCATCTGGAAAGTGTCAGAACGGTGGGCGAAGCAGTTCGATCCGCACTCGATGATCGCGTTGTCGGCGGCTCGCGCGCATTTCGACGCGGAGAAAGACTTCGCGAAGATTCGTGCGAAGGTGCTGTACGTGCTCTCGCGTACCGACAAGCTGTTCCCACCTACGCTCGCGCCCGCGGTAATGGAGAAGCTAAAGCGCGATGGGGTGGACGCGGACTACTTCGAGATCGACAGCGACAAAGGGCACCTCGCGAGCGGCGCCGACTGGGCGAAGTGGGCGGCGCGCCTGAGCGCGTTCCTCGCGCGGTTGCCGCAGGGCTAATGCGCGAGGATCGGGTCCCATCCGGAAACAAGGCGGCTCAGAAGCCGCCTCACAGTTTGTGCTTGTAACTCGCGGTGGCTTTGTGGGAGTCTGGGCCGGGGTCAGCCTAGAAGTCCCGGCTGCCGGCCGGGTGCGCTGAAAACTTTAGTTTTCGGAAAATATAAGCGCTCACGTTTTGTGGAGGTACGTGAGTAACCTTAGGACGCGGTGGCGGTCCGTCTTTTTCTCTCTTTCAATTCCATTCTGATTCGCTTCTCGCGTCAGAAAATTGCTGCATCTCAAATCGATCGTGATCGGCATCGCCGGTCAGGGTCCAATAAAGCTGACGGAAGAATCAGCAATGAAAAGCAGCGAGAAGGCGAACAAGCGTCTCGGTAACTGGGGGATTAGCCACAAACTTTATCTCGGATTGGCGGCTATCTGCGCGGTCATGCTCGGCTCGGTTATGACCGCATCGGCTGGCTCCTTTCCTCCGATTACGATTACCGAAAGCGGATTCGTGAGCGGCACGACGACCGGCGGCGTGAACGAATTTCTCGGAATCCCGTACGCCGCGCCACCGGTGGGAGCTCTCAGATGGGCTCCGCCGAAGCGATACGGATTTTTTCCCGGCTTTTTTCTCAAGGCGACGAAATTCGGCAGCGAGTGCAGCCAAGGTGGATCCGGCAGCGAGAATTGCCTGTTCCTGAATGTTTACACGCCACAGCACGTACTGGCTGAAGACTTCCGTGGGCTGCCGGTGATGGTCTGGATTCATGGCGGCGCACTAACTAGCGGAGCCGGCTCTATCTATGACCCGTCGCTGCTGGTGAAAAAGGGAGTCATCGTAGTCACGATCAACTATCGTTTGGGTTTGTTGGGATTCTTTGCGGAGTCCGCGATCGATGCCGAACCTCATGAAAAGGCCAATTACGGACTGATGGATCAGCAATTCGCGCTCAACTGGGTTCGCAGGAACATCGCGGGCTTCGGCGGCGATCCGAGGCGAGTAACTATATTCGGTGAGTCGGCGGGCGGGCAGAGTGTATATGCTCAACTCGCATCTCCGACCGCGGCACACCTTTTTCACGGAGCGATAGCAGAAAGCGGCTCCTATGTAGAGTTCCAGGACTACTTTGACGACATCGTCACGCTACCGATCGGAGAATCCGCGGGAACCGCTTTGGTGCCCGCGGGTGACGCTATCGCAATGGCGCTTGGTTGCAGCACGGCCGCGTGTCTCCGGGCGTTGCCAGCGTCGGAATTGATCGCGGCGCAGGCAGGGACGTTATACCCATTCGTCGATGGAACACTGCTTACTCAGACTATCGGTGCGGCGTTTACTAGTGGCGAATTCAATCAAGTACCACTCATTTCCGGTACTAATCATGATGAATGGAGACTCTTCGTCGCAGAGGAATTCGCTGGAGGAAATCTGCTCGCAACCTTGACGGAGTATCAAAACGCGGAATTGGCGCTGTGGGGAGCGGCACTGGCGCCTACTCTGGATATCCTATATCCGGATAGCCCTGCCAATGACGTCAATGGCCCGGAGGCGTTGGGCGCCTCGGGCACCGATGGAATCTTCGCGTGTCCCGCGCGCAATGCCGACGCGCTATTGTCGCAATTCGTTACGACATATACCTACGAATTCAACGATGAAAACGCGCCGCCCGCCCAGTCTTCGGTTCCGGGACTGACCTTCCCGCTGGGCGCCTATCATTCCTCCGAGCTGCAATATCTTTTCACGCTGGCTGGGGCGCCCGCCGCATTCACGCCGGAACAGCAGCAACTCTCCGCCGCGATGGTTACTTACTGGACGCAGTTCGCCAAGAATCTCAATCCTGATTCACCCGCGGAGCCACTATGGTCTCCGTACAGCACCACTACCGACGAGTTCCAATCGTTGGTACCGCCGACCCCGGCGCCTGAAACCACCTTTGCCATGGAACATCAGTGCGGCTTCTGGAACTCGTTCTGATTTTCAACTTGCAATGGGCGCGCGCGAGTCTCATAGAGGCTCCGCGCGCCCCGATTTCAAATCGGTTTTTGAACCAGCCTTTCTCTGCTTCGGCTTGCCCTCCTTTTGCGGCCGATCACCGTGTATTGTAGCCTGTGCTGATGCACCGGCTGCTCGCCGCGCGACGGTAAACCGCGAATCGAAACCTCTCGCGGCTGGTTCCGGTGCGCACTGCCCGAGCGCCAGCAGGCAGCATCATTTTTCAATTATATTTTGGAGTTGGAGAAAAAGAATGGCAAAGACTTTTGGAGCGGAATCGACAGCCGATGAGGTCCTGGAGGGAGTCAATCTTTCGGGCAAGCGGGTACTTGTCACCGGCGTCTCGGCCGGCTTGGGCGTTGAGACTACACGCTCGCTCGTCGCGCACGGCGCTACGGTGGTTGGCACGGCGCGCGATCTGGAGAAGGCGCGGCATGCGCTCGCGCAAGTGATGCCGCAAAAGCTGGCTATCGAGCTCGTCGAAGCCGATCTGGCGTCGCTCAGCAGCGTGCGCAAGGCGGCGAGCGAGTTGCTCGCGCAAGCCAAACCCTTCGACGTGATTATCGCAAATGCGGGTGTGATGGCGTGTCCGCAAGGCAAGACAAAGGACGGCTTCGAAACCCAGTTCGGAACCAATCATCTGGGGCATTTCGTATTCATCAATCGGCTCGTGCCGCTCCTGAAGTCCGGCGGACGCATCGTCACGCTCTCTTCGGCGGGTCATCAAATCAGCGACGTAAACATCGAAGATCCGAATTTCGAGCGGACTCCTTATCAGCCGTTCACCGCGTACGGACGCTCCAAGACGGCAAATATTCTGTACGCAGTGGCCCTGGATAGCAGGCTCAAGGGACGCGGCGTGCGCGCTACTTCAATTCATCCTGGCGGAATCCAGACCGAGCTCGGGCGGCATCTCACGCCTGAACTGATCGAGCAATTGCTGGCACGAATGAGCGCTAGTACTGGCGGTCAGGCGGCGGCGCTTCGGTTCAAGTCGGTGCCGCAGGGCTCGGCGACCTCCGTATGGAGTGGATTTGTCGCGCCGTCCGACGTCGTCGGCGGGCGCTACTGCGAGGACTGCCACGTATGCGAAGTGAACGACGACGCGACCTCGCGCGTCGGCGTGCGCTCATACGCTCTCAACCTCGCGCATGCGAACGACTTGTGGCGCAAGAGCGAGGAGATGGTCGGCGAGCGCTTCTCGTTGTAGCGGGTAGCAACATGGATGATCGCGCACATCCGATCGTCGCGATAGTGGGTGCGGGCGAAATGGGGGCGGCCGTCGGGCGCCGGCTCAGGCTAAGCGGCGCGCGCGTTTTGATTTCACTCAAAGGGAGGAGCCCGGCGAGCGAAGGACGAGTGCGCCAGGCGGAGCTCGAGGTCATAGACGACGACGCGGCGCTCATCCGCGGCGCGGATTTTGTGCTCTCGATCGTTCCGCCGGGAGCGGCTGCGGAAGTCGCCGAGCGCTTTCGAGGCGCGCTTGGCGCCGCCGCGAAAAAACCGATCTTCGCCGATTGCAATGCGATCTCACCGGCGACCGCCCGCCGCATCGGCGATCTGCTCGCGGGATGCGGATGCCGTTACGTCGACGCGGGGATTATCGGAGTTCCCCCGCCAGAGGACTTGAATAGATCCGGTCCGCGCTTTTATGCATCCGGCGGCCATGCGGGAGCCTTCGCGCAGCTCACCAGGTTTGGTCTCGACATCGCGGTTCTCGACGGCCCGATCGGCGCAGCCTCTGGTCTAAAGCTCAGTTACGCCGGGCTTACCAAGGGCATAACCGCACTGGGCGCGGCGATGATCGCAGCCGCCGCTCGCGACGGACTCGCCGATGTGCTCAGGAGCGAGCTCGCGCGCAGCCAGCCTCAAATACTTGCCCGGCTCGCGCGTCAGATCCCTGCGATGTACCCGAAGGCGCATCGTTGGGTCGCCGAGATGAAAGAAATCGCGGAATTTCTCGACGGCGACGATCGCGGTGCGATGATTTACCAAGGTGCCGCGCGGCTCTACGAACGAATCGCCGCCCAGAATGCGCCCCACGAGCAATCCGGCGCGATCGATGCGCTCGCTGAATTCTGCGCCGCCGCGATCGGCACGCCGAATAGCGATCGACGCGGTTGAATCGATCGAGAGCTGCATCGTACGCGAGCTCAAGATCTAACCTGCGTGCCGGCCCGAGGAAGAGATCGTGAAGCAGCCGGAGGACTTGGCACGAGCACGCGTTGCTCGAGCATGCGAACATGAAAAATGCCGGGCGCGGTGACTTCGCGGCCGCAGGGCGAAGCGCCAACCCGACTGATCTTCGAGAGCAACGCTGGCGGAGAGGGAGGGATTCGAACCCTCGGTACCGGTTACCCAGTACGCCAGATTAGCAATCTGGTGCCTTCGACCACTCGGCCACCTCTCCGCTCAATGAAATCAAGTACTTACGCGGTATCCGCCTTCGGAGCAACCTCGAAAGTGTCCAAAAAGTGTCCAAGATTTTTGGAGCTCGCCGTCAGACTCTTCGCCAGACGGTCCACCGAATCGGTCTCGATGTTTTTGAACCAGTGCGAATAGACCTTCAGAGTCACCGCCGGACTGGAGTGTCCAAGCAGGCTCTGAACCTCGGTCACGGGCGCGCCGGCCATGATCAGCGCCGACGCAAACGAGTGACGCAGCGAGTGCATGTTGACCCTGCGCAAACCAGCGCGACTGATCGCCGGCCACAGGCCGTAACGTAGCGCGGTGCTGCGATGCATCGGTTGTCCGTCGGCGAGCGGGAAAACGAGATCATGCTCACTCTGCGGACATTGCAGCTTCCAGCGCCGGAGCGCTCCCGCGAGTTCCATCGGGATCGGGAGCGTGCGGACGCCTGCCTTGGTCTTGGGCGGATAAAAACGCGGGCGAACCGGACCATCATCTTTCGTCACGCGAGCCCACGACAGCGAGCGGCGAACTAAAATTCGTCCGCGTGAAGATTCCTTGCCAGTCTCCGCATCGATTCCTTTGAGCTCGATGTCCGACCATCTCAGCGCGAACAGTTCGCCGCTTCTCATGCCAGTGAGATACGCGGTGAGGAACAACGTCCGATAATATCCGGGCTCAGCCTTTTCGAGCGTCTTCCGGATCTCGTTTGGATCCAAAACTTCCTCGGGTCTGAGCGGCTGAACGCCGTCCCCACGCTGTTCTTTCGTCGCTTCATCCTTGAGTTCTGTCGCGCCCATAAACGCTCGCTCGGCGTCCGCGGCAGGGTTGCCGATTGCAAGCTTGCGCCGAACCGCCAGCTTGAAGATTGCCGCAGCCGTCGTCAACACGGCGTTCACGCTTTTGGCGTTCAGCTTTGCGCGAAGCTCGTCGCGCAGCTTTTCGATCAGGACGACGTCGATCCGATCGAGGCGCAGGTCGCCCAATTTCGGATTCAGGTGCAGATCGATCTGGGCGCGCCAATTGCCGATGGTTCCTGGCCGGCGATCACCCTTCGAACGGAACCAGTCTTCTGCGAGTTCGCGGAATTTTGGCAGAAGCTTCGCCGCTAGGTACTCGCCCTTTCTGATTTTCGATTTGAGATCAGTCAGCGCGTTATCGGCTTCCTTCCTGGTGTCGAAAGTCGCTCTATGGCGTCGACCTTGACCGTCGCGATAGTCGATTCGCCAGCGTCCACCTGTCTTTTGGATTTGGCCGCCCATTTCAATTTCCTCGCTTGGCGATTTTACGTTCCTCGGCGAGCTTCTCCAACAACCGTGCGGCGGGCTTCGAGATCGCCATCTCGCCGCGTTCCCAGCGCGCCACGGTGTTCGACGTTACGCCGATTTCTTCTGCAAGGGCAGCTTGCGTGAGCGCCAATTTCTGTCTGATGGAACGGATTTCTCGGCCGGTCATGACTATACGTATCGTATAGTCGACGATTCAGAAAATCAAGCAGCCTGGTTGGCGCGTTCCGCGATGAAGCGTTCGACTTCTTCGAGCCTGAATCGAACGTAGTGGCCGAGTCTGATGGAAGGCAGATTTCCCAGCCGGGCCTGTTCCCTGACCCACGATTCCGGGACTCCAAAAAGCTTTGCGAGCTCAGGTGCACTCAGAAGAGCACTGTTAACATTCTTGCTGCCGCTGGTCGCGATCCGCTCGCTGAGCATCAGGGCGAGTAGCGCTCCTTCGAGTGTCTTAAGCGCTGCGACGCGCGACGCAAGCTGGGTCAAGAGTCCGGGCACGGACTCGAGAACCATTCCTCTTGTCAGCGAGGGATCAGCGAGAAGCTCCTCGACAGTTACGGGCGATAGCGGTGCCCGCGACGTGATTCGATGCGGCGCTTGATACGACATGTAAACTCCGAGACCACAAGCGTTCCACACCTCCACAACAGACTCATCCACCAGTCAGCGGAGCAACCGCCATGCCGCGCTTCGATCGGCGAGCACGCGACTCAGGGGTTGGGGCTCACGTAATCCTAAATCTCTGCCGGCCCGACGCGAATTGGCGATCAGACGACGGAAAAGCCGGTGTGCACGGACAAGTTTTGCACGATCAGCCGAAACCCCGTGGAATTGCTTGAAGAATTCGTCGCTTCGGTCGATCCCATATGCAAATCCTGCGCGCTTTGATTCACAGAAATTCGTCCTTTCCCTGAGCGGTTTGGGAGGTGTCTGACGCAGCTACGCCCGCATCGGAACGCTACTAGGTCAAGGCTAAACGTGGCACAGATCTGTTTCGCTCTCAATTACGTGAAGTTTCAGCAATCTCATTCGTCTAACTTCAATAAAGTATCAGATGGATGAAACAAATTGTCATCACATTATTGAGTTATTAATAGATTTACTAGCGTCATCAAAACACTCCTGCCCTAGGGGTGGTAGTGAGTCAGAAAGGTTCGCGAGCGAACCATGTTAATAGGCCGGTCGTTAGCGGCACGTCGGGTTATCAGCCTGATCGAACAAGTAGCCGGTACGACTGCTCCTGTCCTTATTACTGGTGAGAGCGGTACCGGTAAGGAACTTGTCGCGAAATCTATCCACGCGCGTTCTTCGCGGCACAGAGGGCCATTCGTCGCTATAAATTGCGCCGCAGTACCGGAAACCCTGATCGAGAGCGAGCTATTCGGGCATGAGCGCGGCGCCTTTACCGGGGCTCATCAGCGGCGAGAAGGATGTTTCGAGCGCGCAAATGGCGGGACGATTCTACTCGACGAGATCACCGAGATGCGGTCAGAGATGCAGGCGAAGCTTCTCCGGGTGCTGGAAGAGAAGGAGGTCCGGCGTCTGGGCGGCGTCAAGGAGATTCCAATCGATGTGCGAGTACTGGCTGCGACCAACCGTCAGCCTCGGCGCGCTATCCGCGAGGGTAAGCTGCGCGAAGACTTGTACTTCCGCCTCTGTGTGCTTTCGATCGAGCTTCCGCCGTTGCGCGAACGGATTGAGGATGTGCCGTTATTGGCCGCGCAGTTCCTCGGGCAGTTCAATCGGGAACACCGCAAGGCGGTTCAGGGAGTAGCCGAGGATTGCCTGAAGTCGCTTAAGGCCTATTCGTGGCCGGGCAATGTTCGTGAGTTGCGAAACGTCATCGAGCGAGCGGTTATCTTATGCCGGTCGTCGATCCTTTCATCTGCTGATTTGCCGACCGACCTGGCCGATCAAGCTGGGACAGGAACCGACCCGGATTTCACGATTCGGCTTGGCGCCTCGCTGAAAGAGGTCGAGGCCGAACTGATTTTCCGGACCTTGGCATCCGTCGGTGGAAACAAGACACGCGCGGCTCGGATTCTCGGAGTCGCGCGGCGTAGCATTTACAACCTTCTCGAACGCCACGACGGGCACGCGGCGACCGGCGGTCCGAATGATAAGCGTACTCGTAATAGTTGAAATAGCGTTCGAATCGACGAACTGCTGATTACGAAACTCTTCTCTACCGCGAAGATGGTGACACAAGGTGACACAGCAATTTTAGCGTTACCAAGAAATTCCTGTCAGACAGGGACATTCATTGATAACCGCTAATTTTGAATCATCATCGAGGCCCGGGAAGCGCGCCATATCGGATTTTCCGCCAATGCAGGCATCGCCCGCGCCATATCAGTAAGCACCGCTTCGGTGACGACGCCGTAGTAGCGCGCGGCGAAGGTCCGGAGCAGTCGCCCGGTATTGCACTCAAGAACCTCTTTAGCTCGCGCGAGCTTTCTCGATCGGACCGCGCGGATGAACCTGCCGGCCACTGCTTTCGACGGATCGGGCGCCACAGGACCACCATTCTATCGCGGTCCGCGCTGTGTTCACCAAGTAAAAAGATGATCGGGGCAAGCATAACCATGCCCCACTGGCTTCATCGTGCGCCGCGACAATCCGTTCGGCCGAAGATCCTCGGCGCTTTGTGGTGGCGAGGTGATTTTGTCCTCAAACCATCCGAAGACCTTGCCCATGTGTAGCCTATGAGTTACAATCGGCGAGGTACGGAGGCATCAATGGCCATCGTTAAGATCAATCCAATCAGGATCGAGGGGCGATGGCGTTCCGGCATCGCGCTGGATCTGCACACAACGAGCAGCACCCCGACCGGACCTAACGAATCTGGACATATGCAATTCGACACGGTGCGGCCAGCGATCGCTGAACTGCTTTATCGATTGAAAAACTGGGCCGACCGCGAAGCGGCAGTGCCAATAATTGAGACGGCGGCGGACTTCCTGGCGGACCAGCGCGACAAATTCGACGCCATCGTGCCGGTGCCTCCGTCACACCAGCGAACCGTACAGCCGGTTCTCATTCTCGCTGATGGGATCGGAAAAGCGCTGAGCCTTCCAGTTCTCTCGTGCATTAGCACCACTCGACCGACATCGCAGTTGAAGGACATCACTGATCCTGAGGAGCGCAAGAAGCATGTCGAAGGGCTCTATGAAGTGGACGTAGAGCAAACGCGCGGACTAAAGCTCCTTCTTTTCGATGACCTTTTCCGTTCTGGAACGACCATGAATGCGATCACGGATATATTGCTCAATCCGGGCAAGGCAACTGTCGTCCATGCCCTCACCATCACCAAGACACGGAGCAAGCGATGAACACGATTTTTATTGGTGGCTCGCGGCACGTCTCTCGTTTGCCGGCAGAGGTGAAAAAACGTCTGGACAATGTCGTTACCAGCGGTCACCAAGTCATTGTCGGTGACGCAAACGGGGCCGACAAAGCCGTGCAAAAGCATCTTGTGGATAAGCGTTACGATAAGGTTGTCGTCTTCTGCACGGGCGGCACCCCAAGAAACAATTTAGGAACCTGGCGCACGCATCATGTCGATATACCCAAAAACACTAAGGGATTTCATTTCTACGCGGCTAAGGACCGCGAGATGGCGCGTGAAGCTGATTTTGGATTGATGGTCTGGGATGGCAAAAGCCCCGGCACGGTTCTTAACGTGATGCGCCTCGCAATCGCCGGAAAGATTGCTGTTCTTTTCAACGTGCCTGAGAAAAACGTCGTCAACATCAAGACATTGGACAGTTGGAAGAACTTCATCTCCCATTGTAGCCGTGATGTCCAAATGGATGTAAAGCAGCGGGCCACCCCTGAGGAATGGCGGCTCGCCCAATCCAATAATCAAGCGAGCTTTTTGCCGTCGCTTGAGGAGGCGGGCACTGCACTCAAGAGCGCGCCCGAGCCGGAGTCCTCCTCGGAACCCTTGAACTCAAGTGCGTTGGAGGAGGCTGTCAAAGTACTGAACCGTGCGTTAGCTCACGGTGATGCAACCGCGACAATGAACCAACTTGGCATCATTGCGCGCGAACGTGGGATGAGTCACGTCGCGCGCGAAACTGGTCTGGCGCGTGAAAGCCTTTATCGGTCTCTCGACGCAAAAGGGAATCCCGAATTCGGCACGGTCTTAAAAGTGCTCGCATCCATAGGCCTGCGGCTTGAGGCTAAATCGGAAAGCCTTCCGACCGCACTCGACCAAGACCAGTCGTCCTTTGAAATGCCTGGAAGAGGAAAGCCGGGAATTGCATGACGGATTGGGGAGAATAGAGGGTCCTCGGCGGCGCATGTCGGAGGCAACCCGATGGCCATTGCCCTTTCTCCGGACTGAAGGCAAAGCTGGCGTTGATGGGCGAATTTGCCGATCTGTGCTGATCTTGCGGGAAAACCGTTCATATCGGCTCTAACCTGCTCACGACCGCGAGTCCGATTGAGAAAGTGGAAACCGCGCAAACCAACACACCTGACTCTCACGACGTGACGTTGCGGTCTTTATTGAAGCTACGGAATGATTCGAAGAATATTCTGCAGAATCGCGAGAATTCACAGCTGGAATTCAAGGAAACATTCAATCTTGGCAGCCTTGCAAAATATGGCCGTACGATGGCGGCTTTCGCCAACAACAGGGGTGGCTACATCGTCTTCGGCGTTGAGCCCTCTCCCCATCGCCTGAAAGGTGTGAACAAAACCAAGTTCGAGGAGTGTGACCCCGCGCAAGTAACGCAGTTCCTGAACGCACACTTCGGCCCAGAGATCATCTGGGAAATGGAAACCGTCGAAATCTTCGGAACATCGCTCGGCTACATTTACATTTCTGAGGCAAATGAAAAGCCGGTCGTCGCCATCTCAAACGCGGCAGATGTCAGAAGCGGCGAAGTTTATTTTCGGTACAAAGGTCAGACTTCGACCATTCGATACCCAGAGCTCAGAGCAATTATTGACGCTCGAATTACGCGCGAGCGACAGGCGTGGCTTCAGCACCTCCGTACGATTGAGCGTGTTGGCCCCCGAAATGTCGGCATCCTCGACACCATCCATGGAAAACTTTATGGGGCCGGGACTCCGTTTTTGATAGATGAGAAGCTGCTACGGCAGCTTAAATTCATTCGGCGTGGTCAGTTTTCCGAGGGCGAAGGGGCGCCGGCCCTGCGCGTGCTTGGAGATGTGCAATCGATCAAAGGTATCGAGAAAGAAAAACCCGTGCCGACCGGTATCCACGCTGACGATTTGATAACGGCATTTTTGGCGCAACGGCCTTTGGATGAATCGGAGGCACGAAGCTATCTGAGGGAGGCCACGTATCAGAACACGCCCTACCTGCCGATCCATTACCTCGTCAGTCTTTCCGGGTTGTCTCAATCGGGGGCCCAGGACCTTATCAAGACAAGCCAGTCATCGCTGACGGGCCAAAAGAAAAATCTCACTGAAAGAATTGTACGAGATCAGGCCGTGAAGCCAATGGGTACCGTACAATCCGCTCCCAATATCTCGACCTTCGTGGAATTTGAAAGGTCATTCGGGCAAGCTAAGACCGTCAAAGAACGGCGTTCTCTTCTTGTTGCGACAATGAGGCGAAGCCCGAGGTTGTTGCAAGAATTCGTACCCAGCCTGCCGCTCGGCCTGTTATCCGAAGCCGTAACCCATCTCGATACGTCGGAGCTTCGAAAGCTTAAGGGAGACGTCCTCGAACTTCTCCTGAGCGCTTTCACGAACCGCTTTCAGGACGCGTCGAGTTCGGAAAGATCAGCGTTCAGGAAGGCCGTGGCCTTCTGCGACGAAAAGCTGAATTGATGCCGTTCGGTCGCGTTGACCGGTGATGCCGCGATATGCTGCACCGCTTCGGAAATGGCCACCCGAACGGGATTTCGGAAAAGAGATCGTCTACAAGGCGGTTAAGTTCGACTCGCACGGCTTCTGCTGCCGCAGGATTCCGTTGAAGAACTTTTGGCCGCGTCGGTTCGGCGAGAGGCGCGGGCCCGAACGTATTGCGCGAGCGCCACGCGGCTTTATTCCGAAGAGATCCGACCGAGAAGATGTAGTCGGCGGCCCGCTGTGCCTGTGAGGCGGCGTGAATCAGAAGCTTGCGATCATCGCGAAGTTTTGTGAGCCAGCCGGCCACGTACGCGGCCTGATTCTCGATGACCGCATTTGAGATTCCGGCTTCGGCGCAAAGGAAAGCAGCTCCCGTTTCGCTTGCTGCAGGTGTGGCACTACCTGCCAGGGAATGATACAACCCCTCGGATAAATGGTTCGACTACCCAAGGAAATGTATCTTGACCGCACTTAAGGCAAAACGCTCGGACCGGCAGCAAGATCGGGCGATTGCCCTTCTCCGGCAGCACGGAATGGTCCGCCTTGCTGAGTTCAGGGCGACGGGTGTCACGGCGACAACCGTGTCGCGCCTCGAGCGCGCTGGGGCCGTTATCCGTCTTGGCCGCGGGCTCTATCAGCTTCCAGACGCGACCGTTAATGCCCATCACGTCCTCGCCGAAGCCTACAAGCGCGTTCCGAACGGGGTGATCTGTCTCGTCTCCGCGCTTGCCTTTCATGATCTCACCGATCAGATACCTCCGCGCGTATGGATGGCAATCGGTCCTAAAGCTTGGCGCCCGCGGGTCGAGCTTCCCGCGATGCGATTCGTCCGATTCCCAAAAAAGCGGCTTGAGAAGGGCGTGGAGTTTCACGTGATTGACGGCGTGCGGGTGCCAATCTTTGGCGTAGCGAAAACCCTAGCCGATGTTTTTCGTTATCGTCGTGTCCTCGGCACGACGCTTGCGGTTGAGGGGCTTCGGGAAGCCCTTCGGAAGAAGAAGGCTACGCCAGCAGAAATCTCCAAGCAGGCGGTCGAAGCCGGCGTGTGGCCCGCGATGCAACCTTACATGGAGGCTCTGACTCTGGATGGCTAAGCGGACTCGCGATATCGGCGCGTCAGTTCGTTCTCGCCTCCTCAAACTGGCGCGAGACAGAGGCCAGCCATTCGATCTGGTGATAACCCGCTATGCGCTGGAGCGCGTGCTCTATCGGCTGAGTCGATCGGCGTATCGCGATCGATTTGCGCTCAAGGGCGCGATGTTGATCACGACCTGGTTCTCGGATCCGCATCGCCCGACTCGCGACCTGGATCTGCTGGGCTTCGGAGATTCCGCTGAGGAATCCATTTTTAGCGTTTTCCGCGAGGTCTGCGGAACGTCGGCGGATGACGGGATTACTTTCGAGGTCGATAACTTGCGGATCGAGCGAATCCGAGAAGAACTCGAATATGGCGGACTGCGGCTGCGAACTGTTGCCAACCTTTCGCGTGCACGGATCAACGTGGTGATTGATGTCGGCTTCGGAGACGCGGTTGAGCCTGGCTTGGAGGAAATCGAGTTTCCGGTTTTACTCGACTCCGCCGCGCCACGATTGCGGGCCTATCCGCGCGAGGCGGTAATTGCCGAGAAATTTCAGGCAATGGTGTACCTCGGGCGCGCGAATAGCCGAATGAAGGACTTCTATGACGTTTGGGTATTGTCAAAGGCTTACGAATTCGCTGAGGCTCGCCTGGCGAAAGCGATCGCCGCGACTTTCGAACGCCGCCACACCGCGATTCCGAGCGAAGTTCCGGATGCGCTTACTCCAGAATTCGCGCGCGACGCGAGCAAGCGGCGGCAATGGGCTGCTTTTGTCTGAGAGCTAACGGTCGTGCCGGACTCGCTTGAGACGGTAGTTTCTGATCTGGCGGCCTTTCTGATGCCCATGGCTGCGAAGGCTAAAGCATCGATGCGGAACTAAGATTGAGAAGACTGATACG
>JBOHWH010000034.1:0-25131 GCA_050736695.1 Binataceae bacterium (SeqCode) | reverse complement strand
GCTCATCACCCAACAGGCAATCCGGCGCGGATCGTTCCGCAGCGTGCGCGAGCTGGTGCAGAAGATCGACGCCTATGTCACCAACTACAATCTGTATCGTCGTCCGTTCGTGTGGACCGCTACCGCTGACTCGATCCTTGAAAAGCTTCAACGCCTCTGTAAATTTATTAATGGGACATCACACTAGCGCGCGAGTTACCTATGTGGCGATTCGCGGCGCGAAGGGATGGAAAATCGCGGCGATGATTCCGCTTCCGCCTGCGAATTGACTGTGCTCTCGGGGAGACCGGGCGCCGCGCCGACGATCCTCCCCCGGCGCGGCGCCCTTAAACCAACCGGGCCGCTCCATTCGGGCGGCTTCTCGAACGATTTCTGCTTTCTCTCTGCGCGTTGAATAGCGGCGCGGCCGTTATCTATCATCGGATCCTCTATCTCTTCACCGGATCTCGGCAGCCGCGGGAGGATGCATATGGACTACAAATCGATCCTGTATTGCGCCGACGGGCGTATCGCGACGATTACGCTTAACCGTCCTCATCGTATGAATGCGATCGACGGCGCGATGCCGCGCGAAATTGCCGACGCGGTTCGCCGCGCCAACGCCGACAACGATCTGCATGTGATAATCGTGACCGGCGCGGGAGCGGGTTTCTGCGCCGGATACGATCTGGTCGATTATGCCGAACGTCCGGGAGTGCGGCCCGGATCGCAACTGGGCTCTGGTGCCGCGGCAGGCGCGCAGCCGTGGGATCCGATGGCGGATTTCTACGGGATGCATCAGAACACGCAGGATTTCATGAGCCTGTGGCGCTCCTACAAACCGACGATCGCGAAAATAAACGGACCCGCGGTCGCCGGCGGCAGTGATATCGCGCTGTGCTGCGATATTGTGGTGATGGCCGACGAGGCGCGCATCGGGTACCCGCCGGCGCGCGTATGGGGATGCCCCACCACGGCGATGTGGCTCTACCGGCTCGGAGCGGAGAAAGCCAAGCGGATGCTTCTGACCGGCGATCTGATTTACGGACCCGAAGCGGCAAAGCTGGGCCTGTGCCTGGAATCGGTGCCGCGCGCCGAGCTGGATAAGCGCGTCGATGAAATCGCGGCGCGGATGGCGGGTGTGCCGCGCAATCAACTGATGATGCAGAAGTTGATGATCAATCAGGCGTTCGACAACATGGGACTTTCCAACACGCAAATGTTCGCGACGATTTTCGACGGAATCACGCGGCATAGCCCCGAAGGTGTATGGTTCAAGGAGCGCGCCGAAGCGGCGGGTTTCAAGCAGGCGGTGAAGGAACGCGACAGCGGCGATCCGATTGCTCCCGGAAGGAGCAAGCCGTTCGGCCGCGCGTGATCGATCGAGCAGGCAGCATCAATGGAACGCATCACGATCAAAATGTACTCGGACTACAAGAGCCCATACGCATATCTCGCGTTCGATCCGGCGTTTGCGCTCGAAATAAAATTTCGCGTGAACGTCAGATGGATTCCGTTCCAGCTCCGCATCAAGGGCAAGGGCGAACGCAGCGTCTATTCCGAATACAAGGCGCGCTACTCATACCTCGACGCGCGAAGATGGGCGGCGCCGCGCGGACTGGTGATTCGCGGTCCGCTCAAGGTTTACGACACCACGCCAGCACTGATCGGCGGACTATTCGCCGAGCGCCACGGCCGCCTGCCCGATTACAGCCACGCCGCGTTCGAGCGATTCTTCAAACGCGAGTTCGAAGCCGACCAGCCCGACGCGGTAGCTGCGCTGATCGAGAGTCTCGGGATGCCGTCCGCCGAGTACCGCGAATACCTGGCAGGCGAAGGCGCCCGCGCCTACGAAGCCGCACAAAACGAAGCCACCGAGGATCACGTCTTTGGCGTGCCGATATTTATTTTCGCCGGCGAGCCATTCTGGGGCCACGACCGGCTCCCGGTGCTCGAGGCTCGCCTCTCCGCCGCCGGATTGAAAATCTCAGTCTAGTTCACACTCTCGCCTCAGCTCGGCGGCCAGCCCCAATTGGGAATTGTGGCGACGGGTCGCGACGCCTGCGAGGTTATTGGGCGGCGCTTTCTTGTTGCTCGACGGGTTGGACGCGTTCGCCGTCGCGGGCGGCTTGGCCGACGTTTAGCGCCACCACCGCGTCGGCGTCGATTCCGGTGGCGACCTCGGCTGCGATTCCGTTGTCGTAGCCGAGTTTCACTTCCGCCAGATGGAGCACGTTGCCTTTCACGATTGGCACGAAGACCTTGCCGTCGCGGAATATCAGCGCGTCGTCGGGAACCAGCGGCGCACCGGCCGGAATCGCGACCACGAATTCGGCGCTGCCATACATTCCGGGATAGAGCGCGACATCGGTGTTAGGCAGATCGACTTCCACCAGCATCGTGCGCGAATCGGCGGCGATCGCCTCGGGATGGCGGGTGATGGTGCCGGTGAACTTTCGCTGCGGATATTCGTTGACCGTGATCGCGGCGCTGTCTCCGTTGCGGATAAACAGCGCGATATTCTGCGGCACGTAAGAGTACACGCGCAGCGGCTTCATCCGCGCGACGCGCATGATCGCATCGGCCAGACTGGTCGAGGTCGTCGCCTCGGGAATCAGATGGCCGGGATCGACGTCGCGTTGCGTCACGATTCCGTCGAACGGCGCGGTCACGCGTTCGTAGCCTTGCAACGCGACCGACTGCGCCAGTGTCGCCCGGGCCTGAAGCATGGTGGAACGCGATTCGTCGGCGGTCTGCTGCGCGATCACTCCCTGGCGGACCAGAACCTGGTTGCGATCGTCGGTGACTTTTGCGATCTGGTAGGCGGCGTGCGAGTTGCGGACCTGCTGATCGGTCTCCGGCGATTCAATTGTCGCAACCAACTCGCCCCTGAAGATCTTGTCGCCCTTGTCGACCCGGATCGATTTAATATAACCGGGAACCTTGGCGTAGATTTCAGTTTCGTCGAAGCCGCGCATGGTTGCGGGCAGCTTGATGATGCGCGTCGAAGGCATGCGGCCAATTTTCGCCACCAGCACGTGCGGTCCCTTATCCGCCTGCTGCGCCAAAGCGTTGGTCTGGCGGCCGATCCAGAATTCGCGGGCGAGCACCAGCCCGGCGGTGGCAATCACAACGATCGCGATCGCGATAATCCATCCCGCGACAAAGAGTTTGCCGGATGGCTGGACGGTGTATTGCCTGGGGTCGTCTTCCATCGGGTGCCATCGCTCACGCGCCGGGCAGCGTGAGCTCCTCGATCTCAGCGTCGCGCTGATGTTTGCCGATCATGTTGCGGCTGAAAATCGAATAGACCGCCGGCACGACAAACAACGTCGATACCGTCGCCGCGAACAGACCGCCGATCACGGCGCGTCCCAGCGGTGCGTTCTGCTCGGCGCCGGAGCCGAGACTCAGCGCCATCGGCAGCATCCCGAGGATCATCGCAAGCGCGGTCATTATAATGGGACGGAAGCGGATGCGTCCGGCTTCGATCGCGGCGGCGACCGGGCCGTAGCCATCCTCGCGCAATTCGTTGGCGAACGTGATCAGCAGATTGCCGTTGGCGACGCCGACGCCGACCGCCATGATCGCGCCCATCATCGATTCGACGTTGATCGTCGTGCCGGTCAGCACCAGTATCCAGAGCACGCCCGCCAGCGCGCCCGGCACCGCCATCATGATGATGAACGGCTCGAGCCACGACTGGAAGTTTGCGACCATCAGCAGATAGACGAGGATGATCGCGAGAATCAGTCCTTCGCCAAGCGTGACGAACGAAGAGCGCATGGCCTGGCTCTGGCCGCGGATCACAACCTGGGTGCCGGCGGGAAGCTTGCCGAGCCGGCCGATTTCTTTTTGCACCGCATTGGTGACTGCGCCGAGATCGCGGCCCGAGACGTTGCAATCGACGTCCACCACGCGCTGCACGGTGTAGTGCGCGATCACGGCGGGATCCCAGGTGTGGCTGACGGCGGCGATATTGCCGAGCAACTGCGGTTGCGCGGGAGCTGAGGCATCGGTCGCGTCGCTGGTCGAGGTCGCGGTCGTGCTGAGCGGAATATTCTGCAGCGCGGCGACCGAGTCGAACAGATGCTGCCGCGCCTGCGAGATGACGTTGTAGTTAACTCCGGTTATCGGATCGAGCCAGAAGTTCGGCTGCAATAGCTGCGCGCCGCTGAGCGATGAAAGCACACTCGAAGCGACCTGCTGCTGCGTGATGCCGAACTGGAGCGCCTTGGTCCGATCGACATCGAGCTTGAGCGATGGATAGTCGAGCGGCTCCGCGATCCGCATATCGACGACGCCTGGAATCTTGGCCATCCGGTTCTTGAGCTTGAGCGCGATATCGTAGTCGGTCTCGAGATTGTTGCCGTTGATCTGCGCGTCGATCGCCGCGGGCAATCCGAAGTTCAACACCTGGCTCACGATGTCGGCGGCCTGGAAATAGGCGGTCACGTTCGGGTACTTGGCCGCCAACACGTCGCGAATCCGCTGTTCGTAGACCGCGGTCGGCCCATGCTTGGGCTTGAGCTGGATGAGCACGTCGGCATCCTGCGGTCCGATGCTGTCGGTCTGATAGAAGGCGAGGTCGTAGGAAATCGGCAGGCCGATATTATCGCTGGTGCTTTCGAGCTCGGCCGGTGGAATGATCGTGCGAATAGTGCGGTCGATCTGATCGACCATGTATTCGCTGTGCTCGATGCGGGTGCCGGTGGGGTTGCGCAGATGCAGCCGCATCATGCCCGCGTCGACGACCGGGAAGAAATCCTCGCCGACGATCGGCAGCAGTCCGAGCGAAAGCAGGATCAGGATCGCGACGCAGACCAGCGAGAGGCCGCGGCGTCCGATGAACATCGCCAGCGCGACCCGGTAGCTCTTCTTGACCCGCTCGAATCCGCGATCGAAGCCGCGCACGATGCCGGCCAAGCGGCTTTTTCCGAGATGCTCTTCGTGATTGTCGGGGAGCAGATACCGCGCCATCGAGGGCACCAGCGTCCGCGAGAGCAGATATGAGGTGAGCATCGCGAACACCACCGCCAGCGCGAGCGGAGTGAACAAAAACTTTGCGACGCCGGTCAGCAGCACGACCGGAAAAAACACGATGCAGATCGACAGCGTGCCGACGAAGGTCGGGGTTGCGATCTGCGATGCGCCATCGAGAATCGCGACCAGCAGCGGCTTGTCCATCGCCTGGTTGCGATGGATATTTTCGATCTCAACCGTGGCGTCATCGACCAACATCCCGACCGCAAGCGCGATTCCGCCGAGCGTCATGGTATTGATCGTTTGGCCGCAAAGCTTGAGCGCGATGATCGAGGTCAGAATCGACAGCGGTATCGACGTGATGACGATCAGCATGCTGCGCGGCGAGCCGAGGAACAGCAGGACCATCAGCGCCACCAGCGCGGCGGCGATGGCCGCCTCCTGCACGACGTCCCACAAGGCGGCGCGCACGAACTGCGACTGATCGAAGCTGAGCGAGACTTTGAGCCCCTTGGGCGCGGTGGCCCGAATCAGCGGGATCTTGGCCTTGACCGCATCGACAACCGTCAGCGTCGAGGCGTCAGAGTGCTTGATCACCATCAGGTAGGTCGCGAGCCGGCCATCGACGCGGACCACGTTGGTTTGCGGTTGATGGCTATCGGTGACGTTTGCGATATCTCCCAGAAAAACCGGAGAGCCATTGACGTACTTGACCGGCAGCCGGTTGAAGTCTTTGACCTTGGGCACGCTCATGTTGAGATCGACGTTGTATTCGTAGTTCCCGATCTTTTCGGTGCCCGACGGGATGACCACGTTGGTCGAAGCGAGCGCATTGCCGAGGTCGTACGCGGACATGCCGTTGGCGTAGAGCGTATTCGGATCGAGATTCACCATGACCGAGCGCTGCACGCCGCCCAGCGGCGCGGGTGAGGAGAATCCGGGAATTGTGAAGAGCTGGATCCGGATAAAATTCAGTCCGTAGTCGAACAGCTTGGTGGTCGAAAGCGTGTCGCTATAGACGTTCAACTGCGCGACCGGCACGTTGGTCGCGTTGTATGAAATGAGCTGCGGCGGCTCGGTGCCACGCGGAAGAATATTAAGGATCGTTTCCGAGACCGCATTCATTTGCGCGATCGCCGCGCCGAGATCGGTGCCGGGCTGGAAATAGACTTTCAAGATTCCGAGCCCGTTGATAGATTCCGACTCGATATGCTCGATCCCGTTGACCGTGGTCGAGTATGCGCGCTCACTGATGAATACCATCCGCCGCTCGACATCGAAGGCCGACAGTCCCGGATAGTTCCAGACCACCAGCACGACCGGCAGATCGATCGCGGGAAAGATGTCGACGTTCATCAGCTCGAACGACAGCGTGCCGAGCACCAGCATCAGAAGCGCCATCACCGCAACCGAAAGCGGGCGCCGCAGGGCAAGTCGGACGATCCACATAAGCCAGGGACGACGTTTAGAGCCGCGCTAATACGAGCATGGTCTCAAGTTTAGAAAAACTTTCGCGATTTCGGCCAACGTCAGTAAAGGATAGGTTAGGGTCTCAAAGCAGGCAAGTAAGGATCGTTCGTGTGCCAGTTCCGTAATTCAGATCTGAGATGAACCTGGGAAGTTGAGCGAAGTTGAGCGATGTCGAGCTGATAAAGCGCGATGAACGGGCCGCATCGCGCTGCGAGGCAGGCCCAAGTTTTGCCGCTGGCGATTGCTCCGCGCGGTGGAAAATGTAACAAAGGATGGTTCAGGCGGGGTCGTAGTTCAGCCCGGTTAGAACGCCGGCCTGTCACGTCGGAAGTCGTGGGTTCAAATCCCATCGGCCCCGCCAAATTTTATTGCACGCCCGCGCGACCCGATCGCCCGGCGATGCGGGTGAAAGACCTTGAAACTGACCGAACAGACCAAGAGCGTATCGCGCGAAAATGCGCTGCGGGATCGCCGCTGGCTCATTATCGACGCGTCCGACCGGGTGCTGGGACGCGTCGCGACCAAAGCCGCAAGCCTGCTGCGCGGGAAGCATCGCCCCGACTTCACACCCAACGAGGACGCGGGAGATTTCGTGGTGGTGATCAATGCCGCGAAAGTGAAGCTGACCGGATCCAAGGAAACCGACAAGGTCTATTATCGCCACACCGAATGGCCCGGCGGAATCCGTTCGACCACCCCGGCTAAAATTCGTGAAACCCGGCCCGAGCGAATGATCGAAGGCGCGGTGCGCGGGATGCTGCCGAAGAATCGGCTCGGTCGCCGGCTGTTCAGCAAGCTCAAGGTCTATGGCGGCGCGGAACATCCGCACGCCGCGCAGAAGCCCGAGACCGTAACCGTCTGAAGCGAGTCACATGCCAGAAAAGAAAAATATCATTTGGACGACCGGCCGCCGCAAGACCGCAATCGCACGAGTGCGGATGCTTCCGGGCGCGGGCAATTTTACGATCAACGATCGAACCCTCGACGACTACTTCCCGCGCGACACCTCGCGGATGCGGATTCTCGAACCGTTCGAGTTGACAGAGACCAAGGGCCAATTCGACATCATCGTCAGCGTGGAAGGCGGCGGCATCTCCGCCCAGGCCGACGCGGTTCGCCACGGCATCTCGCGGGCGCTGGTAGCTTCTTCAGAGACGCTTCGGCCGGCACTGCGCAAGGCCGGGATGCTTACGCGCGATCCGCGCGAGGTCGAGCGCAAGAAGTACGGCCGTCACAAAGCGCGTAAGCGTCCTCAATACTCCAAGCGCTAGTCACAATAGCGTCAGGTTGCCAATCCCGTCGTCAGGGGAACGGACGGCGAAGGTAGCTCTGCGCACAGTTGCGTCGATTTTTCGCCGAAAGAAGATTTGACAGTATATCTCTGAACCAATACAAGAATGCGGTGAGCGATAGCAATAAGGAAAGCCACGTTATGCATCGCTGCAAAACTCTTCGTGTCTCCAATTCCCGCCTCGTAGTTGGGCTCGGTTTCGTTTTGGCTCTGACGCTTGCCCCGCGCGCCGCTCTCGCCCAAGTTGCTGTCGCAGGATCGATCACTTCCTCATCGGGACAGGTAACGATCCAGCGCGGTGCCGCCACGCTTGGAGCCGCGGTGGGAACGCCCGTCGATGTCGGCGATAGAATCATCACGGGAGCGAACGGCCACGTGGTCGTGCTGCTGTCCGATCAGAGCACGCTCGAGCTCGGTGATTCGAGCAATATCGTCGTCGATCAGCAGAACGCCTCGCCGGTGGCTACGCGAGTCAGTTTGTTCTCAGGCGAACTGCGTTCGTTCGTAAATCATACGGCAGGCGCCGCCGCGCCCAATTTTGAAGTCCATACGCCCAACGCGGTTGCAGCGGCGCGCGGCACCCGTTTCGATACGATTTATTCTTCGGGAGTCGCCCGCCCGACGTTCGGCGATTGCCATAGCTTTACCGACGTCGCCGTGCATGACGGAATCGTCAATCTGGCCACCGCGGGGGGTGCCACCGGCAGCGAGAATATCAGCGCCGGATACGAGGCAACCGTGCCGTGCTTCATGTCGCCGATGGGCTCGGGTCCGCTCGGGATGACCGGAGCTTCTTCGTTCTCAGCGGCTGGAGGGGGAGGCGGCACCGTCGGGGTGATCACGCCGGTCGCTCCAGTGCCGCCACCGGCTTGTCCGGTCTGCGCAAACATGGGCGGGTCGAATCCGCCGCCGCCGCCACCGCCTCCGCCGGGTTGACGGTCGCGAATAGGTGCAGCATCTGAGGAGGAATCGAGTGGCGCGCAAACTGTCCAGCCGGCTTGTGGCTCTACTGATCGCGGCGGCCACCGCGATCGGTGCGACCGTCATGGCGGCCCGCCCGGCCGCGGCCGAAGACTTTTTCGACTCGACTTATCCAGGCTTCTTCACACTGCAGGATCCCGGCCGGGTTGATGTAATCGGATTCGGCGGCGGCTACGCCAGCGACAAGTACGCCACCATCCAGGAAGGCTTCCAGCTCGAACAGACCATCACACCGTATATTTCCGCAGTCGCCCGCCTGACCGGCTATCAGCTATTCGAAGGAGAAGGTTTCGACAATCCGCTGAATCCCGGCACCGGGCATCAGGCGCGGCTTAATTTCGGACGTGCGCAAGGCGGAGTTGATTTGACGATTTATCCTGGAACTCACGTCTATGTGCTGGGCGGCAAGGATTTCGGCGACAGCAAGGCGACCGATATCGAAGGCGATATTTCAAGCTGGCTGTTCCTGCATTCGGAGCATCCGATCAATCTCTCGACCTCGACGATGTACAATTACGAAAACGACGTCACCAGCATGTCGGTAGATCTGCAGGCGATCGTGGCCTCGACCGATCACTGGATTTTCATGGCCGGAGGCGGCGGCGCGTTCTACATGGGCGGCTTTTTGACCAGCGTCGAAGGCGAGGGCGGACCCGACCTGGGCCTCTACTATCGCCCATGGCAGATGGGTTTCGCAGCGCAGGCCGGATACGGCTCGGCTCATCAGTACGGGCAAATCAGCTTCTACAAGCAGCTCAGTTTCTTCGAGTAGGGTGCGGCGGCAATTTTCTTCCCGGCCGCGCGGTCCGCGCGATTAGCCGCGCCCGGCAGTGCGCGCTATTCTCGGCCTGAAGGAGCAGCGTAAAATGCCGCCGCAATCAACCAAGCCACGCTTTCATCAGCCATTTTCATGGCGCACGTTCCTAGTCGGCGTGACGGTGATGGTGTTGATGCTGGTGCTGCTGATGGCGTATCCGGGCGCGCTCACGTTCGCCGAACTCAAGATCTCCGATCTGCGGATGAATGCGCGTACGCCGCATCCTCCGACCAACCAGGTCATCGTCGTCGGAATCGATCAGAAAAGCATTGCCGCTATCGGTCATTGGCCGTGGCCGCGCGATGTGATGGCGAATCTTCAGGACGCGCTCACGTCATACAAGCCCAAGGTGATCGGCTACGATTTACTGTTCTCTGAAGCCGACTCCGACGTGTCGGCGCGCAATGAGATATCGTCAAGGCTGAGTGCGCTCGGCCTCAGTGAAGCACAGATCCAGGCGGCGCTCGGCCACGAACGCGATCGGAGATTTGCCGACTCCATCAGGGCGCAGGGCAACACATTCCTGGGGTATGCGTTCGCTCTTCACGAGTTGAAAGGCAGCGCCGGTGGGGCGCAGGCCGGCTACCTTTCGCAGCCGATCAAGCCGCCACCTCTGGCCTACACATTGGTTCGGCGCGCCCCGGGCGGTTCGCCGCCCCTGCTTCACGCCGACGCTTACCTGCCGCCGACGCCGATTCTCAACAGCGCCGCGCGCGCCACGGGGTTTTACGATATCGACGCCGATGCCGACGGCGAGATTCGCGAAGAGCTGACCGTAATCGATTTTCACAAGAAATTATGCGTACCGTTCTTCCTCGCAATTACTCAGGCCTACTATGACGGTGCACTATTGCGGATAAACATCGTTCCCGCCGGAGTCTCGAGCGTGGCCATCGGTACTGTTGCGATCCCGGTCGATGAGATGGGCAGGATGATGGTTACGTTTCGCGGCGCGGCCGGGACCTTTCCGCACTACTCCGCAGTTGACGTGATCGAGCATCGGCTCGCACCTGATGCGCTCTCCGGCAAAGTGGTGCTGGTTGGCGCGATGGCGCAGGCGATCGGCGACCGGGCGGTGACTCCGGCTGGAGCTGAATTTCCGCGCGTCGAGATTCACGCCAACGCGATCGACGACGTGATCGCGCACGACTTTATCGACGCAACCGCGACCGACACGGTCGCGATGGAACGGATCGGAGCGATTGCGCTTGGCCTCTTGATCTCGCTCGCGGTGGCTTATCTGACCGCTTCGATCGCGTTCGCCACCGTGCTGCTGCTGATGGGGGCGTATTTTGGATTCGCCCAGTATCTGCTGATCGAGCACGGAGTATTGCTCGGCGTGGTGTTTCCGCTGGCGGTCGCCGGCGGCACCGCGGCCGCGCTCGCGATTTATCGGTACTGGACCGAAGGCCGCGAGAAGCGACGCCTGCGCCACGCCTTCGAGCATTATCTGCATCCCGACGTTATCGCCGCGGTGGTGGACAATCCTGGCGGACTGAAGTTAGGCGGCGAGCGGCGAATCATCACCATCTTGTTCGCGGATATCGTCAACTACACCGGCTTGTCTGAACGCACCGATCCGGCCGCGTTGGTCGCATTGCTGAACGACTACATGACCAAGATGACCGACTTCATCCTCGACAGCGGCGGCGTAGTGGACAAGATTCGCGGCGACGGAATCATGGCGTTTTGGGGCGCGCCGCTCGAGGTTCCAAATCATGCGCGCACCGCGATCGATTCCGCGCTCAAGATGCTGGCGGAGCTGAAATCGTTGCGTCAGCGCGATCCGCGGTTTGCCGCAATCGACATCGGCGTCGGCATCGCGACCGGCGAAGCGATCGCTGGAAATTTTGGCGGCGCGCGCCGCTTCGACTACTCGGTTATTGGCGACACGGTCAACCTTGCCTCGCGCCTGGAGGGTCTGACGCGCCAGTTCAAGGTGCATCTGCTGGTCAGCAAGGAGACATTTTCGACCGCCGCGGGCGCCTATGTTTCGCGCGATATTGGGTTGGTCCGGGTCAAGGGCAAAACTCTTCCGGTGCCGATCATGGAGATCGTCGCAGCTTCCGGCGACGGCGCCGATCCGGCTTTCTATGATCGCTTCGAAGCGATGATCCAGGATCTGCGCCGGGGCGAAGCAGAGCGGGCCGCTCGTGCGCTCGAGGCGATGCGCGCGGAGCGGCCGGACGACGGCGTGATCGCGCTATATCTCGAAAAGCTTGGCGCGTCGGCGGATGCGCCTGCGGGCGAAATGGTTTTCGAGTTCGACACCAAGTAACTGTTACGGCTGGCGGATTCGTGATAAACGAGTTGAAGTATCTGTAATCTTCCAGCGGAGGTTTTCTGTATCCCACCGATGGCACACGACAAGGTTAAAGTCGCCGTTCTGGGCGCGTCCGGGTATTCCGGTATCGAAGCCGTGCGCATTCTTGCGGCGCATCCATTCGTCGAGATTACGGCGCTTACTTCCGAACATTATGCCGGGCGCGAAGTCGCCGACGTATATCGCCATATGGCGGGAACCGACCTGCCCGCGTTCGAGGAGCTGCGTCCGGAATTTATCCGCGGCCGCGCCGACGTCGCCATCTCGTGCCTGCCGGAAAAAATCGGTACGCCGGTCGTCGTCCAGTTGATTAAAAACGACGTCAAGGTGATCGACGTCTCCGCTGACTTCCGCCTGAAGGATGCCGCGGCGCATCGCGCAACCTATGGCGTCGATCAGCTCGCGCCCGCGCTCTCGCGCGAAGCGGTATATGGGCTAAGCGAGTTCCATCGCGCGGAGCTGCGTGAGGCGCGTCTGGTTGCGAATCCCGGATGCTACCCAACCGGAGCGTTGCTCGCGCTGATTCCGCTGATCAAGCGCGATCTGATCGATCCGTCGTCGATCGTAATCGATGCGAAGTCCGGCACCACCGGTGCGCGGCGCGCAGCCTCGGTCGAATATCTGTTCGCCGAGGTCAACGAGAACTTCCGCGCCTACAAGGTCGGAAATCATCGCCACACGCCCGAAATCGAGCAGGAGATCGGCCACGTGCTCGGCCGCGAGATTGCGCTGATGTTCGTGCCGCATCTGCTGCCGGTCACGCGCGGCATCCTGACCTCGATTTTCATGAAACCTCGCGCAGGAACCACCGAAGATGATGTGCGCAACGCCTTCGAGGCGAGCTTCGCCAAGGCGCGGTTCGTAAGGATGCTCAAGCCGGGAGACCTGCCGGAGCTGCGCAACGTCAGAGCGACAAACTTCTGCGAGATCGCGACGGTCCTCGATCGCCGCTCGAACACCCTCGTGGTGATCACGGCGATCGACAATCTCGGCAAAGGCGCCGCCGGTCAGGCGATTCAGAACATGAACCTGATGCTCGGCTTCGACGAAGCCGCCGGTCTCCTGAACTCCGCTCCTGTACCCTGACGGCTAAACGACCTCTCTCTTACCCTGTCCTTGGACAAGGAGAGGGAATAATAAGAGACGGCTCAACTTCCGCCGAGACGGACGATCGCGTTGCGGGCTTCTTCCTCGGCGGCGGACTCGGTCGAGTCGCTGCTATGCGCGGCGGTCCTGAAATGTTCGAGCGCGGCGGTGCGATTACCGGCGGCCTCGTATGCGCGCGCGATGTTCACCTCGGCGCGCGCGTTGTTCGGGCAGGCCGTGAGCGCATCTTGATAGTAGCCGAGCGCGTGGGTGAAATCTGCGGCCGCCATCTTATCGCCACCATGTTTTGTCGCCGCCGCCATCACCGATTTATCGCATCCCGTTCCCGTTGTCGCGGAGACGGATCCCGATGAAGCGCCGTAGCCTTGCTGCTGCGCCATCATTCGCTGAATCTCCATCTGGTTCTGCTCGATCTGCGCCTGCTGCTGCTGGACCTGCTTGGCGTTGGCGTCGAGCGTGGCCTGTTCGCATGCCGACAGGATCATGGCCAGGCCCAGCACGGCTGCCGTCAAGAAGGCCAGGAAAACAGACCAATGGGTGCGATTGCGAGAATCCATATGCGCTTCAAAATGTGGTAAGAGCGTGGTCGATGTCAATGCCCGTCTGGGCGGCCCGTGATTGGTGCACTGACGCCCGGAGTTTGCTACATTTCCGGTCGCGCACAAGGGGCGCATGTCAGTGAAACAAAGAACCTTGGCGATTTTCGCCACCGTCGTGG
This sequence comes from Binataceae bacterium (SeqCode), assembly GCA_050736695.1. Taxonomy (GTDB): domain Bacteria; phylum Desulfobacterota; class Binatia; order Binatales; family Binataceae; genus JBARDN01. Next base: position 11,462 of record JBOHWH010000034.1, on the reverse strand, counting down.
GGTTGGTTATGGCCGCCAGTATGATCCGCGCGATTGCCGCGCCCAGTTCCGTTGCTCCGGTAAGTGCCGCTGTCTCGCTGCAGCGCCTGCTCGACGGCAACAAACGCTTTGCGGCTGGCAAGATGGAGCATCCCCGCCAGACGACTGAGCGCCGCGACGAAGTCGCCAAAGGGCAGCATCCGTTTGCGGCGGTGCTCGCGTGCTCAGACTCGCGCACCGCACCCGAGATCGTATTCGATCAGGGCTTGGGCGATCTGTTCGTAGTGCGGGTGGCCGGCAACGTCGCGGATCATATCGTGATCGAGAGTCTCGATTATTCCGTCACTCATCTGGGCACGCGACTGGTCGTCGTGATGGGGCATACGCGATGTGGCGCAATCAAGGCCGCCGTCGATGGCCACGCTGAGCCCGATGAGGACGTAGGTCCGATGCTGCGCGAGCTCAGGCCGGCGGTTGACGCGGCGAAGGCGATGCCCGGTGACGTGTACGGAAACGCGACGCGTGAGAACGTGATTCTGATCGTGAAGGAGCTATCGCAAGAAGGTCCGCTCGCGCCGATGATCAAAAGCGGAGAGCTAAAGATCGTCGGTGCAATATATGACCTCGACACGGGAAAGGTGACGCTGCTCGATCAGTAGAGGCTTCGCGCAATTTTGTAAGAAACATTGGTAGCGGGCCTAAGCCAGCGCGTCGCCGGCGGGCGCGCACCCAACTGATTTTTCTGATCAAGCATGCTGATAATACCCTCGCCCGGAGGGGCGGCGCGAGGCTTGCCTTTCTTTCGCAAGCCTCGTGACGCGCGGGTGAGGGTGCTGTTCTGCGAGTTTGTGAATTTCCTTTTTGAGCCCCGCGGCGCTTCCTTGCGTCATCCTGAGAGGCTGTGAATTTATTCGGAATCCGGGCCGGTCTGGTGCTGCCCCGCGGGGGCCTGCCCTTGCGACTGTCTCCGGGATCAATTCGCTGCCTGCGTCACCGTTACTCCCGCGAACCCTGTCGCGTTCTGGCCGTCGGATGTAGTCGCGGTCACCGTCACAGTGTAAGTTCCCGGATTCTCGTAGCGATGAAACAGCACCGTCGGCGGCAGCGTCGAGATCTGGCCGTCGCCGAAGTTCCATCGAAAGCTCACCAGCGGCGCTGACTCCGGATTCGCATTCATCACCAGAAATCCCACCAGCATCGGCGCGGGGCCATAACCCGGCAGCGCCTGCAATGTGATTCGCGGGATATTCGGGAACTGGATCATCGCCGAAGGCGAGGATGCCGCGCTCCCTTCGGTGCCTGGCGCGGATTGCATCGGCGGTATCGATGAGCCGCCGCCCATCTGTCCGCTCTGATCCTGAGCCGTCGCGACGATCGGCAACGCCGCGATCGCGAGCGCCGCGATCGCAGCCGCAGTCGCCGATCGCAATCGAAGCGATTTGTAAATCCGTCCGCGCGCGCGATGCGACGCCGTCACTGCATCACGACTCCGCCATCCGGATGCAGAATCGAGCCGGTGTAATACCTGCCTTCTTCGCTGGCGAGGAACAGCGCCGTATTGGCGACATCGACCGCCTCACCGACGCGCTTTAGCGGCACGCGTTCGAGGAGCCGCTTCATAAAACCCTCGGCGCTAGTGATGTTTGCCGTCATCGGAGTGTTGATGAAGCCGGGACCGATCGCATTCGCGGTGATTTCATACGGCGCTAGCTCGACCGCGAGCACCTTGGTCAGCATCCACACGCCCGCCTTGCTGACCGCGTACTCGCCGACGCCAGGAGTCGGCAGTTTGGCCGCGCCCGACGCGATATTGATAATTCTGCCGCCCTTGCCGGCGGCGATCATCGCGCGCGCGACCTCGCGATCGGTGATGAACACGCCGTCCAGGTTGACGCTCAGAACTTTCTTCCAGTCGGCCAGAGGCTTCTCCGCGAGCGGACCCATCGCGGGCGTGCCTTCCTCTCCGTAGCGCGCGTGCGAGATTCCGGCGGCTGCGACCAGCACGTCTACGCTTCCGAGTTCGCCGACGCACTTCGCGACCATCGCGGCGACCTGCGCCTCAATACTGGTATCGACCTGGAACGCCAACGCCTTGCGTCCGAGCGCGCGGACTTTGCCCGCGGTTTCTTCGGCGGCGGCCAGATGACGGTCGGCGACAAAAACGTTTGCGCCTTCCTCTGCGAATCGAATTGCGGTGGCGCGCCCGATTCCGCTCGCGCCGCCGGTGATGATCGCGTTTTTTGCTTCAAGTCTAAGGCTCATCAAATCTCTCCCAATTATCTTCTCAGGACAGTCTGACGCGCGTCGCGCGTCTTAAAAATTGTTATCACGCGCCGAGCATTCGCTGCCAGCGCGCGCGTTGCATTCGGGCATTCATTCTATGATCGATTGAGCGGGTCGATTAGAATTGAAGCGATGGCACAACAGCAAGCGGCTACCGCAGCGCCGGAGCCGACCAGCCGGTTCGTTGAAGTAGATGGTATCAAGCTTCATTACCTGGACTGGGGCGGCGACCCGGAAAAGCACACATTTCTTTTGCTGCACGGCGGCGCCGCGCACGTTCATTGGTGGGACAGAGTGGCTCCCCTGCTGGTCCCGTATGGCCGCGTGATCGCGCTCGATTTCCGCGGACACGGACGCAGCGGATGGGCCGAGCCGCCGCACTACGGTCCCGGATGGTACGTTCGCGACGTTAAGGGAATGATCGACCACATCGGCGAGCAGGTGATTCTCGTCGGACATTCGATGGGCGGAGCGGTTGCGCAATGGGTTGCCACGATGTATCCCGCATCGCTGGAAGCATTGATCTTGATCGACGCGCCCAATGGACCGCCGCCGCTGATGCGCCGCTTGATGTGGCGATGGCGCCGGCGTGCGCGCGGCGGGCCACGTCCGGAGCTCAAGACATTCGAGGATATCAAGCGCAAGTTCCGTCTCTCGCCGCCGGAGACCTATCTGACCAAGGATGACCTGGAACGCCTGGCGCGGATGGGTTCGTTGCAGCTCGAAAACGGCAACTGGGCGTTTCGGCTCGACCCGCGAACGCGCGCGTGGCGCAAGGTCGAGGGACGCACGCGCAGGCCCAAGCTCAGAGCCATCGCGATGCCGGTGCTGATACTGCGCGGCGCGCAGAGCACGCTGATGGGGGCGCGGCCCTCGCTACGGATGCATCGCAAGATCCGCGGATCGGTTTACAAGGAAATTCCGCGCGCATTTCATCACGTGCCGCTCGACAATCCGCGCGACACCGCCGACGCGATCGCCGAATTCGTTGAGCACCTCTAGGAAATCTTACGCGCTGATGATGCGTTGCGGCTTTGCGCCCATCGTGGCGGTGACCGCGGGCGAGAACCTGGCCCGGAACGCATCGGGCGCGAGCTTCGTATTCGCAGCCAGCCGCGAGAGCTCGGGCTCGCGAAGATCGCCGGGCTCGAGCCGGATCATGTACGACCGTGCAACCTGGTATGACTCAGTCGAGACATCGACCATTCGTACGCGCACGCGGCCGGTCGCGGGATCGGCAAGATCGGCAAAGTTGACCGGCGTCACGCGGCCACCCGCGATCGCGATCAACGCGCCCGAGCCTCCCTCGAGCAGATAACGCACCGCGCCGTAGCCCAAGGTGCGGGTGTAGTCGGCGTCGAACGGAACCGGCTTGGCGCATCGGAGTTCGTAGCCGATATCTTTGGCGACCACCGTCATCTCGGTGCCAAGTTCAGCAAGCGCCGAGCGCACGCGATCACGCAGCAGCGTTCCGAACGACAGGTCCGACAGATGGACGTGGCCGTACGCGTCATGGTCGGCACCCGATGCGGTTGGAAGCCCGTTTGCGTCGGCGCGCTCTGCGATTCCCTCGGCCACCACGGCGACGCCGTCGTTGCGGCCGGCCGCCTGCCGCTTGATAATCGCGCCAACGATAGTATCGACCACGATCGAGAGGTCGAACCGCTCGCCGAGAAATTCCTCAGGAATGACCGCCAGCGTCGCACCCGCCGACTTGCACATGCTGAGCGCGAGCGAACCCGACTTGCGGCCCATCGTGATCGCCAGATACCAGCGGCGCGTCGTCCGTGCATCTTCCATCAGCGATTCGATAATCGTGGTGCCGACGGCGCGCGCGGTTTCGAAGCCAAAGGTCGGCGCATTTTCGGGCAACGGCAGATCGTTGTCGATCGTCTTGGGCACCGTGGCGACTCCGATCCGGCCCTGCGCGCGCTCTGCGATCTTGACCGCGCCATAGGTCGTGTCATCGCCGCCAATACAGATGAGATAGCGGACTCCGAGCGTCGTGAGCGTACCGACCGTCCGCTCCAGCATCGCATCGTCGGCGGCGGGATTGGTGCGCGAGGTTCGCAGAATCGAGCCTCCGGTAAAGTGGATGCGGCTGACATCGGAAATTCTGAGGGACACCGCGTGCGAAGTGTCGCCCTTTGCGAGCCACTGGTAGCCGTCGCGCAGCCCCAGAACGTTAAGGCCGCAATTGATCGCCTCGATCGTTGCGGCTGCGATTACGCCATTGATTCCGGGCGCGGGTCCCCCGCCGACCAGAATCGCGAGAGTTTCCTGCTTCTCGGTGTCGGATTGCATGTGAGAGATTTCGCCTATGCGAAAATTTTAGCACGAGCGAAGCGGCCATGCTGCCGAACAATCCACAGATTACACAGATTTCACGGATGAAGAATGCGGCGGGCTCAGATCGCACTCATGCTTGCAGTGCGGCGGTGCAAAAGGCGCAGCGCTTGGCCTTGATCGGGATCTCGCTGATGCATTCCGGGCATTTCTTGGTCGTTGGATCGGCGGGAGGCTGCTGCCTTCGCGCGCGTTCGACTAACGTATTGATCGGCAACACAACCGCGAAGTACACCGCCGCCGCGACGATCACGAAAGCGACAATAGAGTTGACGAAGTCGCCGATCAGGAAATGGCTCCCATTGATCTGAAATGCGATCTTGGAAAAATCCGGTTTGCGAACGACTGCCGCGATAAATGGGGTGAGCAGATCCTTGACGAACGAGGACACTACCGTGCCAAATGCGGCTCCGACCACGATACCCACCGCCATGTCCACGACGTTGCCTCGGAGCAAGAATTGCTTGAAGCCGTTCATAGTTCCTCCACCTTTACGCGCGGGGCCGCTCTCGGCGCCGGCTTTGTACGCATGGTAAAGATGCAGCCCCTGCTGCATCGGATCTTCGTCATCTCCCATCAGAGCCAAATCTCGCCACAGAGCAAGAATCTAGTGGTGCTCTACTAAGATGCCCGGCGTATCACAAACGAATCTTTGTGTGTTGTCGGCGAGCGCGAAGCCGCGACGGCCCGAGCTTTCGTCGCCGATGCCATCCAACCTGGACGCATCAGACAAGCAACTTCGACGCGGGCCAGATTGGGGCGCTTGACATAAACTTGGACTGCAGGCTCCTATGATTGCGCGATTTTGAACGAAGATGCGCTTTCATCCGCCGATCAGGGCGGGCAACAGGAAGTTTTCAACCTCGACAGCGACGGGCGCCTTGACGGCGGAAATCCTTTCGGCAAGTTCTGCTAAGAGTTAATTCGGCGTTGGCCGGCAACCTCTGAAGTTTGACGTCGGATTCGCTAAGAGCTACGAATCGGGTGTCTGGCAAGTCAAACAGGAATCCCGGTTCCCGATGAGCGAAATCCTCACCTGCACCTGGGCGCCGACGGCGATGAGCGTGCCGCGGCTGTCAAAGAAATCGCGCTCGGAGTCAGGCATCGCGATTCCCGATCTCTCGGCTCCCGCGTTGAAGGAGCATCTGATCGCCCCGGTGCGGCTCGCGGAGCAATTGGGGATCGATTGCCTGCTTGTCGCACAGCGATGGTGGGGAACCGGCGACGAGATAGAGGGCTCCACCTACGATTGCCTTGCGATGACCGCCATTTATGCCGCACACACTGAGCGGATTCGGCTGATCACAGCGATTCATCCTGGATTCTTCCTTCCCGGACCGATCGCAAAGTGGGGCGCCACGATCGATCGCATCACGGGCGGGCGATGGGCGATTAACGTGACGTCGGGATGGCATGAAGCCGAGTTCGGCATGTACGGCGCCGAACTTCTCGAGCACGACGATCGGTACGCGCGCTCGCGTGAGTTTATCGAGATACTACGCCGGGCGTGGAGCGGCGACGCGATAAACTTCGAGGGACGTTTCTACAATCTGCGTGGACTTCGGCTTGAGCCGCGTCCCGTATCGCGCGGGATCGAGGTCTGGCAGGGCGGACAGTCGGAGGCCGCGATCGCGATGGCGGCGCAGTGTTCGGACTGGATGTTTCTTAATGGCGGCCCGCCAGAAAAGATCGCCAGGATTATTGAAAAGGTGCGGATCCAGGCCGATGCGGCCCGGCGCCGCGTCCGATTCGCGCTGTATGCAATCCCGCTGTGCCGTTCCACCGACGCAGAAGCCGAGAACCAGATAGAAAAAATGATCGCGTCGATCGATGCGGAGACGGTGGCCCGCAAACGCGCCCGCACCAGCGGCGCGCGCGGAATGTGGAGCGCGACCGATGACCCACTTACGCTGCTGGATACCAACGAGGGTTATGCGAGCCGCCTGATCGGCAGTCCCCAGACGATTGTGCGCAAGATCCGCGAGTTTCATGCGCTCGGAGTGGACTGTCTTCATCTGACGCTGCACGACCAGCTATTCAATCGCGAGGTCCTGCCCGCCCTGCGCGCCGACTGAAGATCGGCGGCAATCGTTGCGAGCGCGGTGGCGCCGACAAAATGGTCACGCGTAAGATTCTTCTCAACGACGGCGAATCCTGCGCTCTCTACGCTTTACTTTTGCTTGCGATGGCGTTAGCAACTTCGGTTCAGAAATCAATCGTCCAAATTTTTTAACTCGCGAAGGGAAGTACAACGATGACCAAGCTCCTGACGGCACGGCGACTCGTGATCTCACTGGGGATGATGGCGATTGTCTCTTTATGCGCAGTCGCGGCTCACGCCGACCCAGCGTCGGAAGCGGAGCCGGTGTTCGATGCCTTCGCAAAAAGCTACGCGGCCTGCGATGTACCTGCGATGCTCGCACTATACGAAGACAACGCGGTCCTCGTTTGGCCGCGACAGGATGAGATGGCGATCGGAAAAGCGGCGATCGAAAAAGTCTTTAAGGAAAATTGCAACGCTTCATCAAAGCAGTCAGTTTCGGTGGTTAGCAGCGAGGCGCGATCGGCGGGTAAGGACCTCATTATCCACTTCGGGCAGCTCGATGGCACGACGACGGGTCCGGACGGGAAGCCGGTTACCAGGCGGATCCGCGATACTGAGCTGCTCCATAAGTCGGGCGGCAAGTGGCGATACGTGCTCGATCATGCGTCGGTCGGAGACCCGCTTGCTACGGCCACCGCCGCGAAAACCCCGTAGTCTGAATCGAATCACTTTAGATTGGCGGTTTCAGCCTCCGAGACGGAAGCGGTTTCGGCCTCTTATTGGCCAAGGGCCAAGTCCGCGCTGAAGACTCGCTTGCGGATGCCGGTTGCACAATCCAAAGTAATGGAGTTCGCGTGCGACGCCTATCCTGCGGCCTTCGCCGCCTCGATCGATTAAAGCCGCCTGTCCCACAATGCCTCCAGGAAATCGGTGCAGGGAAGGATCGATACCGGTCCAACCTTGCGCGCGCGAGGCTCGAGCGATACACAAATTAGCGCGCGGAATTTTCGCTCCTCGGCAAGCGCCAGCAGCGACTTTAGATCCTGGGTAGAAACGTTCGCCTTCGCTTTCACTTCGATCGCTGTATGGTCGCCGATCACGAAATCCACCTCGAAGCCCGAGGTTGATCTCCAGTAGGTCAGCGCCTCGCCGGAGACGTAGTCGCGATGGGCGAGGAGCTCGGTGAACACTATGGTTTCGAGCGCCTGGCCGAACTCCGGGGTGCCGCGCCGGAACAGGCGCCCTTGCAGCGTGGCGGCCACGCCGACATCAAAGAAATAGTATTTCGACGAGGCAAGCGGTTTGCGCTTGACCGATTTTCGCCACGCGGGCAACTCATGTAGCACCAACGTGTCACGTAAGATCTCGAAGTACTCGTAAACCGTGGTGCGGGGAACCTGCGCGTCGTTCGCGACATTGGTGAAGTTCACGATGGTGGCGTTGCATAAGGCTGCGACCTTCAGAAAGCGGCTGAACGCGGGAACGTTGCGGGTCATGCCTTCGGCGACGATCTCCTGCTGGAGGTAGGTGCCGCAGTAAGCTTCGAGATCCGCCCGCGGATCATCCGAGAAATAAATTGAGGGCAGCAACCCGTGTTCGGCCGCCCGAGCCAGATCGAACCGCGAGCCAAGCTCGTGCGAGGTCAGCGGGTGCAGGTATTGGGTACGCGCCCGCCCGCCGAGCAGGTTCACTCCCCCGCCGCGGAGCTTACGCGCGCTGGATCCGGTCAGCAGGAAGCGGATCCGGCGCGTCTCGATCAGGCGATGCACCTCGTTCAGGAGGCCGGGCAGGCGCTGCACTTCGTCGATCACCACGATCCGATCGCGATCGGTCACCTCTTGCGCGATGCGGCCGGGATCGCGACTGAGGGTGAGATAGGTGGCGCTGTCGAGAAGATCGTACAGCCGCACGCCAGGAAGGGTGTGGCGGATGAGAAAGGACTTGCCGGTCTGGCGCGGACCAAGCAGAAAATAAGACTTCTTGGCCAGCAACCCGGGCAGGTCGATCGTGCGTGAAACGGCGGAAGACGCTGACGGTTGCATCGTCATTCATGATGATAAATGACGACTCCGGCGTCAAGCAAGCGACCGCCGGTCCTGGGCAGTGGCCGCCAGCGGGCAATTTTCTTACGCGGCAAGGTCGTAGGCGCTGGTCGAGGCGGGCAGGAGCGCCGGGTTAGGAGAATAAATCTGTCAGAATCGCTCGGCAGCGGTGCCTTGCCGCTGATGCCAGGCATCGAGCCGACGCACGGCTTCGCGCTGATGTTCAGCGCTGAGGTGGGCGTATCGCTGAGTCATCAGCGGACTCCGATGCCGCATCAGTGCTTGGAGCGTGTAGAGATCGACGCCGCTCATCGCGGCGCGACGCGAATGTGTGGCGCAGGTCGTGAAAATGAAAATCCTCGACGTCCGCGCGCTTGAGAACTGGATACCAATAAGAGCTTTACTTCGACCGTGAAGGGATGGTCCGTCGGCGTTGGCCTGGTACCGCTTGCTGTCGCGCGCCGGTAGCCCGGACGCTGGCTTCTGGGAGCATCGGCCAGAACCTACCGCGCTCGCAATCGAAGCTCGATTCTTCGGCATACAACCGTGCAGTCTTCCGGCTTTGCGGTTGCGCTAATCACTTCGCGCACGCGCTGATCAAGTTCTTTCAGCTATGCCTCGGCGGCATCGGGGTCTTCGGCTTCATCGAGGCTTTGAACCAGTTCCGTCGCGAGCCGGGCGCGATCGCGAGCGGGAAGTTTCAAAAGCTCCGGAAGAATTTCGCTGCGGATAGCCATCGGCGGAAATGGTAGAGTCTGCGCATCGGTGGCGCGATTTCTGGGCGTGGGCAATCACCCAACCGAGCAACGTTTTTTTGTGTTGGCTCAAACTGAGCACTTTTCCCCTTCGCCCTCGCAATGCCGATTGAGGGCCAAGGGAAAAGTGCGGGGGCGGGGATGGGGGAGGATAAGACTCCGTGATGCGCAGGCGCGGCGCTGTGCGGCACGCCGGACGGCGGTCCTCCGCTGGCCAAGGGCCGCGCGCCGCGACCAGCCACCAAACAAGACCGGGGACTGCAGTCTGGATTCGCGACCATCTCCCATGTGGTGTAAGCGCCCTGGGGTGAGGTCACCGAACCGCCCGCACCGATGAGTCGGTTGCTTCGCTCAAGCCTCTCGCTCCGGTCGCGCGGGCGGGCGAGATCAGCTTTGCCCATCGCGTGCTGAAGGGCGGCGGTTTCAAGTGCGCGGCGATCGATGACCGCTTCGCGTTCGGTGTTGTGGGCGATGCTGAAGCGGAGCGCATCGGCGACGGATTCATGCTAGTCAAACGCGAGCGGCCCCCGGCTTTGTGCGACTTCAGCGATGCGCTCGATTGCGATCCCGTTGCGGCGCGTGCGAGCCTGCCACTCGATGCGCAGTTCATCTTCGCTCCGGGCATCTTTCGAGAGTCTGCTCTGATGGGCCATGTTCTGCTCCGCCGCAGCGCCAGTTAACCCTTGGCGCTTCATCGCTTCCTCGATGTCCTGCCGCCGGCGCGTGAATGCCATCACCTGCTCCCGGGTGTAGCCTTCCAATTCCCAACGTCCGTCGGCTCCGGTGACGTTGATGTGGTGTCCGAGATTTTGCACTCTGCCGGCAACCTCGGTTCGGTAAATGGCTGTCGTGAACGCCTGAGAGCGGTAAATCTCAACCGGGTCGAGTCCGCGCCATTGGCCGTCGGGACGCCGAGTCATATTAGCGATGACGACGTGGCTGTGGAGGTGCGGGTCGGGGCCGTAACCGTCATCGGCGCCTCTGGCCGGGCGCGCGGCGACAATATTCTCGGTAACGATCCATCGCTCCCGCCGTGCTGACGCGAAAGCGCGTAGCGTTCGAGTTCGGCCAGCGCATGCGTGACTGCGGCGCGATGCGCCTGGGAGAGTTCCGAGTCGCCGCCGACCAATGCTTGGATGCTTACGGATTTTGGAGCATTGAAGGTGGTGTCCCATCCGGCGCGCCGCTCGCTGCGGCCATTCGCGTTGCCGACGATAACCTCGCCGGTTGCGGGCCGCAGACTGCGGAGCACAGCGCGAAAGTCTTCCGATGCGATCTCGCCCGCGAGCCCAAGCGCGGCGGCGCCTTCGCCGAACCACTGCCCGACCACGCGTCGTTTTTCAGAGTAGTAGTCGTCCTTCGAGTACTTCTCCTCGTAGTAGGTCTCGGCCTGTTTGGCGCTGAGCGCCTCTTTCGACATGACCAGCATCGGCTACGCTCGAAGCCGCCGACTCGCCGGTGCTTGCTGAGCCGCGCGTCCGTCTGGCATCTGGGGACTGCTATTCGCGGTCAGCACCGCCGAATGCTCCGGCGGCTCGGCAGTAGTTACGCGGCGAACGAACCCCGGATGCCGCCTGACCGGAGCACTGAACGGGATCGTGACTCGCGGCCGATGATAGCCGGTGATGCACAGATAGCCCTCGAACGGCGGTAGCATCTGAATCTCGCTCGCCAGGACCGCGCTCTCCACCAGCCGGTGCGGATGCAGGCTGAAGCTGTCGCGCATCGCGCGCTGTCCGGTGTTGGTTCCGATCTCGTCGCGGCTGACTTCGCGCTCACCGATCTGCGCGCTCGACCACTGGGCCGTTTCCGTTTCCCCGGTTCGGAGAATCAGTTTCGTCGCCGGCGCCGCCGCCAGCGTCGCCGTCTGCTCGTGCCCGTATATTGCGCGAAGCTGGGTGATGGCGTGAAAGCCTAGCACAGCACAGAGTCCGCGCTTGCGTCCGCGGACGACCAACGCTTCGAGCTGCGCTTGCCGCCTCAGCACTGGCAGCTCGTCGGCGACGATCCAGA
>JBOHWH010000033.1:0-14285 GCA_050736695.1 Binataceae bacterium (SeqCode) | reverse complement strand
GAAGGAACCTTCTACGGTCCGCAAAAGGACACGACCGGTTCGATCGTGCTGGTACTGCAGATCGGCGGCGCATCAAGTTACGGCTTCATGAGCTATCAGCAGCTCAATTCCGGTTACGAGAAGATGTGCGATCTCGGCAATTTTGATGCGGGCGTCTTCACGCAATCGCGATCCGATGGCCACGTGACGCGCGCCGACGGCTACGAAGCAATCTGGGAATACGTCAACGGGCATCCGATCGAGTATCCGCCGCCGCGTTTCGAGGAGCCGATCGTGATGTACGTGGACCACTTCGCATGGCAACCCGCGGCGGACCAGTTCGAAATCAAACGGCTCGGCACCTTCGGGGAGCGCGCAATTGAGATGTTCATGCTGCGCGCGCCGAGCGGCGCCGTGCATATCACCGATGGCGCATCGCCCGGCGAGCTGATGTTTGCGCTGCGCGGCGCGATAGTCACTTCCAGCGGCGAAAGGCTCGAGACGCACAGCGCATGGCGCGTCGATTCGTCCATCGCCGGCGAGCGCTTCGAAGTCGTCGCCGACACCGAGATTTTCGTCGTGCGCCTTCCGGCATTCGGCTAAGCGGCACCTGAGGAGGTTCTGATGGCAACAGGTTCAGTGCGCCCCGTCGCGCGCCACACGCAACGGACCGCCGCCGCTGCAGGCGCGCGCAAGGCGGCGAGCGGATTCCATCAATGCTGGTACGCGATCGCAAAAAGTAGCGAGGTCGCGGCGGGGCAGGTGCTCGGCCGCGATTTTCTGGAAGGCCGTGCGATCGTTTATCGCGGCGAAAGCGGACGCGCCGCCGTCATGACCGCCTACTGCCGTCATCTGGGCGCCGATCTCACGCTCGGCAAGGTGATCGGCGACGATATCCGCTGCGCGTTCCATCATTGGCAGTACGGATGCGACGGCGTATGCACCAAAATTCCCGCGTCGGAGAAAATTCCCAAGGCGGCGAAGCTGTTCAAATTCCCGACCGCCGAAAAGTGGGGCCTTATCTGGGCGTTCAACGGCGGCGAGCCGCTATTCGATGTGCCCGACTTTCCCGGTTACGCGGAGTCAGACCTCGACTACCGAACCGCGGAGGCCTTCGATCTGCCGGTCGAGCCGTGGGTGCCGTTTACCAATTCGATGGACTTTCAGCATCTGCGGGTTCTGCACGGTCTCAAGATCGAATGCGATCCGGACAAGATCGATGTCGGCGCGCATCAGATCAATTATGAAACCCGTTTCGAGGATCCGAGTCTCGGCATCTTCGATCAGACAATTCGGGTGACCGGTACCAACACGATCGCTCTGGCGGGCAAGCTCAGCGGGATGCGCGTGCTGTCGATGGCGACCGGAACGCCGACGCCCGACGGCAGAACCCACGGATGGTCGGTCACGGCCACGCCTAAAGACGAGGGCAACGCCGAGGAGCGCGAACAGCGGCTCCAGATCAGCGAGGCGTTCTTCAAGCGCCTGATCGACGAAGACACGCCGATCATGAGCACAATTCGTTTTCGCGAAGGCCTCCTAATCGACGCCGATCGCGCGCTCGCGATGTTCTTTCAATACGTAAACCGTTTCCCAACCGCCCGCCCGGCCGCCCGCTTCAGGTAGACATTTATTATTTTGTGAGCAGGCGGTGCAGCGGATTTAGAAATCCCGCGAGCTCGGTCCAGCGCGCGCGGATCGTTTTGCGGCGCTCGATATGGTTCATCACTTCGAGCCGGATTCCGTCAGGATCGCTGAAAAACATCGCATAGTAATCGGGGGCGTATTCGGGGCAATGCCGCGGCCCGTCAATCTCGACGCCTAGCGCGCACAGTATCCGCGCGGCTTCATCGACCGCCGCGTTATCGGGCGCGCGCATGCATAGATGATGCAGCCCGGGCGCGTAGGGATCGTGACGGTCCGTACCGGCTTTGGCGGGGCGGATCGTGATCTGAAATTCTGGGCAATAGTAATGGCAGTGCGGCTCGCCGCCAATCGGCGCGTCGCCCTTGTAAAACCCTAGCGCCTCCATCACGCGATCATAGAAGACTTCCGACCGCGCCAGGTCGGAGACGGTGAGATAAACGTGATCGATTCCTGTGATCTCGGCGCCCATGGAATTCGAGAGCTTACGACTAGCGCAGACTAATCGCCCGGCGCAATTACAACCGCGCGGCTTAGCGCGACTTGCGATAGAGCCTTCGCGAGCGCGTGTGCTATATCGGAAAAATTCAAGCACGAAATACCGGAGGTAGATTGTGATCGAACAAGCTATCGAGATTCGCACGCCCGACGGCACCGCTGACGGATTCGTCTTCCGGCCCGACGGCGCGGGCCGCTATCCCGGCGTGATTCATCTGACCGATATCGGCGGTATCCGGCCCTCGCATCGCGCGATGGCTGAGCAGTTGGCCGCCAAGGGCTACGCGGTGCTGCTTCCGAATGTCTTTTACCGGACCGGGCGGCCGCCGATGTTCGACTTCGTGCCGAAAATGGGCGACGAAAAAACCATGAAACGATTCGGCCAGCTCGCCGCGCCGATGACGCCCGAGGCGCAGGAGCGCGACGCGGCCGCATACGTAGATTTTCTGGCCGCGCACGAAGGCGTCGGCGGCGGCAAGATGGGCGTAGTCGGGTATTGCTTCACCGGCGGGATGGCGATGCGCACGGCGGCGGTGCGGCCGGACAAGATTGCGGCTGCAGCGTCATTTCACGGCGGTGGCCTCTACACCGAAACTCCCGCAAGTCCGCATCACGTGCTCTCGAGCGTGACGGCGCGACTCTACTTCGGCCATGCGATCAAGGACGGCAGCATGCCCGAGGAAGCGATCAAGAAGCTCGACGCCGCGCTCGCATCGTGGGGCGGAAAGTCTGAGAGCGAAACATACGACGGCGCATATCACGGCTGGACGACTGCGGACGCGCCGGTTTATAACCAGCCTCAGGCTGAGCGCGCGTTTGAGAAGCTGACCGCGCTGTTCGCGGAAACCGTGAAGCAGGGCTGATCGGAGTAAATCCACGATGGGGCGTCTCGACGGAAAAATCCTTCTGGTGATCGGCGGCGGAGCCGACGGTCCTCCGCGCGAGGGCGAGACCGTCGCAATCGGCAACGGCCGCGCCACCGCAATCCAGTCGGCGCGCGAAGGCGCCGCCGTGATGGCTGCGGACTTAAAGCTTGCTCTGGCCGAGGAGACCGTAGCCGCGATTCGCGCCGAGGGCGGACGCGCCGCGGCCGTGGCATGCGACGTGAGCCGCGAGGAGGATTGCCGCCGCGCAGTCGAAGCCACGGTAAAGGAATTCGGCGCGCTGCACTTGCTCGTCAATAATGTCGGAATTGGAATTGGCGGGAATCTGCACAAGACCTCGGCCGAAGCTTTCGACAAGATGTACGCCGTCAACCTGCGCAGCCATTTCCTGACGATGCATTACGCGGCGCCGGAAATCGCCAAGGCCGGTGGCGGCGCGATCGTGAACGTCTCCTCTATGGCGGCGTTGCGCAGCAACTCGCTCATCCCGTACGAAGCCACCAAGGCGGCGCTGCTCGGACTGTCGCGATCGGCGGCGATGACGCTCGCGCGCGACAAGATTCGCGTCAACACGATATTGCCGGGACTGATCAATTCGACGATGGTCCGGCGCGCGATTGGCGACCGCGAGGCCGCCGTCGCTCCGCGTATCCCGATGCGCCGCCAAGGCACGCCATGGGAGATCGCAAAGGCGATAGTCTTCCTGCTCTCGGATGATGCGTCGTATATCACCGCCACGGAACTGATTGTAGACGGCGGCTTGTCGGCCCGCTAAGTTTGCGGCGCTAAGAAAAGGCGCAAGTCCCTTCGCAAAAAATGAAAACCTCCGCGCGATTGCTCGCGCGCGAGCTTTCGGTCGTGTCCGGTGACTGTGGTGGGGAAGAGGCTGAATTGTTTAAACTGGCGGAGCTGATCGCCTGCTAAATCATTGCGCGAACCCTTTTGTGATCGCTCAATTTTTCGCAGACGCGTTGGCGTGCAGATCGCCAGGCTCGCGCTCTGCTAGCGTCGCGCGAGCGTGGGTGTAAGGTGGAGTCTAGTTGGACGCCCAATCGAGCAGTGTGTTTCTCGAACGAGGTCACTTCTATGGCGGTCGCATACATTCCTCGAACGCGCGAGCTTTACGACGAATTTAAGCCGTATCGATGGGTCGAAAACGACGCCGCGTCGATCCCGTGGACTCCCTTGCGTAAACCATTGCGCGAATCACGCGTCGCGCTCATCAGTTCGGGCGGAATCATGTATCGCGATCAGCCGCGGTTCCATCGCGAAGATGCGTCGTATCGGCGTATTCCGAAAGACGCGCGGCGCGCGGATCTCAGTGTTTGGCATTTCGGCTACAAGACCGCCGACGCCGAGAAAGATCCCAACTGCGTCTTTCCGCTCGAACCGATGCGCGCGCTGGAGCGCGAGGGCGTTATCGGTGCGCTGTGCGATCCCGTGCTGAGCTTTATGGGCGGCGTCTATTCGGCGCGCAAGGTGCGTGACGAGCTCGCCCCACAGATCATTGACGAGTTGCGCCGCGCACACGCAGACGCTTTCTTTCTGGTGCCCGCATGACCCGTATGCCATCAGTCCGTAGGACTGATTGCCCGCGCGGCCGAGGAAAGCGGCATCCCAACCCTGTCGATGACCTCTGCGCTCGACATCACTCAGGCGGTCAAGCCGCCGCGCGCGGTGTTCCTGAATTTCCCGCTGGGGCATCAGACCGGCAAGCCGAACGATGCGGAATTGCAACATCGTATCGTCCTGGACGCGATGCGCGCGTTCGAGACGATCGACAAACCCGGCACAATCGTCGAGTTGCCTTACGTATGGGATCCTGATGACCGCGCGTGGGAGGAAATTGATTACACCAAAGGATGGATGCCCGAACGGCCGCCACGCGAAGACGCTAACCTGATTGAGGCTGAGCGGGTCGCGCGATGGACCAAAGATCGCGATTCGAAGGATCACGAATAAACGAACCAAGCGGGAGGAGGAGCGGACGATGAATGGTGTTGCGGCAGTGATGGGACTTGCGTTGATCGAATATTTCGTCCTTGGCGGCCTGGTCGGACGGGCCCGCGGCATTTACCACGTCGCGGCGCCGGCGACGACCGGCGATCCGATTTTCGAGCGCTACTTTCGGGTGCATCAGAATACGCTCGAGTCGCTGATCATTTTCATTCCGGCGCTGTGGCTGTTCGCCACCTACGCGAGCATCTCGATCGCGATTGCCCTCGGACTGATTTTTATCGCGGTGCGAATCATCTATGCGGTCGGCTATATCAAGGACCCGGAGAAGCGTGCCGTCGGCGCGGGCTTGTCGTTCCTGGTCAACGCCATCCTCGTGCTCGGCGGCCTCGCGGGTATCGCATGGCGCACACTGTAACGGGAAGTTCATAGAACGCCGCGCCACCCGCTGTCGGGTGGCGCGGCGCTGGTTGTACGCGTCGCACTTAAGCGGCTAGAGTCGGACTCGATACCCGTGTCAGGAAAGTCTTCGACCCGATATTCTCCGCGCGCGAGTTTTTTCATCAAGTGATTCCAATCACGGCTATTTCAATAAAGGAGATCAGATCTTCATGGCTGAAGAACGCAAAGGCGCCGTCACGATGCGCGGCAATCCGATGACCCTCGTCGGTCCCGAACTCAAGGTCGGCCAAAAGGCGCCAGCCTTCAACTCGGTCGGCAAGGGACTCGCGCCCGCCTCGCTCGATCAGTTCAAGGGAAAAGTCAAAATCATCAGCGCCGTGCCCTCGGTCGATACTCCCGTCTGCGACGCCGAGACCCGCCGTTTCAACGAGGAAGCCTCGAAGCTGCCCGGCGACGTGCAGATTCTGACCATCTCGATGGACCTGCCGTTTGCGCAGGGACGATGGTGCGCGGCAGCGGGCGTGGACAAGGTTACGATGCTCAGCGACTACCGGGCGGCCGAGTTCGGCGAGAAGTACGGCGCGCTGATCAAGGAGCTGCACTTGCTCGCGCGCGCGGTGTTCGTAGTCGATAAGAACGACAACCTTACGCACGTCGAGTACGTGAAGGAAGTCGCCAACCATCCGGACTACGATTCCGCGTTGAGTGCGGCGAGAAAGGCGGCAAGCGCCTGAAACCGCGCGTGAAACGCGGCGCGAGGGCGCGACCCTCGGCCGCGCTTGATTGTATCTCCGACGCGGCCACCGGCAACGCGACGGGCAAGACTCGCGGGCGAACGGGAGAGTTCAGTTCCGCGTTGAAGCTCGGATTGTACGAGGCGATTTTTCATCGCCGCGACATCCGCGAGTTCCTGCCCGACCCGATTCCCGACGCGGTTTTAGCGCGCGTGCTGATCGCGGCGCATCATGCGGCCAGCGTCGGCTTCACGCAGCCGTGGGATTTTATCGTCATCCGCGATCGCGCGCGCCGAAAGCGCGTCAGGGAAGTCTTCGAGTCCGAACGCGCGAAGAACGCCGACCATTTTTCAGGCGCGCGGCGCGAAAAATTCCTCTCGCTCAAGCTCGAAGGGATTCTCGACGCGCCGCTCAACCTGCTCGTCACCTGCACGCCCGGCCGTTTTAGCAAAAGCGTGCTCGGCAAGGTCAGTATCCGCGAGGTCGAGATTTATTCGGCCTGCCTCGCAGTCGAAAATATCTGGCTCGCCGCGCGCGCCGAGGGTCTCGGAGTCGGATGGGTCAGTATCCTGCGCAATGATGCGCTCGTCGAGATCTTCAATATCCCGCGCGGCGTGATTCCACTGGCGTATCTGTGCGTCGGCTCGGTCAAGGATTTTCCGCTGCGGCCGCTGCTGGCAAGCGCAGGATGGGCCAAGCGGCTGCCGCCACGCGAGCTGATCCATCTGGATTCATGGACCGGCGCGCCGACCCGCTCCGATCGCCTGGTACGCGAAATCGAAAACGCCTCCATCTGGCGTCAAATCTTCCCAGACGAAGCCCGCCACGACCGTTAGCGTGTCTATCCCCGCCCTCAAGGGATTGCGACGGCTGGCACTGGCACGTGCTGCCCGGCGATCGCGGCTTGCCCGGCGACGCGGCCCGTGATGCGATAGCCGATGCTCGTATGAGTATTCTCGATGATACGCTGCGTGCGATTCGCCCGCTCGATGACGCTGCCGCGCGCGCCGCTTCGGCGCGCCTCGACTCGCTCACCAAACCTCCGGGAAGTCTTGGCGACCTTGAGGAGTTGGTGCGCCGCTATGCTGCAATTCGAAGCGACGGGTCGGCGCGGATGGGCGGCGGCACACTCGCTGTCTTCGTCGCGGATCATGGAATCGCAGACGAAGGGGTCAGCGCCTTTCCGCAGGCCGTCACGCTCGAGATGCTGCGTAATATCGCGGGCGGTGGCGCGGCGATAAGCGTGCTCGCACGGCGTTTCGGCTACAGGCTCATTGTCGTCGATGCGGGCGTGAAGACCGACACGAGCGCGACGCCGCTTGCGGGTGTGACCTATCGGCGGATCGGCGAGGGCACCGCGAATTTCGCGCACGGCGCCGCGATGACCGCCGCCCAAGCGCGGCACGCACTCGAAACGGGAATCGAAATCGCGCGTAAGGCTGCCGCGGCGGGCGCCACGCTCATCGGAATAGGCGAAATGGGTATCGCCAACAGCACCTCGGCCTCGGCAATCCTGTGCGCAACGACCGGCCTTGCGCCCGCGGAGCTTGCGGGGCGCGGAACCGGACTCGACGACGCGGGCGTGCGCCGCAAGATTGGCGTGCTCGAACGCGCGCTCGAGCGTCATCGCGGGTCATTCACCGGCGGCGAATCGATTCTGGCCGCCGTCGGAGGCTTCGAAATCGCCGCGATGGCGGGCGTATGTATCGCGGGCGCGGCGCTGCGCGTCCCGGTCGTGGTTGACGGATTTATCGCGACCGCGGCGGCGGCAGCGGCAGAGCGAATCTGTCCCGGATTATTCGATTACCTGTTTTTCGCGCATCGCTCGGCCGAAGGCGGCCATTGGCTTGCGCTCGAACATATGCGCGTGCGGCCGATCCTCGATCTCGGGATGCGCTTGGGCGAGGGGACCGGCGCCGCGCTCGCGATGAACCTCGTCGAAGTTGCGCTCGCGATGTTTCACTCAATGGCGACATTTCAGTCCGCCGGCGTGTCAGGCAAGGTGCGCTGAACGCTATGAGCGCTGCGCAGGACACCGGACCACTCGAGGCGCGCGCGCGCGGTTTTCTCGCCGAGCTGCGGCTGGCCGCGAGTTTTCTGACCGTCTTTCCGTTCGTTTCCATCCGCCCGCTCGATGATGAATCGGTTGCGGCGTCCTTGGGATGGTTTCCGCTCGTCGGATTCGCGATCGCGATCGCGCTGTCGCTCGAAGATTTAATTCTCGCGCGCTTTTTCGATTTGACGCTTCGTTCGATCCTGATCGTGCTTTCATTGACGATTGTGACCGGCGCGCTGCATCTCGACGGACTCGCCGACACTGCCGATGCGCTCGGCGCGGGGCGCGATCGTGCGCGCGCGCTCGGGATTCTGCGCGACAGCCGGATCGGCAGCTTCGGCGCTGCGGCAATTTTTTTCTCGCTCGCGCTCAAGGTGGTCACGCTCGCGACGCTGTACGGAGCGCGCCGCTACACCGCGATTTTCGCGGCGGTCGGTCTCGCGCGATGGGCGATGGTCGCAGTCGCCGAGCGCATCCCCTATCTGCGCGCGCAAGGCGCGGGCAGCGCGATCCTCGCAACCGAGAGCGCGCCGCGCAATCTGACGATCGCGAGTCTGACGGTGGTGGCCGCGATGCTTCCGCTCATGTCGTGGACGGTGCTCGACGCGATCGTGACCGCGATCGTGATCACACTGGCGATGCGCGCGTTCTACAATCGGTGGCTCGGCGGCGTGACGGGCGACCTGATCGGCGCGTGCGGCGAGATCGTCGAGATCGCGGTGTTGATCGTCTTCGCGCGCTGAGACGCTGTGTAGTGGGGGTTGACGGCGCGGACCTACCGAGACCTCATCCGTCATTTCGCCCCAAGGGAGAAATCCCGGGCGTTGAGCCGCTGCATGTGGCGCGGTTTCGAGCATCGACGCCTCGGGATTTCTCGCCCAGGGCTCGAAATGACGATCCAAAAAGGACCGCCAATGCCGAGATATCTGTCCGAACGAGATCACACCTGTTTTTTCGCCCTAACTTGCAGATCTTCCGCTGCGGCAGCCTCCGTTTCAGGATAAACGGACAAGCTTGGCGTCTATAGGCAGTCTCGGAGCGCCCGCGCCACCGAAAAAAACGCGGTGGTTACTTCACGCGCACGGGGTAGCCGGCGACCATCAGGATCACTTCGGTCGATGCTTTCGCGATGATTTGATTGGTCCATCCGAGGAGATCGCGAAAGCGGCGCGCAGTCGGATTGTTGGGGACGATTGCAGAGCCGACCTCGTCGGTCACGACGATTGTGACAAACGGCGCAGCGACAATTGTGCGCGCCAGCAAGTCCGCATCGGCAAGGAACGTATCTTCGCTCTCGACCGCGTACACGCGCATCAGGTTGGAGACCCACAGCGTCAGGCAATCGAGGATGACCAGGTCGGCACGGCCGGCGAGGTCGCCGAGTGCGCTCGACAGATTGACCGGTTCTTCCACGGTCGTGAAGTCTTGTCCGCAATTCGCGCGATCAGAGCGGTGCCGCGCGATTCGCGCCGCCATCTCGTCGTCGAGCGGCTCCGCGGTCGCGAGAAAAAACCGCCGCGCGGCCCGGTAGCTCTCCGCGATCCGCAATGCGTGCGCGCTTTTGCCGCTACGCGCACCGCCGGTTATCAACGTGACCTTGCCCATCGAAGAATCAAGACTACACCGCTATTTCGCCCGGTTCGAATCTCGCGTTAAGCGCCGGGTTGACTGGGAAGGCCTTCGCGCGTAATTCTGTGCGCGCACCCGGTGTTCGGGAAGCCGGTGAAATTCCGGCGCTGCCCCGCAACTGTGACGGGGGACGACGGCCCATCGATGCCACTGCCATCCGGCGGGAAGGCGGGCCCGAGGACGAACCCCAAGCCAGGAGACCGGCCGGGTAACTCAAGTCTGCCTTCCGCGGGGAGGGTGGCTGCGGGCCGCTTTCGGCTCGAAGCCCGATCCTTTCGCGCCAGGGATCGGGTTTTTCGATCTCGGGTGCGGAGCTCCTTCGCGAATGGCGGACGAACGCGGAGGAGTTCATGCCACGAATCGCCGGTCTCATCTCATTCTCGGTCTTGTCATTCGGAGTTTTGATCATCGTGATCAGCGCGAATAGAGTGCTTGCGGCGCCGTTGCCAAGCCCTTCTGCCGCCGCCTCATCAACTCCGTCGGCGCGACCGACGGTCTCAGCCAACTCTTCCAATGCCGCTGCTCAACCTGCCGCGTCGCCGTCACCGGGCGAAACCAAGCTTCAGACGATGGTGGTGACCGCGACCCGGATCGAGCAGCCGATCGCGGAGATCGGCACCACGGTCAGCGTGATCGACAGCGAACAGATCGATTCGCAGAAGATCGAGCATGTCGGCACTGCGCTTGAACAAGTGCCGGGCGTGCAGATCACGCAGAGCGGATCGCCCGGCGGGGTTACCGATGTATCGATCCGTGGCTCAACGGCGGCGCAGACGTTGATCATGGTAGATGGCGTCGAGCTCAACACCGGCTCGAGCGGCGAGTTCGACATCTCCAATCTGACCACCGAAAATGTGGATCAGATCGAGGTTCTACGCGGCGCGGGCGGCTCACTCTACGGCTCGCAGGCGATTGGCGGGGTGGTCAACGTGCTCTCGCAAGAAGGCGAAGGCGCGCCGCAGTTCTCGCTGCTGTCGGAAGGGGGCAATCGCGCGACCGAGCGCCAAGTGGCGACATTCTCCGGCGCGCAGGACGACCTGAGCTTCTCGGGCGCGCTCTCGTATTTCTCGACCCAGGGTTTTCGTCCTGTCAATGACAGCTCCGATAATCTGGCTGGAAATCTAAGGCTCGATTATCACCTGACCGACGATACGATTATCCGCGGCTTCGCGCGTTACTACCGCGCGAACGTCAGCCTGTCCGATTTCTCCGTCTCGAATTTTCCACCGATCGCCGATAACCCGACCGCGCATCAGCGCAGCGAGTTCATGCTCTTCAATGGCGTGATCGAACATCATTTCGGCGAACATCTGGTTGTGACTGCAAACGCCTTCTTCGTGCGCAACGAAATCCGTATCAATGAGGTTCCGTTCACTGGTTATGCGGGCAGCGAAGTCGATCGGATTCCCGATGAAAGTCGCGGCGGAGAGCTCAACGCCGTGTACACCTGGGCCAAGGGCTTTCGCACGCTGGCGGGATTCAGCTTCAGGGACCTTTGGTCTCGCGATTACGGGTCCGCCGTGTATCCGCCTTCGACTGTGCCCTCGACCACGGTCTTCAACGCGCGCCGCCAGGAGTACGCGGGATATCTCGAACAGGAGGCCTCCGTCTTCGACGGTCATTTGCTGGCGACCGGAGGCTTCCGCGTCGACGGCAACAGCCAGTTCGGCAAGGAGGTCAGTCCGTCGTGGTCGGTCGCGATCCCGATCGAGAAAATCTCGACCACGCTGCGCGGCAGCTATAGCGAAGGCTTTCGCGCGCCGTCATTCGACGAGTTGTTCTTTCCTGATTTCGGCAATCCGGATCTGAAGCCCGAAATTTCAAGCGAATACGACGGCGGCGTCACCACCAACTTCGGTGAGCTGGCGTCGATCACTGCCACCTACTTCTCGCGCCGGGTGCACGATTTGATCGTGACCGTGCCGTGCACCGTCGGTCCCGGATGCGAGTTTGGCGTGCTGCCGGGAAACGCCGGGCGCGTCGATGTGCAGGGAGTCGAGATCGTACCGAGGATCACTCCCCTACCCGGGCTCACTTTCAGCGGCAGCGTGACGATTCTGGACGAGACTCACGCGTCGGTGAGCTCGGGCGCGCAGCCGCTGCGCGTGCCCAAGCATTCGGCGCAAGCTCTCTTGCAATACATGCGCGGCAACGTGCTCCGGCCGCACGACAAGATTACGACGAGCCTCGCTTATACATTCGTCGGCGACCGCGACGACGTCACGACCGAAGGCACCGTCGCCAATCACGATGCGTACGATCGCTTCGACCTGGTCGCATCGTATGCGCTCGGCGCAAGGTGGCGATGGGTCAGCGACGAAGAAGCGTTTACGCGGGTGTCGAATCTGCTCGACCGCCGCTATCAAGCGGCGTTCGGCTTCCCGTCGCCGCCGGTGAATTTTGTCGCGGGCCTGAAGGTGAGCCTGCAATGAGTTGGCGTGCGATGGATGGCTCTTTTTGATGGTCGAAACATTGCCAGCGAAATGAGCGGGCGATAGTTAATGATATTAGACGATCGTCACCGGATGCGTGGACGCGAGCGAACATGAGCAGTCCCTCCTTCGAGTTCTGGTTCGAATTTGCAAGCACCTATTCCTATCTTGCCGCGGCTCGCGTCGAAGCCGAGGCGCGCGCCCGCGGCGTCGAGGTGAAATGGCGGCCATTCCTGCTTGGTCCGATCTTTTCGGCACAGGGATGGACCGATTCGCCGTTCAATATCTACCCGGCGAAAGGCCGCTACATGTGGCGCGATATGGAAAGGTGGTGCGGCAAATATGGTTTGCCGCTTTTGCGGCCGAGCACGTTTCCCCGAAATGGTTTGCTCGCCGCGCGGGTCGCTTGCCTTGCGGCCGATGAACGATGGTGCCCTGAATTCGTGCGCGCGACCTATCGCGCAAACTTTGGCGAAGACCGGGAGATCTCGAAGCCAGAGGTGATCGCGGAAATCCTTGCTTCACAACGGCAGGATGCCCAGGACGTGATCGCGCGCGCGACCTCGCCCGAGAACAAAGACCGGCTGCGGCGCCAGTCCGAGCGCGCATCGCAACTCGGGATCTTTGGCGCGCCGACATTTCTCGCGGGCGAGGAGATGTTCTGGGGCAACGATCGGCTCGAAGACGCGCTCAGTTACTACAGAGAAAAAATCCAATGAGGTTAGCGATCACCTTCTCTAACTTCGGCTGAAGAGATCACCGCAATGAAGAACTTCAGGAAACTGGCTACTCTGCTCGGCGTCGAGCACGCGATCATTCTGGCCCCGATGGCTGGCGATGCGCGCACGCCCGCGCTGGTCGCGGCGGTATCGAATGCGGGAGGGTTGGGATCGATGGGCGCGGCCTACCTGGCGCCCGACGCGATCGCGAAATCGATCGCGGAGATTCGTTCCCTTACTCACAGGCCGTTCGCAGTTAACCTCTTCGCTGGCGGCGCCGATGGAACGGGATCGCGCGATCCGTCGCGGATGCTCGAGCTTATCGCGCCGTATTTCGCGCGCCTCGGACTGCCTGCGCCATCGAACCCGACCGGTGGCATGCCGGCATTCGAGCAGCAGGCCGAAGCGATTCTCGACGCCAGGGTTCCAATATTCAGTTTCACCTTCGGCATTCCAAGCGCGAGCATCCTGTCGCGTTTCAATAAAGGCGGAATCAAGATCGTCGGCACCGCGACGACGGTCGCCGAAGCGCGCGCGTTGCAGGCCGCGGGCGCCGACGCGATCGTCGCGCAAGGCAGCGAGGCCGGCGCACATCGCGGGACCTTCCTGGCTCCCGCCGAAGACAGCCTCATCGGCACGCTGGCGCTGGTTCCGCAGATCGCCGATGCGGTACAGGTTCCGGTAATCGCTTCGGGAGGGATTATGGACGGGCGCGGAATCGTCGCGGCGGCCGCGCTCGGTGCGAGCGGAGTCCAGATGGGAACCGCATTTCTGATGTGCCCTGAAAGTGGAGCGGCGCAGGCTTACAAGGCCGCGCTGCGTGGCGCGCGCGACGACGGCACGATCCTCACACGCGCATTCAGCGGCCGCCTTGCGCGCGGAATCCCGAATTCGTTCGTCAGCGTGATGAAGGATCACGCGGGCGCCGTGCTGCCGTTTCCCGCTCAGAATATTCTGACCCGCGCGATGCGTTCGGCGTCGGCGAAACAGGGCAATCCGGAATACTTGTCGCTATGGGCAGGTCAGGGCGCGTCGCTCGCCCGAGAAATGCCTGCCGCGCAACTGGTCGCGATACTGATAGGCGAAACCGCCGCAACCGCCGCCTCGATGCAAGCCTAGACGGAGCGAGCGAGTTCGGCGGCGAAGTAGTGGTCGAAGATCGTTCGGATTCGTTCACGGCGCTCGCGCAATTCCTGGGTCATCCTTTCCGGGCCGTGCGGGCCGCGATATCCCATCCGCCTCGCCAGCGGCATCAGCGCCACAGGGTCGGTCGGTACTGCCCACGCGGGCTGATCGTTCTCGATCCTGAGCCGGTTCTCGAGGCGAGTCAGAAATCCGAAGCCCTCCGTCAG
>JBOHWH010000032.1:0-45140 GCA_050736695.1 Binataceae bacterium (SeqCode) | reverse complement strand
GCGAAATGCACCGAATGCGTCGGCTTCCACGATCATGAAGCCTGCGCCGCGGTATGCCCCGTCGATTGCTGCATACCCGACCCCGCAAATCCGGAGACCGAATCCGTGCTCCTTGCGCGCGCACGCGAGCTTCACCCTGAGGAGACTTTCGCCGACGACGCGCCCTCACGCTTTCGCAAAGAAGGCGGCAGTGCGGAAGCCGCGCCCGCGGCAGCTGCCGCAGCGCCCGCGCCGGCTTCGACCGATGGCGCGAATGGAACTGCGAATGGAGCACCCGCGGCAAAGCCGGCGGCTGCGGCCGCCGCGCCTAAAGCAGCGCCCGTCGCCGTAGCGATCGCGCCCGCGATCGCGGCGCCGATCGCGATGGTGAATCTGCCGAAAGATATCGGCGCGCTGCCCGGTCCACTCGGCGAAAAACACTTCGCAGGCGAGCTCGAAGAAAATTTCGATACCGTCCTCGAATGGGTCGATACCGCGCCGGTCAGCCGCGCGCCTCTGCCGGTGCGAATCGCGCTTCGGCTCGGCGAGCCAGTCTTGGGCGCGATGCCCGATTTCATCAAAGCTTCGCTCGAGGCGGCGGTCGGATCGACGGCGGCATTCTCACGGGCGCGTTCGACCGCGCTCAACCTGATTCTGAACTCGATCCTCTACCCTGCGATCTTCATCGCGATCTCGGTTCTTTTGATCGGCGATCCGCTGTTCTCGCTCCATACCCGCGGATGGATTCTGCTCGGAGTGCTGATAGCGGCGGGCGAGGCTGCGTGGCGGCTGCGAGAGGGAGTCGTGCATGCCAAGCCCGCTTCGGAGTTGATCTATCGCGGATGCTGGTACGGGCTCGCGCTGGCTCCGTTGGGCAGCCTGCTCACTCGCGGCGGCAGGCATAAGACCGAACGCAAAGTCGCCTTTGACGGCTTCGAGACCGATATCCACGACGACAAAACCGAACGCGACCGCCGCTATGGAACCGTCTACACTGTGCACGAGTATGCGAACGCATACCTGGTGCGGCTCGAGATGCCGCGCAAGATGCCGGCGTCGTCGCTCAAGCGGATCTGGAATCTACCCGACGAGATGCCCGACTACGATTACAACCTGGCGCTCGGCGACAGTGTGATGGCGATAAGCGCAAGCGTTCGCGGCGAGGCGATCCGCAAGCTGTCATACGTATCGTCCGCGTTTCCGGCTGATTTTCTTACCCGGATCGAGTTCGGCAGCGCCGTCGCAACATTCAAGCATCGGATGCGGAACAAGGTGCTGGACGTAATCGTGATGAAAGGCGAGTCGGATCAACTGCGCAGCGCCGCGTGAAAATACGTTCAGGGATGATTTGCCGGGGCTGCGTGGCTTCTTTTGTGCGAGTCTTCTTCCCATTTTGTTTCGTATCCGCGGGAGGCCGAAATCAGGCCGGTAAGCGCTACACATTCCTCAACCGGGCCTCAACCGGATCCAGAGAAAGTCTAGCAATTTCGTCGCGAATTCCATCCAGTTTTCGGGTGTTGTGAATCTGCTCGGGTCGTTTCGGCTGCGCTCTGTCGCCGGAGTCACCGCCATAAAACTGCGTGAACCAGCCCGATCATCGCCGAACAATTGCCGCTGTGCAGTCATATGTGGCTTTTCACATAGATTGCACCCGATCCGGACGCAATCGTGATGAGCTGCGAATCCGATCAGGCACGCAGCGTCGCTTGGCCGGACAGTTCCTTCTTTTCGGCGCGCGCCGGCGGGGTTATGCTTGGGCAGGCAGGTGGTTTTGCGATGACGCTCCAGATTCGCGACGCAACCCCTCACGATCTTCCCAGAATCCTCGAAATCGAACGCATCGCGTTCCCGACACCCTGGAGCCTGAACTCGTTCCAGCGCGAACTGACGCTCCCCTTCTCGCGCCTCACCGTGGCGATCGGCAGCGAATCTGATTCGGCGGCTATATCGGGCTTCTTGTGCCGATGGATCGTCGCCGACGAGTGCCACGTACTCAACATCGCCGTCCATCCTGACTTCCGGCGAACCGGAATCGGCGCCGAGCTGCTGAACGTCGCAATCGCGGAGGCGCGCGCAAAGGAAGCGCTGATGGTCACGCTGGAGGTACGACGGTCAAATTTGCCTGCGCGGCGCCTCTACCGGAAGTATAAATTTGAAGAACGCCGTTTGAGGCGACATTACTACGGCCCCGGAGAGGACGCGATCGTAATGGAACTGCTGCTTTACTAGGCTTCATTTGCCCAAACATTGTTTGAATGATCCCCAGCCCGAAACTCGTTGAAAATCGGGGGGTTACAAATCGCGTTAAAATATGGCATAGTAGCGCATGCTGTCCAGGCGAAATCAGAAGGTGATGAACACGTCGTCGTCAACCGCGCTGAAATCCAAGTCCGCCGTTCGCGCGCCCGCGCGCAGCGCCAAAGCCGAAATGAGTCTGCCGTTCAAGAAAGGTGAGAAGGTAGTTTATCCCGCTCACGGCGTCGCCGTTATCGACGACATTCAGATGCGTGTAATTTCAGGAACCGAGCGTAGATTTTACATGCTTCGAATTCTCGGAGCCGAAAAAATGACGATCATGATCCCGACCGAGAACGTCGAGCAGGTCGGGCTACGCCGCGTAATCGGCAAAGACATGGTCGACAAGATCTATCGAATCCTGCGCCAGCGCAAAGTCGAGGTCGATACCCAGACCTGGAACCGCCGCTACCGGGAATACACGGAAAAAATCAAAACCGGCTCGCCGCTCGAAATCGCCAAGGTTCTGCGCGACCTGCTGGTGCTCAAGAGCGACAAGGAATTGTCGTTCGGCGAGCGCAAGATGCTCGACACGGCGCGAAGTTTGCTCGTGAAAGAGTTGTCGATCGCGAAAGCGCATCCGGAAGAGCAGATCATGGAAGAGCTGCGCACGATCTTCGCGAACTAATCGATTCCGATCCGCACGATGCGCTGCGGATACGCAAACGCCGGATATATGAACACAAAGAGGGCCGAAGTTTTTCGGCTCTCTTTTTTTCGCCGGCGCTGGCCGCAATTTTCTGTAGCAATCTGCCTCACGATTGTTTTTCTCGCGGGCATGGCGCTTGCTTCCGCGCGAGGCGCCGACCGTCGATGCGACAAGCTGGTCACGAGCTTGGGCGACGGCAGGTTTGCCGACGTTATCGCGATGCTCGATCCTTCCGGACGCGGCATGCTCTCCACCGATCAACTCAAGCAGGTCTGGACCGAACTGATCCGCGGCGATGGAACTCTAACCGGATGGAAGACGGTCGGCCGCGAGTTAATCGGCGATTTGCAGGTGCGTCTACTCGAACTCAGTTTCGCGCGCGGGCAGCGGATGCGCGCGACGATCGCAGTCAACGAGGCGGACGAGGTGCATACGCTCCTGTTCGATCCGATGGCTGACAGCGCGCCCGCGCCCGAGTCGCCACCGGCCCACGTACACGCCCATGCGTTTCTCTCCGAAGACGTGGCCATCGGAACACCGCCTAACGATCTGGCCGGAATCGTGACCGTCCCGATGACCGGAAAGCCGCCTTATCCGGCCGCCGTGATTGTCGGCGGCTCCGGTCCGACCGATATGAATGGCGCCGACGGCGCCGAGCATCCGTACAAGGATGTTGCCGAAGGGCTGAGCTCGCGCGGGATCGTGATATCGCGATACGACAAACGGACCGTCGCGCAAAAGGACGCCGATCCAACTCACCTCACGATCGATCAGGAATATATCGAGGACGCGGTCGTCGCGATCACGATCCTGCGCGCACGGCAAGACGTCGACCCAGCGCGGATTTTCATTGTCGGACACAGCCTCGGCGGCTTCGTCGCGCCGGATATCGCAAAGCATGCGGGCGGGATAGCGGGTCTGGTGCTCATGGCGCCGGCGGGACGCGGCACCCTCGAAGCGATGGCGGCCCAGATGCGCTATCTCGGCGCGCCAGCCGACAAAATCGCGCAGATCGAACGACTCGACGCCGCAATCAAGGCCGGCAAGCTGCCACCTTCGATGATGGTCGCGGGAGCGCCGGTCGGATATTTCACCGACCTGAATAATCGCAACGAGTTCACGCTCGCGCGGGATCTCGGCATCTCGATTCTCGTCCTCCACGGCGGTCGCGACTATCAAGTAACCGACATCGATATCGCGATGTGGCAAAAAGCGCTCGCCGGCGATCCGAAGGCGAACTTCAAGGAATTTCCCGGGCTAAATCATCTGTTCATCGCGGGCACAGGAAAGCCAGGCCCGGCGGATTACCAAATCCGCAGTCACGTCGATGAACGCGTGATCAGCGCGGTCGCGAATTTCATTGCCGCGACTCCGCCGTCCACAAGGTCTCAGCCGAGATGACGCCTATCGTGCGCTCGGCGCGAGATTGCCAACCAATCGCAATCATTGGTGGGCGGCCCTCCAGCCCGCCGTCGACCGCAGGCAGGATGCCAGCGGCACCAATGATCTTCGCACAGGCGTCGAAGTGAGTTCGCCGGCGGGGTATAACTATCCGCGATGCGCGCGTCGGCGATAATTGTCGCGGCTGGTAGCGGGTCGCGGCTGGGCCGCGCGGAGCCCAAGGCGTTCGTGCCCCTCGGTGGCCATCCGATGCTTTACTACTCGCTCGCGGCGGTCGCACGGGTCGCCGGAGTTGTTGAGATTATCGTGACGGTTCCAGCCGGGATGGAAAAAACCGCGCGCGCCCAGGCACTCGCCGCCGGCGCGGAACATCTGCCGATCAAATTTACGCCGGGCGGCGCGGAACGTCAGGATTCGGTGCGAATCGCGCTCGCACTCGTCAGCGCCGAAAGCGACCTCGTTATCGTGCACGACGCCGCGCGGCCGATGGCGGATCCCGATCTGTTCGGCGCATGCCTCTTCGCCGCTGAGCGCGCGGGCGGCGCAATCGCGGCGATCCCGGTAGCCGACACCTTAAAGCGTGTTACCGATGGCGCGATCACCGCGACGATCGCGCGCGCGGGGTTGTGGCAGGCCCAGACGCCGCAGGCATTTCGCCGATCGATCCTGATCGCCGCGCATGAGCGCGCGATCGGCGAGAAATTTTCCGCGACCGACGACGCTGATTTGGCCGAGCGCATCGGTGCGCGAATCGAAGTGGTCGAAAGCGTGTGGCCAAATCTCAAAATTACCACGCCCGCGGATCTGGCGATGGCCGACGCGATCCTCGCTTCACGCGATCACTGATCGGTTTCAGGATGCAGGGGCGCTCACGCATCTCGTAGAGCATTGCGATAACAGGTTCGACCGGTTGCGGGCATCGCGCCCAAACCCGCTGGCATCCGGATGGCGGCTACGCGGCTACGGATGTCTTGAGGTGTGGCGGACGCTCAGTGCCGGAAACGCGATCATTGCAGCGGTCCAGCAGGAATCGCGCGCCCGCATTCGCGATCCGGCGGCTCAGCGCGGGAAAGTCCAGGTTCTTGCAGATCGCCACGGCCGCCTTGCCCCGCGGCAAATCGAATATCGTCAGATCAGTTCCAGACGCGTAGCCCTGCGCGAGGCCCGGGATCGGCGACGTTACGCTTGGACGGACCGGGGCGATTCAGGAACGCGGCGCAGGCTTGACGAGACCCTCGTTGAGCGAGCCGGAACGAAAGCCGCGCAAATCGATCGCGACGAAGCGGAATCCGATTTTTTTGAACTCGCGATCGACCATTTCACGAATCTGTGGCTCGAAGATGCGCGCGATCTCGGCCTGCTCGAGTTCGAGGCGCGCGACCTCGCCATGGTAGCGAACGCGTGCGACGCGAAATCCAAGCGCGCGCAGAAGATTCTCGCCCTCCCCGACCTTGCGCAAACCGTCGGGCGTGATCTCCGTTCCGTACGGAAAGCGCGAGGACAGACACGGCGACGCGGGACGATCCCAAGTCTCCAGGCCCATCGCGCGCGAGAGCTCGCGAATCTCTGCCTTGCTCAGTCCAGCTTCGACCAGCGGATGGCGCACGCGCTTTTCCGACGCGGCTTTCATGCCGGGGCGATAATCGTGCAGATCGTCGAGGTTGAGGCCGTCGGCAATCTCCTCGATTCCGAGCTCGGCCGCTTTCGCTTCGCAGACCGTAAACAGATTCGACTTGCACAGATAGCATCGATCGAGAGGATTGCGCGCATAGCCCGGTATCTCGAGCTCGTTGGATTCGATCAGCAGATGCCGCGCGCCGATTAACGCGCCCATTTTAACCGCGGTATCGCGATCCTGTTCAGGCATGGTCGGAGAAGTGGTGGTCAACGCCAGCACCCGGCCGCCGATGGTATCGTGAGCGGCTTTGAGAACGAAGGTCGAATCGACTCCGCCCGAGAACGCGACGATAACTGAACGCATCGGCGCGAAGATCGCGCGCAACTTCTCGAGCTTGGCATTAAGTTCAGGTGATAACTGCGAAGACATCGCAAGGGACCTCAAATACCCTCGGCCTGGAAAAGGTCGGTGGTCAGATAACGCTCGCCGGTGTCGCAGAACACGACTACCACGATCTTGCCGGGACCGAGCCGCTTTGCGATTTGCAGTCCGGCGCAGATGTTCGCGCCCGACGAGATACCCACCAGGATTCCTTCTTCACGTGCAAGCCGCCGCGTGTAGAGCGTCGCGTCTTCATCGCTGACCGTGATTATTTCGTCATAGGATTTGGTGTCGAGATTCTTCGGGATAAAACCCGCGCCGATTCCCTGGATCTTGTGGAAGCCGGGTTCTCCGCCAGATAGCACCGGAGAATTCTTTGGCTCGACCGCGACCACCAGCACCTTGTTCGGACAATGCTCGTGCAGATAACGGCCGGCGCCGGTGACCGTGCCGCCGGTGCCGACGCCCGAGATAAACGCGTCGATCCGCGGCATCTGCTCGACCAGCTCCGCCCCGGTCGTATGATAATGGATGTCGGGATTGGCCGGATTGCTGAACTGCTGTGGCATGAAGTAGCCGGGATTTTCTTTTACCAGTTCCTCGGCCTTCGCAATTGCGCCATGCATCCCGCGCGTGTCGGGAGTCAGCACCAGCTTGGCGCCATAGGCCGCCAACAGTGAGCGGCGCTCTTCGCTCATCGTGTCGGGCATCGTCAGAATCAGCTTGTAACCCTTGACGGCGGCGACCAGCGCAAGGCCGATACCGGTGTTGCCCGAGGTAGGCTCGACGATCGTGTCGCCGGGCTTGATTCGGCCTGACTTTTCGGCCGCCTCGATCATCGCAAGACAGATTCGATCCTTGACACTGCCGCCCGGGTTGTAGTTTTCGAGCTTGGCCCAGATTTCGGCGCCGTCCCTGCCGGGCAGGCGGTTCAAGCGGACGACCGGGGTATGGCCGATGAGATCGAGCGGCGAGTGTGCGACACTTACGGGCATGGCTGTAATTCTAGCCGTAAATGGCGTCCGCATGCGACACCGCGGCATGCGCGCCACGGCAGTCGCGATGCTATTTTTATCTGCATGAGCGGATTGGAGACTTCGCCGCGCGTACTGGTCATCTTTCCCGGCGCGCTGGGCGACCTCATATGCGCGGCTCCCGCGATACGCGCGTTTGGGCGGATGAATCCGGACATGAGAATCGAACTGATGGCGCGTGCAGAGCTGGCGGATTTCGCTGCACGACGGCTTGGCGTCGCAGCGGGATATTCGATCGATCGGCGCGAGATGAGCGCGATGTTTCGCGAGGGTGGCGCGGAAGATCCAGCCGCGCAAACATTCTTCGGGCAATTCGATAAAATCTGCTCGTTCTTTGCCTTCGATGACGCGAATTATCGCCGCGCGCTCTGCGCAGTGAGCGCCGGTCCCGTGACGTTCCATCAGTTTCGCCCGCCCGGCGCGGGACATGTCGCCGAGCTTTATCTGAAATCGATCGGAGCGCCGAACGAACCCATCGATTTGCGGATCGAATTCAGCGCCGGAGACTTTGAACACGCGAACGAGATCTCGCGGCTGGACCTGGTGCCCGGCGGCTTCGTGATGATCTTTCCCGGCAGCGGCAGCGCAAAGAAAAACTGGGACGCGAAAAAGTTCGCACGCCTGGCGCTCGAAATCGAAGAGCAGATGCGCCTGCGGCCGGTCGCGGTGCTCGGCCCGGCGGAAGTCGATTTGGCGCCTCTGTTTCGCGACTTCGGAATCTCGGCGGCTTCCATGCAGCCGCTCGAGAGCGTCGCGGCGCTCGCGTCGTTCGCAGCAGGATTTGCCGGCAACGACTCGGGAGTGTCGCATCTGGCG
This sequence comes from Binataceae bacterium (SeqCode), assembly GCA_050736695.1. GTDB lineage: Bacteria > Desulfobacterota > Binatia > Binatales > Binataceae > JBARDN01. Next base: position 36,967 of record JBOHWH010000032.1, on the reverse strand, counting down.
GCGGCCGCTGGAGCGCGCGGTGTCGTGATCTTTGGACCGACTGATCCGGGCAGGTGGCGTCCGCTCGGACGGGTCACCGTGGTGCGCGCCGCGGAACTCGATTCGCTGGAGGTCAAGCCGGTGCTGAACGCGCTCAAAGACGCATGCAAGGACGTATCGGCGGATGCCGCGCAAGCTTTACATTGACTGTCAAAATGCCGTGGCGTAGCTTCGAGAGGTGCCCCCGCACGCCTTATTTAACTTCTTGTTTTCGGGGCAATTCCCGCTCGAAAAGATGCGTGCCCGGCGTCCGGCCAAAGTCCCGATATTGAATTCCAAAATATGACAAGCTTCCTCAAAACCACATTCCTGCTCGGCATGATGACCGGGCTGCTGATGCTGATCGGCGGACTAATCGGAGGACGCGGCGGTGTTGTGATCGCGTTCGGATTCGCCGCGATCCTGAATTTCGCCAGCTACTGGTTCTCGGACCGGATGGTGCTGGCGGCGTACCATGCGCAACCGCTGGACGCGACCAGCGCGCCCGAGCTGTACTCGATCGTCAACGAGCTGGCGGCTACCTCCGGGATTCCGATGCCGCGCCTGTTCATGATCGACGACGACACGCCCAACGCGTTTGCGACCGGGCGAAATCCGAAGCACGCCGCAGTGGCGGTCACACGCGGAATCATGCGAATCTGCAATCGCGAGGAGCTGAAGGGTGTCATCGGGCACGAGCTTTCGCACGTTATCAATCGTGACATTTTGACCAGCTCGATCGCGGCGACGCTTGCCGGCGCTGTGATGATGCTCGCGTACGGCGCGCGATGGGGCGCGCTGCTCGGAGGTTTCGGCGGACGCGACGACGACGAGCGCGGCGGAATCATCGGGCTTTTGGCGATCAGCATCCTGGCGCCGATCGCGGCCACGATGATCCAGCTTGCGATCTCACGCACCCGCGAGTATCAGGCCGACGCGAGCGGCGCGCGCCTGACGAATAACCCGCTCTTGCTCGCGAGCGCGCTGCGCAAACTCGAGTCCGCCAACGAAAGAATGCCGCTGGAGTCGGCAGGTCCGGCAACCGCGCATCTGTTTATCGTCAATCCTCTAAGCGCCGCGGGCGTCATGCGGCTCTTTTCGACTCATCCTCCGATTGAGGAGCGTATCCGGCGGCTCGAAAATATGGCGGCCGGGCGCACCGACTAGGCGGCTCGGCGGCGGTGGCGATGCGCGACGAAGAAGAAAAAGACAAAGGCTTCAAGGTTCAGGATCGGCGGCGATTCTCGCCCGAGGGCGATGCCAAATCCGAGAGCGAAGATAGATCCGAAGGAGATAAATCCGAAGCAGCCAAACCTGCCGAGGCTCGCGCGGATGCGGCTCAGCCGGACGAGCCCAAACCCGGCGCCGCCAACGCGTCGGACTATTCGCATGCGCATGACGCCGAGCCGGAGATCAATTTCGTGACCTTCCTGGTCGGGCTTTCGACCGAGGCGCTGGCCGCACTTGGCGAAATGCCCGATCCGGCGTCGGGCAAACATTCGCGCGACCTGCGCGCCGCGCAGCAATTGATCGATATCATCGCGATGCTTGGCGAGAAGACGCGGGGCAATCTGGATCCGAATGAACAAAGCCTGATCGAAGCGATTCTATTCGACCTCAGAATGAAATACGTTGAACTGGCGAGACCGTCTGCGCGCTAGCCGGCGCCTGCGTTCATTATCAAATGCCCCACAAATTTATCCGAGCCGCGCTTTCCGCCACGGCGATCGCCGTTGCCACGATTCTGATATCGGCCGGCGCATCCGCCGCCGCTTCGGCGCCTGAAACGCGCTTCTGGACCGATCTGTCCGCCGATGCGGGCGGGCATATCGCAAAGGTGCAGACGTTTCCCGATTTCGTCGATCTGGCGGCGCGGCTGTCGCCCGCGGTGGTCAACATCTCGGCTGAGGAGCCCGATATATCTGAGGGCGGCGAAGGCGAGGAGCCGGGCCGGCATCGCGGATTCTCCGGCCCCTTCGCCCCGTTCGGGCATCAGCATTCCAAGAGCCTCGCGTCGGGCTTCATTATCTCGAAGGACGGCTACATCCTGACCAACGAGCATGCGGTCGATAATCCGGCGAAGGTGACGGTCACGCTGCAGAACGGACACACCTATCCGGCCAAGGTCATTGGACAGGATAAGAAAACCGACATCGCGCTTCTGAAGATCGACGCGGGGCGCGATCTCCCGGTCGCGCCGCTGGGAGATTCCGATCAGGTGCGGGTCGGCGAATGGGTGATGGCGATCGGCAATCCGTTCGGGTTTGACCATTCGGTGACGGCGGGAATCGTCAGCGCCAAGGGCCGCTTCATCCCGGACAATTTCGATCAATTCCTGCAGACCGACGCGTCGATCAACCCGGGCAATTCGGGCGGACCGCTGATCGATCTGCGCGGCGCCGTGGTCGGCGTGAACTCGGCGATTTACACGCAGACCGGCGCGAGCATGGGAATCGGATTCGCAATTCCAATCAATCTGGTCAAAGAAGAGCTGCCGCAACTGCGCAACAAGGGTAAAGTCACGCGCGGATGGCTGGGCGTGTACATCCAGCCGGTCACGCCTGAGCTGGCGCAATCGCTCGGACTCAAAGACGCGCAAGGCGCGCTGGTCGCGCAGGTGCTGCCGCATGGACCGGCGATGGCGGCGGGGGTTCAGCGCGGCGACGTCATCACGGAGTTCGACGGCAAGCCGGTGGTCGATTCGCGCGAGCTGCCGCTCATGGTCTCGCGCACGCCGCTTAACAAAACGGTAGCGCTCAAGATCATCCGCGACCGTCAGGCGAAGCAACTTTCAACCACGATCACCGAATCTCACGAAGCGCAGCTTGTGGCGGCCGAGAATCCTCACAAGAGCGAGGCTCCCGGCCTGCCGTCGCAGTTCGGCCTGCGGGTCAAGGATCTGAACGGCGCGTTGGCCAGGGAACTTGGACTCGACTCGGATCACGGCGTGGTGATCGCGTCGGTCGAGCCGGGCAGCACCGCCGATCAGGCTGGGTTGCGCGCACGCGACGTCGTCCTGGAGGTGAACCGCGAGCCGGTCACTGATGTCGGCGCCTACCAGGCCGCGATCAAGGCGGGGTCGAAAGGCAAGGTAGTATTGCTGCTGGTCAAGCGTGCCGAGGGAACGCTTTACTTCGCGATCAAGCCGTAGGTTCTCGCGGCGCGCGAAAACAATTTTCGGAAAGCCTGTTCCCCGATGTCTCCACGACGCATTCTCAAGATCGCGCTGCTAAGCATTGGGGTAATAGTTTTGTTTTGCGTCCCACCGGCGCTTTACTACTTCAATATCTACTACAAGGCGCTACAGCAGGAAGTAGTCACTCGATTTTCCGGCAAGCGATGGAATATACCATCGCGAATCTACTCCGATACCACCATCGTTTATGCCGGCCAGAACCTCGACGATCTGGGTTTCCTGGAGCGCCTGGCGCGGCTCAATTATCATCGCGCCGAAATCGGCAAGGTCAAAACCCGCGGCGAGTACAGCTTCGATGCCAAGCGCGACGAACTGGTCATCTTCCTGCACAGCTTCGCCTATCCATACGGCAATTTCGGCGGGCAACTGGTCGATATCTCGCTGGCGAAAGACGACACGATCGAATCGATGCGCGATCCCGTGACCGGCAAGCCGATATTCTCGATCGAACTCGAGCCCGAGCTTATCAGCGGCATCTTCGAGGGCAGTTGGGATCAGCGCCGCCTTGTGCGGCTCAACCAGATTCCGCCGCTGTTGGTCGACGCGATTCTTGCCGCCGAGGATCATCGCTTCTACGAGCATCACGGCGTCGATCCCGTGCGGATCATCAAGGCCGCTCTGGTCGATTTGACTTCGCTTCACATCCAGCAGGGCGGTTCGACCCTGACCCAGCAGTTGATGAAGAATTTCTTTCTGACTAATCAGCGCAGCTACAAACGCAAGCTCACCGAAGCGCTGATGGCATACATAGCGGAACGCAAATACTCCAAGGATGAGATCCTTGAAAACTATATTAACGATATTTATCTCGGTCAGCGCGGACAGGAAGGCATCTACGGCGTCTGGGAAGCTTCTGAATACTACTTCTCGAAAGAACCGCGCGATCTGACTATTGCCGAGATGGCGACTATCGCCGGGATGATCAGCTCGCCCAACCGGCTAAATCCGCTGCGCCATCCGGTGGATTCGCAAAAACGGCGCAACGAAGTGCTGAGCTCAATGCTCCAGGACGGCTACATCTCCAAGGCCGCTTACGACGACGCCGTGGTCGAACCGCTGCACGCGCGCGAGGTTTATGCCGAGGGCAACGACGCGCCCTACTTCGTCGATTACGTGAAGAAAGAACTGGCCGAGCGCTATCCGCCCGAGGTGCTCAACGACGAGGGGCTCAGAATCTTTACCTCGCTCGACGTCCACATGCAGAAGCTCGCCGAGACCGCGATTACCAGGAACCTGCTCGACCTCGAAACCAAGCATCCCAAGCTTCTGCGCAAAGAGAAGAGCCAGAAGCTCGAGTCGTGCCTGATTTCACTGGAGCCGCAAACCGGGAAGATTCGCGCGATGGTCGGCGGACGCAATTATCAGGCGAGTCAGTTCAATCGGGTCACCCAATCCAAACGCCAGCCCGGTTCCGCGTTCAAGCCGGTCACTTATATGGCCGCGTTCCAGGAAACGCTCGAGGGCGGACCGGTAAAACTTCTGCCAACCAGTTACGTCGATGACAGCGCGTGGACGTGGCAATATGCCGACAATATGAGTTGGTCGCCGCGCAACTACAAAGACCGCTTTTTCGGCAACGTCACGCTGGAGTTCGCGCTCGAAGAATCGCTCAACGCCGCGACCTCGCGCGTCGCGTACACGATCGGCCTGGACCGCGTGGTCGCGATGGCAAAGAAGCTCGGCTTCGGCGACTTGCCGGAGTACCCGTCAATCGTGCTCGGCGGAATCGAGGTCGCACCGATCCAGCTCGCGCACGCCTACGCGATCATCGCAAGCTACGGCCAGGAGGTTCAGCCCTATGCGGTCACTTCGGTCGTCGATGAAAACGGCAAAGTTATCGAAGGCCACGAGCTCGAAGCCCGCCAGGTCGTCTCGCCCGAGCTCGCCTCGATGATGCAATTCATGATGGAGCAAGTGATCGATCACGGCACCGGTTACGGCGCGCGCCAAATGGGTTTCAAGCGGCCCGCCGCGGGAAAGACCGGCACCACCAACGACGCGAAAGACGCGTGGTTCGGCGGCTTCACGCCCAATTTGCTGGCCGTCGTCTGGACCGGCTTCGACCAGAAGGAGCCTCTCGGGCTGACCGGCGCGCAAGCCTCATTGCCCGCGTGGACCAACTTCATGAAGGCCGCAACCGCGTCGCGCCCCGCGCTGGATTTCACGCTGGCTCCCGGCCTTGTGCGTGAATGGGTCGATCCAACTACAGGTTGCAAAGCCGCGCCGGGTGGCCCGCTTTCGATCGAAGGGGTATTTCCAAAGGCGATGAAGCCCGCCGATCCATGTCCGGCCCACCGCGCCACTACGATTCCCGCTTCCGTGCGCGCGATGCCTGAACCGTCCATTTCCACCGCCGACCCCAACGACTGATGCGCTCAGACCACACCGTGCCGCGCGCAACTGTTTTATCGATCGCAGCCGCGATCGTGATCTTTGCCGCGCCCGTATCGGCGCACGCGCGAGCGTCTCACGCGCCGATAGTCGTCGCGCTGGAAGAGGAATCGATCGGGGCCGCCGATCTCACGCCGACTCCCACCATCACGCCCACTCCCGACGCCAATGGAAACCTGCCGCCTGCCCCGTCGCCGACTCCTTCGGCGACGCCGGCCGAGGCCCCGGTTTTCAGCGAGCCAATCCCGATACCGACGTCGGCCGATGAAGCCGCGCTCGATATCGGCGCGATCACGCCGACGCTGCGGGTCAGCGACGCTCCGCTTGACGCCGTGATCGCCGCCGAGGCGTCGCCAGCGCGAGCAGCGTCGCTGCGCGCGACAGAACAGGCTCGCCGGCAAATTGTCGCGAATCGTCCGGACGAAGCAATTCGGACGCTCGGCCGCGCGATCGGAATCGACCCGGGAAATCCCTACGCCTATTTTTATCTCGGCCGCGCTTACGTGGCGAAAAAAGACAACGACCAGGCGCTGAGCTTTTTCAAACGCGCCGAGATCGGTTTCGGCACAAACAATCCGACTTGGCTCGGCGAGACGCTCGCCTTCGAGGGCCTGACCTATGAACAGTCCGATCACATCAATGCCGCCGCGGCTGCGTATCAGCAGGCGATCGCCGCCGATCCCGGAAACCTGATGGCACGGGTCGGTTACACTCGCGTCGCGCCGGAGATTACTCCCACCGCACCCGTCGCGCCTGAAGGTCCGCCAAATGATTCCGACATCACGCCACCGCCCGCGGGCGTGGTCGCGCTTCCTCCGCCGGTCGTGGCGCCGCCACCGGGGCCGCCGGCAGAGACTGCGCCGCCCAACGACTGATTCTTTCCGCCGGCTCTCGAGCGGATTATTCTCATCGCAACGGGACGGCATCGGACTCAGCCAACCATGTTAATTCTCGGAATCGAATCATCCTGCGATGACGCCGCCGCCGCGATCGTGGAAACCGCTCGCGCCGGTGTCGCCACGGTTCGCGCAAGCGCTGTGGCCAATCAGGACGATATTCATCGCGCGTACGGCGGTATCGTTCCCGAGCTCGCGTCGCGCAACCACGTGATCACGATCCTGCCGGTGATCAGGCGCGCGCTCGACGGAGCGGGCGCAAAGCTCGCTCAGATCGATGGAATCGCGGTGACTCGCGGGCCCGGGCTCGTCGGCTCGCTACTGGTTGGATTGATGTGCGCGAAGGGAATCGCTCAGGCCAGCGGAACCGCGATGGTCGGAGTTAATCATATCGAGGGTCATATTCTCGCCCCGATGCTCGAAAACGAAATCGCGATGCCGTATCTCGCGCTGGTCGTTTCGGGCGGGCATACCGCGCTGTTCGCGGTCGAGGATTTCGGGCGCTACCGCCGCCTCGGCTCGACGCGCGACGACGCCGCCGGCGAGGCCTTCGACAAAGTCGCGAAGCTTATGGGGCTTGGGTATCCGGGCGGCAAGGTGATCGACGATCTGGCGCGCGAGGGAAATCGAAAGCAGGTGAGAATTCCGCGCGCGAAGGTCAGGGGTGCTCCGCTCGATTTCAGTTTTTCCGGCGTCAAAACCGCCGTCGCAACTTTTCTGGCAGGCGCTCCCGGACGCGCCACCGCGCCGCGAGATCTGGCAGCGAGCTTTCAAGAGGCCGTCGTCGATATGCTGGTGGCGCCGACGATCGCCGCCGCGCGCGAGCTTGGCGCCGGCACGATCGCGCTGACGGGTGGCGTCGCCGCGAACTCCCGCCTGCGCGCGCGCCTGGCCGAGGCGGGCGCCGGCGAGGGCTTTCGCGTGGTCGCACCTTCGCTCAAGTACTGCACCGACAACGCCGCGATGATCGCGCTGGCGGGAAGCTGGCGCCTGCTCCGCGGCGAGCGCGACGATCTTTCGATCGACGCGGAAGCGAATCTCCGCCTCTAGAAGATTTATCTCGATGCGATCCGTGCCGAAATCACCGCGTCCCCTGAGCATCGAACCGTCCGCGCCGGCCCGCGCAAAACCCGCGCTGGCGGCGGTCGGCGTGCGCCCGTCCAAATCGCGCGGGCAGAATTTCCTCGTCCAGGCCGCGATCGCAAATCGGATCGTCGATGCTGCCGCGCTCGCCCCCGGCGACCACGTGCTCGAGATCGGCCCCGGGCTGGGAATTTTGAGCGAGCGAATCGCAGCGCATCAGATCGCGCTCCTTACGATGGTCGAGATCGATCCGCGCCTCGTAGAAAGGCTTCAGGAGCGATTTGCCGGCGATCGCCGCGCGCGGATTGTCCTGGGCGATTTCCTCGAAGCCGATCTCGCCGGCGTATTCGATCACGGCCCGCTCAAGGTCGTCGGGAATCTTCCCTTCAACGCCGCCGCCGCGATTTTACGCCGCCTGTGCGGCGATTCGCGCACGATCGATCTGATGGTCCTGATGTTCCAGCGCGAAGTCGGCGAGCGAATTCGCGCCCGCCCCGGAGAGTCGGCGTACAGCGCGCTCAGTGTCTTCGCCCAACTGTACTTCGAGATCGAAGCGCACTTTCGCGTCGGCGCCGGCAATTTTCATCCGCGTCCCAAGGTTGATGCTGAAGTCCTGGTGATGCGCCCGTATCGCACGCCGCGTTTCTCCGCCGCCGATGAAGCTTTAGTCCTGCGCACAGTGCGCGCAGCCTTTTCCGCGCCGCGCAAAACCCTGCGCAACGCGCTTGGCCATACGCTAGGAATCGGCGCCGCGAAAATCGAGGCCGCGGTCCGGCGGGCCGCGATCGATCCGGGCGTCCGCGCCGAAACTCTCTCCGTCACCGATCTGCTCAGGCTTGCGCACGAACTCGGCGCCGATCTGAAGGTAGCCGATGCCTGAATTGCCGGAAGTCGAATCGCTCAGGCGAATCCTGCGCCGCAGCGCGATCGGCCGCGTGATTGTCGGCGCGCGAATCAGCCAGATTCCGCTCCGGGGCAAAGCGTCCGGCCAATTCGCCGCGCAGATCGTGGGACGCACAATTCGCGAGATCGCGCGCCGCGGAAAATATCTGATCATCGATCTCGACGGCGACCACGTTATCCTGATTCACCTCGGAATGAGCGGCAGCTTGACGCATCGCCGGACCGGTTTCGACAACGCGGACTTAGACCCGCGTCACGATCACATCGAGTTTTTTCTCGACGACAAAACCCGCCTGGTGTTCAACGATCCGCGCCGCTTCGGGATGGTCAGGCTGATGGCGCGCGACCAGCTGGACACCAGCGCCGAATTGCGCGCGATCGGACCAGAACCATTCTCCAAATCGTTCACCGCGGATTATCTGATCGAGAAGGCGCGCGGACGGCGCTCCGCAATCAAGAACCTGATCATGGATCAGCGAATCGTCGCGGGAATCGGAAATATCTATGCTTCCGAAATTCTGTTCCGCGCTCACGTGCGGCCGACCCGTCGCGCGGGACGCGTGAATGCCGCCGAGATGAAAAAGATCGTGCTCTTCACGCGCGAGATTCTGCGCGCCGCGATTGGAAGCCGCGGCACCACCTTTCGCAGCTATCGCGACTCGAAGGGACGCCCCGGCCGCTTCGCCGCGCGCCTGCGGGTATATGGACGCGAGGGAAAACCCTGCTACGCGTGCGCGACTCCGATTCGCAATATCGTGGTCGGACAACGCGCGAGCTTCTATTGCCCGAATTGCCAGAAGTAGATTCAGAAGTGACGCGCGCCCCAAGGGACAATCGATGCCAAAACTGATTTCGATTCTCACGATACTAACTTTGTGCGTGGCAATCATCCGCGCGCCGGCCGCGCGCGCCACCGATTTCGCCGCGCCGGACTGGAAAGGGCTCGACGCAGAGGCGCTCGATTACTACCGAAACTATTTGCGCTTCGATACGACCAATCCACCCGACAACACCGCCGCCGCGATCGCCTATGTAAAATCGATTTTCGACAAAGAAGGAATCGACAACCGGACGTTCGAAAGCGTACCCGGCGCGATGACGATCGTCGCGCGGCTCCCCGGTCCCGCGGGAGTGAAGCCCCTGATGCTGATGTCGCATTCCGACGTCGTGCCCGCCGTCGCCGCCGACTGGTCGCATCCGCCCTTCTCCGCCGACCTCGAAGACGGCTACGTATGGGCGCGCGGCGCGATCGACAACAAGGCGCACGGCATCATGGCGCTCGCGACGCTGCTCGCGCTGAAACGCAATCACGTCGCTCTGCGCCGCGGAGTCGAGATGATGATAAATCCCGACGAGGAGGCCGGCGGCCGCGACGGCGCCGAGTGGATGGTGAAAAATCATTGGGACGCGATCGATCCCGCGTTCGCGGTCAACGAAGGCGGCTCCGCCGGTATCGATCCGTTCGGCGGCAGCACGCCGATGTTCAACGTCGCGATCGCAGAGAAGCGCGTGATGTGGCTCAAGCTGACCGCGCGCGGACAGGCGGGACACGGCTCAGTACCGACCGCCGACAATCCGACTCTGATTCTGATCCAGGCACTCGCGCGGCTTTTGAAGAATCAGCCCGACATCCGCGTGATTCCGATCATGAGCGATGCGTTCGACGTGATCGCGCCGCACGAAAAATTCCCCGCCTCGTTCGAGCTCGGACATCTCGGCTGGCCTTTCATTCTCGGGTACGCGCTCGACGGTCCGCTGCGCGCCGATAACCTAAGGGCGCTTTTGCGCGACACCATCTCGCCCACGATGCTGCACGGAAGCCTCAAGATAAATGTGATTCCATCAAGCGCCGAAGCCGGACTCGATTGCCGCCTGCTGCCGGGTTCCGATCCCAAGGCATTCATCGCGCGGATGAACGCGCTGCTGGACGACGACCGAATTTCGATCGATACTTTTCAGAGCCCCGATTCGCCACCGCCCTCGCCGGCCAGCGGCGAGATGTGGGACGCAATCGGACGCGTGATCGCGGCGGATTTTCCCGGCACCTACGTGGTGCCGTGGATGACCTCGGGCGGCACCGACTCGCGCTTTCTGCGCGAAAAGGGCGTGCCGGCCTACGGCTTTATCCCGATCGTGCTGCCGCCCAGCGAAGAGCGGCGCTTTCACGGCGTCGACGAGCGGCTCTCGATCGACAATCTCAACCGCGGAATCAAGGCGACCTACGATCTCGCAATCGATCTCTGCGCGGCGCACAATCATCCGTAATAGCTTGTCGCTGGGATACGTCCTGCCGGGGAGGAAACGAGCCGGAGAGAATTGCGGGCGATGAGGGGGAGCAAGGATGGATCTGCCGAGCGGAATAGGCGCGGCGCTGGCCTTTGTACTCGGGGCGGTCGCCGGTAGCTTCGCGAATTCAGTCGCGTTTCGGCTGCCGCGCGATATTTCGATCGTCTCGCCGCGGTCGTTCTGCGATAGCTGCGAGCGCGCGATCCCGTTCTGGACGAATATCCCGATTCTGGGATACATCGGCCTGCGCGGGCGATGCCTGATGTGCGGCGCGGCGATTCCGTTTCGCCATTTCATGACCGAGCTCGGGCTTGCAATTATCGCGCTCTTTCTGTACCTGAACTTTCCGCTCGGCGACGCGGTCGCGCGCTTCATTCTGTGCGCCGCGCTCTTCGTCGTCGCGCTGATCGATTACGACTGGCGCCTGATCCCGAATCTAATCACTTTTCCCGGGATGCTCGCCGGTCTCGTCCTGGTCGCGCTATTCGTCCCCGAAGTCGGATGGAAAAGCTCGGTCATCGGAATTCTCGCCGGCGGCGGCGTGCTGTTCCTGACCGGATTTCTCTATGAGCTGGTGCGCGGACGCGAGGGCGTTGGGATGGGCGACGTGTGGCTGCTCGGGATGGTGGGCGGATTCCTTGGATGGCCGGGCGTGATCTTCACGCTGTTCTTCGGCTCGCTGGTCGGCGCGGCCGGTGGAATCGCCTTGGCGATGACCGGCGGCAAAACCGCCGCGCCGGTTGCCGATCCCGCGGGCGATCAGGTCGAGGCTGACGCATCGATCCTGCAGACCACGGTCCCGTTCGGACCGTTTCTGGCGATCGCGGCCGGCGTGTTTGCACTCTTTCAGCCGCAACTCGCACGCTGGTATCTTGGCGGGTAATGGCACAGGGAATTTTCATCACACTCGAAGGCGTCGAAGGCTCCGGCAAGACGACCCAAGCCGCAATCCTCGCTGATGCGTTGCGCGCCGAGGGCCGCCACGTCGTGGTAACCCACGAACCCGGTGGAACCCGCGCGGGCGAGGCGATCAGATCGATCTTTCTCGATCCCGCCGTGTCGCTCGATGTTGCCGCCGAGCTGCTGCTGGTGCTGGCCGACCGCGCGCAACATGTGCGCGAGAAACTGCGCTCCGCCGTCGCCACCGGCTCGATCGTAATCTCCGATCGCTACTCCGATTCGACCACTGCTTATCAGGGCTACGGCCGCGGTTTCGATCTCAAGCTGCTGGGCGATCTTAACCGGCTCGCGACTGACGGGATGATGCCGGAGCTTACTATAGTGCTCGACCTTCCAGTCGAAACCGGGCTCGAACGCACCCGCGCGCGAGTTAAGGGCGCGACGCGCGGACCCGACCGCTTCGAAGGCGAAGTAACTGAATTTCATGGCCGCGTGCGCGAGGGCTTTCAGTCGATCGCGCGAGCGGAACCGGATCGCGTCGTAGTAATCGACGCGTCGCGCCCGCTCGAAACCGTCAGCGCCGATATCTACACGGCAGCGATCGCGCTGGTCAAACGCCGATGCCTCTGACCGGCCTGCGTGCGCATCGCGAACTCGCAGAGCGTCTGCTCGCGGAACTGCAATCTCGCCCGTCTCACGCATATTTGTTCTCCGGACCCGCGGGCACTGGAAAGAGCCTGGTCGCGACCGCGCTGGCTCATGCGATGCTCTGTGAGCGTGCGCCGGGCGCCGGATTTTGCTGCACAGTCGAGCGATGCGCTGTTCGGATCGCACCCGCGCAGGCTACTCGTCCGCGCAGCGCGGTGGTGGCTCCTCGATGCGACTGCTGCGCGGCGTGCGTGCAAATCGCCTCGGGAACGCATCCTGATTTCGTCCGTATCGGCCGCGCCGCCGGCCGCAGCAACGTGCTGATCGAGCAAGTGCGCACTCTTATCGCGCAGCTCGGCATAAAGCCTTCGCGCGGGGGCGCGCGTATCGCGATTATCGACGACGCCGAGACCCTTAACCTGCCCGCGCAAAATGCGCTTCTCAAAACTTTGGAGGAGCCGCCCGGCCACGCGATTATCTTCATGATCACGTCGTCGGAGCGCGCGCTCCTGGATACCGTGCGCTCGAGAATGCGGCCGGTGCGCTTCGGCGCGCTGCCACCGGCCGATATCGAGGCAATCCTCGCCTCGCGCGGCATCGGCGATCACGCAAAGAACGCCGCCGCGGCGCGGCTGGCACGCGGCAGCGCGGCACGCGCGATCGCGCTTTTGGAGGGCGATGCGCCGCCAATGAAAGAACTGCTCGCCGCCATCGCGCGCGCACGCTCGCTCGACTTCGCCGGCGCGCAACAGATCGCACAGGAGTATTTCAAAACTCGCGACGAGGCGGCAGGCCACTTCGAGTTGATTGCGCGGATGCTCGAGGAAGTACTATGTCTCAAGCTGCTCGGCGCTCCGGAAGCATCGCATCTCGGATCAAAAGACGAGGAAGCGAAAATGATCGGGCAGCTCGCCGAGGCCCTCGCGACCGGCGCGATCGTCGATTGCCTCGCCGCAGCGGTCAAAGCGCGCGGCGCCGTCGATGCGATGGCGAATCCGCGGATGCAGGCCGAGCAATTCTGGATGACCGCCGCCGAGGCGATTCGGGATCAAGCGGAGTGAATTATGCCAATTGATGGCGCGCGCGATATTGATCCTTTCGAGGGTGGCGCCGAGCTGCCCAAAATCGTCGCGATAAGCCTGCAGACCACCGGGCATCTGTACAATTACCTGGCCGGCAGTATCGCGCTTACGCGCGGCGATCGCGTGCTGATCGACACCGAGAACGGCACCCGCGTCGGGACGGTCGAAATCGAGCCGCACGAACCCGCGCAAACTCTCAACCTCGCCGCGATGAAGCCGGTGATGCGGCTTGCGTCGGAAACCGACTTCGACGTCGAACACGAAAATATTTTGCGTGAAGAGCGCGCGCGCCATTTGTGCCTCCAGCGCCTGCGCGAGCGCAACCTGCTGATGAAACTGGTCAGCGCCGAGTACAGCTTCGACGGCCGCAAGGTCGTCTTCTATTTTATCGCCGAAGGACGAATCGACTTTCGCGACCTGGTGCGCGACCTCGCCAATACGCTGCGGGTCCGCGTCGAGATGAAACAGATCGGCGCGCGCGACGAAACCAAGGTGACAGGCGGCGTCGGTCCATGCGGCCGCGAGCTCTGCTGCTCATCGTTTCTGCGCGACTTCGACGCGGTCACGGTCAAGATGGCGCGCGAACAGGGACTCGCGCTCAATCCCTCGCGCCTGGCCGGGATGTGCGGACGGCTGAAATGCTGCCTCAAGTACGAGTACGGAACTTATCTCGAACTAAAGAAAGTGCTCCCGAATCTCGGCAAGCGAGTCCAATCGGTAAAGGGCGACGGCAAAGTGGTCCGCCAGAACATCCTGAAACAGACGGTGATGATCGCCCTCGACAACGAAGGCCCGGTCGTGGAGGCGACGCTCGAAGACCTGGTAACCTCGCGCCAGAATTAGCGTGCGGAGTTCGAGGTCCGCAAAAACAAAGATCGACCTAACCCCTAACCCGTGCCGCACGGGATGGAGAACCAGCGTTCGCCCATAACGTCCACTTCGACACGCCCGCTAACGTTCGTTCCATGATCCACCTTGCGGACCGTAGTTCTCCTTCCGCACGACAATCCTCGGCGCGACCTTAGCAGGATAAGTACCTCGGTATCGGCGGTTCCCTGGGGTCGTCATTTCGAGCCCTAGGCGAGAAATCCCGAGGCGTCCATGCTCCGCGCCGACGCCACATGCGGCAGCCCTCCGCTCGGGATTTCTCCCGGCGGTCAAAATGACGGCGGCAGGCCTCAGTCGATCCGCGAAGAATCGCTTCGCGGAGATCCTTCACTGCGGCTTGCGACTACGGCTCCTTAGAGAAAATCGACAACCACCGTGCGGGAAAGGTTAGGTCGATTCCCTTTGTCGCGATCACAATACTTGGCGTCGCGCCTGAACATTGGTGGGAGGGCCTCCGACCCACCATCGCCGGCGGGCGAGACGCGCACCCTACTGATTTCTTTGCGAACATCCCGGCATATACCTGTCCCCCGAGACTGCCGATAATCCTCGGCGGCCGCGGCGGGATAGAGAATTGATTCCGTGGATCATTTCTATCCAAGCCAATGTGTCATTTCCGCGCGGATGGCTGCGGCACGCGAGGAATCCCTCTGCGCAGAGTCTCTCTGCGAGTGTGGGCCGGTGGCGTTAGACGCCATCCGGTCGCGTCGCGATTCGGCGCGAGTTATTCTCAGTTCGATGGCTGAGCGAATCCATATCACGACGGCGATCACGTACAGTAACGGACCGCCGCACGTCGGGCATGCGTACGAATACCTGGCGACCGACACCTTTGCGCGCTACATGCGGCGCAAACTCGGACGCGAAAACGTGACCTTCGTCACCGGCACCGACGAGCATGGCCAGAAAAATCGCGACGCCGCGGAGAAGGCGAATCTCGAGCCCAAGGCCTTTGCCGACAAAATCAGTTCGCTGTTC
The DNA here is from genome assembly GCA_050736695.1 of Binataceae bacterium (SeqCode). Classification (GTDB taxonomy): domain Bacteria; phylum Desulfobacterota; class Binatia; order Binatales; family Binataceae; genus JBARDN01. The sequence continues at coordinate 21,698 of JBOHWH010000032.1, read as the reverse complement.
CGCGCCGCTCACGCCGGACTCAACATCAGTTACGACTACTTCGTGCGCACCACCGACCCCGTGCATCAGGAGTTCGTGCGCAAGATGCTCGCGCGAACCTACGCGCGCGGCGATATCGAGTTTCGTGAATATGAAGGGCTGTATTGCGTCGGATGCGAGCGCTTCTACACCGAGAAGGAATTGTTGCCGGGAAATATCTGCCCCGAGCACAATCAGCCGGCCGAGTTTTTGCAGGAGGCCAATTATTTTCTGAAGCTCGAAAAATATCGCGGCCGGATTCGCACGCATATCGAAAATAATCCTGGCTTCATCCGGCCCGAGCGCTATCGCAACGAGGCGCTCATGATGCTCTCGGAACCGCTCGCCGATCTCTGCATCTCGCGTCCGAAGGCGCGGCTCGATTGGGGAATCGAGATGCCTTTCGACGACAAGTTCGTCACTTACGTCTGGTACGATGCCTTTTGGGCCTACCTGAGCGAGTTGCCCGACACCAGCGCCGGCGCGCTAGCGCAAATTCTGCCGGTGACCGAGCATTTCATCGGCAAGGACATTTTGAAAACTCACGCGGTTTACTGGCCCGCGATGCTGCTGTCGGTTGGGCTGCCGCTCTACCGTCATCTGAACGTGCACGGATTTTTGAATTATGGCGGCGCGCGCTTTTCGAAAAGCTCCGGCAACATCGCGGACCCCGTCGCCTACGAAACCACGTTCGGACCCGACGTGCTTCGTTACTTTCTTTTGCGCGAAGTTGTTTATGGACTCGACGGCGACTTCACCGAAGAGCGGCTCGCCGAGCGCTACAACGCCGACCTTGCCAACGACCTCGGCAACCTGACCAGCCGGGTGCTCGCAATGGCAGCGCGGTATTTTGCCGGCGAGCTTGCGACGGCTCCAGGAGCCAATGCTGAAGATCGCGAACTATGCGACGCGTTCGCCGCAATCGCGGCGCGAAGCGGCGCGCAGATCGAAGATCTTGCCTTCAACCGCGCACTCGAGGCGATCTGGCACGCGCTCGACGCGGCCAACAAATATATTGTCGCGACCGCGCCCTTCATCCTGGCCAAAGATAACTCCAAGCTGCCGCGCGTCGCGGAGATTCTGGCGAACCTGTGCGAGGGGCTGCGCGTCGCCGCCGACACGCTCGAGCCGTTCATGCCGGTGACCTCGCGCAAGATGCTCGATCTGCTCGCGGTCGATGAAGCTACCGCGCACGCGCCTTTCGGCAAAGGGTTGAAGCCGGGGCATCGCGTGCACCCCGCGACTCCGCTATTTCCGCGAATCGAAAAGAAGCGCGACTGACACCGCCTCGCGATGACGCCGCTCATCGACACGCATTGCCATCTGGCGGATCCCAAGCTCGAAGGAGATCTGGAGGGCGTGCTCGAGCGCGCCCAAGCGGCATCGATCGTTCGGATCGTTTCGGTCGGCGCGATCGGGCCTGTCGAATACGATCGCCGCACAGTCGCGATCGCCGAGCGCTACGAGCACGTTTTCGCCGCGGTGGGAGTGCATCCGCATGATGCCAAGGACTGCACGCCCGCACGAATCGCGGAACTGCGCGAACTCGCGCGGTCACCACGCGTCGTCGCGATCGGAGAGAGCGGCCTGGACTTCCATTACATGCCCTCGCCCGCCGACACGCAGGAGGCGGCGCTCAGGCTCCATCTCGAACTCGCGAGCGAGCTCGGAAAACCGATCGTGATCCACTGCCGCGACGCCGAGGATCGTGTGATCGCGATCGTTCGTGAAACCGCAATTCCTCCGGGCGGCGGCGTAATCCATTGCTTCACCGGAGACGCCGCCGCAGCCGCGCGATTTCTCGAACTCGGCTTCTATATCTCGTTCTCGGGGATTCTGACCTTCAAGAGCGCCGCCACGGTGCGCGACGCCGCACGGATCGTTCCCGAGGACCGCGTGATGGTCGAAACCGACGCGCCCTATCTTGCGCCCGAGCCTTATCGCGGCAAACGCAATGAACCCGCATACGTGCGCCGCACGCTCGAGGTGCTTGCGGCGGTGCGCGGCGCCGATCCCGATTCTCTCGCGGCGCTGACCGTGGCCAACGCGAGCTGCCTCTTCCGGTTACCGCCCGCCGATTGAGCGTATCGCGCCGATTCACGAAACCGCGGGCGCGGGGTTATAGGTAGTGAGATGTCCACGCCGGAAAAGCTCAATCTGCCGCCGCCGTTCGAAGACGCGATGAAGTCGCTCGAGCGCGAGATCATGCGCTTCATCTTACGCAGCACGCGCGACCGCGAGGACAGCCTGGACCTGTTCCAGGAGACGTGGCTGCGCGCCTACCGCGCCTATCCGACTTTGCGCTCGCCGAGCGGGCTGCGGCCGTGGGTGTTCAGTATTGCGGCCAATCTGTGCCGGAACCGCGCGCGCGATCGGATGCGCTATGCGCGAGTGATCGTAAACGACGGCCGCGATCCGGCGGCCGAGGCCGAGCGGTTTTTTCCGCACACCGAAAGCTCTCCCGACGGCGTGATCGGGCTCCGGCGCGCGATCGCGAAGCTTCCCGGCAAGCAGGGCAAAGCGCTGATCATGCGCAAATTCGGTGGAATGGAATATTCGGCGATCGCAACCGCTTTGGAATGTTCGCCCGAGAGCGCGCGGGCCAGCGTGTATCAGGCGCTCAAGAAGTTGAAGGCATCGCAATGAAGACGATCAAACAAATCACTCCGAAAGTACCAAACGACTTCGACGAACGCACCGTCGATACGCTGGTGCGCACCGCGCAGACGGGAATCCGCCGTGCGATGAAGATTCTGCGGCGGCCCGAGGCGCGCATCGGAATAGTCGCGTCGCCGCTGGGACGGCTGTTGGTCGCCGAGGGTCCGCGCGGCCTCGCCACGATCCACTTTCTATCTACCTCCAGCGCCGATCGATCGCTTGAGAAGCTGCGGCGCAATTTCGACCTGCTCGAGAACGAAACCTGGCGCAGCGACATCGATCGTAAACTGCGCCGCTACTTTCACGGCGACTTCGCGGTGCTCGCGCATAAGGTCGATCTGGTCCTGGTCGAAAGCGAGTTTCAGCGCCGTGCGCTCACGCGCCTGCGGGAAGTTCCGATCGGATCGGTAATCACCTACCAGGGCTTGGCCGAAGCGGTCGGAGAGCCCGACGCGCAGCGCGCGATCGGCAACACGATGGCGTCGAATCCGGTGCCGATCTTTGTGCCGTGTCATCGCGTGATTCGCTCCGACGGAACCATCGGAAACTACGGCGGAGGGGTCAAGAACAAGATCCTGCTGCTGCGCAACGAAGGATTTGCGCTCGGCTCGAGCCTCAGGCTGCCGGCGGCGGCGGTGATGGGGCATCGCCATACACACATCTACTGCCGCCCGGAATGCTGCGCAGCGAAACGCGCCGATCCCAGACGATCGCTGATCTTCGCCGACGCGCGCCACGCGCGCGACGCCGGACTGCGCGCCTGCAAGCTGTGCAAGCCGGAATAGGCGATGCGAAGCATGTCCAAGGTGCAAAAAGAAAGACGCCGCGCGGGCGGCGTCTCGCGGAGATTTCGATCGTCAGGTGAAACGATCTATTCGGTCTCGTTCTGCTGCTGAAGTTGCTGCAGTTGCTGGCGCTGTTGTTCGATTTCCTGCTGTTGCTGCTGGACCTGCTGGCTGGTCTGAGCGTTGGCATTTTCGTTGTTCTGCATCGCGTTGCCGACGCCAAATCCGGTCACGCCGCCAAGACCCGCGCCGATTGCGGCGCCCGCGCCGGGATGGCCAACCGCCGCGCCTACGAGCGCACCACCGACGGCGCCGATTCCCGCACCTCCAAGGGTGCCTTCTTCACGAGTCGAGAGCGGTTGGCTGCCACTGCATCCTGCGACAAACAGAGCGGCGGCCAGCGTAATTCCTGCTAAAAGGCCTGAGCGCGTGCGCATGATCGGCCTCCTTGCCTACCCCATCACTGCGTAGGCTGGGTTATTCGGTTTCCTGTGACTGTTTCAACTGCTGGAGCTGCTCTTTCTGCTGTTCGATCTCCTGCTGTTGAGACTGAATTTGCGACTGAGTTTGTGCGTTGGCGTTCTGTTGATTCTGCATCGCGTTGCCGACTGCGAATCCGCCCACGCCGCCAACAGCGCCACCGATTGCGGCGCCGATGCCTGGCGAGCCGACTGCCGCGCCTATAATCGCGCCGGTTGCGGCGCCAATTCCCGCGCCGCCCAACGTGCCCTCTTCACGGGTCGAGAGCGGCTGACTGCCGCTGCATCCTGCCACCAGGAACAGGGCGGCCAATCCTAACGCTCCTGTAATGATCGCTGGCTTGCGTTTCATCAGCTTCACCGGACTCCTTGCAGATTAGACTCCGCTCGGGGCTATTCCGTTTCGTTCTGCTGCTTGAGCTGCTGAATTTGCTGGCGCTGCTGCTCGAGCTGTTGTTGCTGCGACTGTATCTGGGACTGCGTCTGCGCGTTGGCATTTTCCTGGTTTTGCATCGAGTTGCCGACTGCAAACCCGGTCACGCCTCCGAGTGCGCCGCCGATCGCCGCGCCGGCGCCGGGAGCTCCGACCGCGGCGCCGATAATCGCGCCGGTAGCCGCGCCAAGGCCTCCGCCAATCAGGGTGCCCTTTTCACGCGTCGAGAGCGGTTGACCGCTGCATCCGGTCATCACCGCCAGCGCAACAGCCACCAGAACCACGGACATCATTTTAGTTACGAATTGCAGCACGGCCCTCCTCCATCGTCAGCGGGGTAGTTCGCCAAAGCACGACTCGCACGTTCCGGGCATTGGCGGAACCCGGAGTTTCGTATCTTATCGAGCCGCGATCAAGCTGCCCGATCGCCTTCGACCATTCTAATTAAGCAGAATTGGAATCCTGCATCCATCGGGAGTTATCACGGGAGTGATTACGGCAGGACGGCGAAGCATCGCGTCGGACCGCCGGTACCCTTGCCGATCTTCATCGGGATACAGAAAATTGTCGCGCCTTTTGGCGGTAATTTGTCCACGTTGGCGAGGTTCTCGAAGCCGGGCTTGTCGGCGCCCAGCCATGCGCGATGAACCGGGAAATCCTTCGAGTTGCCGGGGTCCATGCTGGCGGTATCGATCGCGATCGCGGCGACTTTGCGATTCTTAAGCAGCCAATTGACCGCATCAGCCGAGAAGCCGGGAAAGCGCAATCCGGCAACATCCGGCTTATCGGTGCCCATGTAGGTTTTTTTGTCGGGCCAGTATTTGCCCCATCCGGAACGCGCCACGATGATCGCGCCATCGGGGATACGACCGTACGCGGCCTCGTAGCGCTCGAGATCCTTGACGCTCAACGTGGCGTCGCGATCTTTCGCCGCGCGCTCGGAAAAATCGACGACCGCCGCCGGTCCGACGCAACTCGCCAGCGGAACCTGGTCCAGCGTCAGCCCATCGCGATTGAAATGAATCGGCGCGTCGGCATGCGTCCCGCCATGTTCGGGCGCGGAGTAATTGGCCGACGAATAAAAATACTTCCCCGGAGTCTCGCCGTAGGTTTCGAACTTATGCTCGAAGTGTCCCTCAGTGGGCCAGTAAATCGTCGCGCTGTCGAAGGTATAGGTCAGATCGACAATCTTCGCGGTATTTATCGCCTCCGCGCCGAGCCCCGTCTTCGCAAGCATCAGCATAACTATAGCCGAAACCGCGATTGCCGCGCGTCTCACAATTGCCCCGTCCTTCTTTTCCATCACAGTGCTATTGCCTGCGCGGGCATTACAGGCTGCGCCTGACCGCGCGGATCGCAGCCTGCGCGCAGCACTGCCGTGGCGCGATCGATCGAGACCGCCAACACGCGGCCCTCTGACCACGGCGGACGCAACTCGATCTTATGGCCGCGCGCCGCGAGCTCTTCGCGCACGCGCGGATCGATTCGATCCTCCACGCGCAGCACGCCCGGAATCGCGTTGTGCGGATAGAACGTCGAGGGAAAATGCGGGGTCGAGAACTTGGGCGCTTCAATCGCCTCCTGCAGGTCCATCCCGAAATCGATCGCGTTCAAAAAAAACTGGAAAGTCCATTGATCCTGCTGATCGCCGCCCGGCGTGCCGAACGCGAGGTATGGTTCGCCCCCGCGCATCGCAAGCGATGGCGACAAAGTCGTGCGCGGCCGCTTGCCCGGCGCCAACGCGTTGGGATGATTCTCGTCGAGGTAGAAGGTCTGCATCCGTGTGCCGAGCGGGAACCCGAGCGCGTCGATCACCGGCGAGGTTGGAATCCATCCGCCGCTCGCGGTGACGGCGATCATGTTCCCCGCGCGGTCGCACGCGGTGATATGAACGGTACCCTGGCCCCACGGACGCGACTCCCTCGCGCCCGTATCGAGGATCTCCTTCATCGCAACCGGATCGCCCGGACGCTGTTCCATCGACGCGTGTTTCGGATCGATAAGTGCGCGGCGCAGGTCGGCATAGCGCGGCGACAACATCGCATCCATCGGCACCCGCGTAAATTCGGGATCGCCGTAGTAGGCCTCGCGATCGGCGAACGCGAGCTTGGCCGATTCGATCACGGTGTGGATGTACTCGGCCGAGTTATGGCGCATCGCGCGCAAGTCGAAGCCCTCCAAAACGCGGAGCTGCTGGAGAAATACGGGACCCTGCGACCACGGACCACATTTGAAAACGCTGACGCCGCGATAATCGACGCTTACCGGCTGCTCGATTCGCGTGGTAAAGCTCGCGAGGTCTGAGGCGGCGAGCAATCCGCCCTGCGCGTCCGACCACGCGGCGATATCCCGCGCGATGTCGCCGCGATAAAAACGCTCGCGCACCGCTTCGAGCGCGGCCGCGCGGCCTGGCGACTTCGCGGCCGATTCGGAATCCAGCAGCCGGCGAAAGAACTTCGCGAGCGCCGGATTCTTGATCACGTCGCCGGGTTTCGGAACCTCGCCGCCCGGCAGATAGACTCGCCCCGAAGACGGCCATCGCGTGCGGAATCTTTCGGCGTTGGCGCGAATCGAAGCGCCTGCCCCCGCTGGATCGAGCTCGTCCGATCCCGACGGCGCGCCGCAAAGTCCGACGTGCATCGGAAAGCCGTCCTCGGCAAGCTCGAGCGCGGGCTCCAGAACCTGCGCCAGCGACATCGTTCCAAATTCTGACAGCGCGGCGACAAGTGCGCCCAAGGCGGCGGGTACTCCGGCGGCGAGCAATCCGGCGCCGGGAATGAGATCCTTTCCGAGCGACCGAAAATGCGCGATCGTCGCGCGCGCCGGCGCCATCATATTGCCGTTGATCGCGACAACCCGCCGGGCATTTGCCGAGTAGATGAGCATCGGCGCTTCACCGCCGATCGTATGCATGTGCGGGTTGACAACTCCCTCGACGAAGGTCGCGGCGACAGCCGCGTCGATTGCATTTCCGCCACAAGCGAAGATTCGCGCCCCTGCCGAGGCCGACAGATAGTGCTGCGTTGCAACAACAGCCTGACGGCCCATCACGAGCGGATAGAGGGTTGGCATTGGGAACCTCGCGGCGTCCAGATATTCGCGGGTCGGCATCCTTCGCAAGATGCGACGCGCGACGCGTTCGGTTAAGACGTGCCTTGAAAGCGTTGTCAAAGCAAGACTGAGCAGCGTTTCTATCTTGGCAATCAGCGTTTGAAATTCTGCAAATTGGGATATTTCCCACGGAATATAGAGATTTCCACAAGCTGGGGAAAACGAATCGGCTGCCCGGCAAAGGCGTCTAAATATTAGGCGCGGACCTTGCTAGAATAGAAAGCGGTGGATGCGGAATCTTATGACCGGACTGGCGCAAAAAGGACAAGACAATGATGGCCAGCACACAAATCGAGGCGGCGGTGGTGGGACGAAATTGCCGATTACTGAAACCGGTTCGCGATCATGATGGTCGCAATCGTTTCGGTGAGAAACCATTAATCCTGCGCGAGGTAAACAACCTGGATCGGCACATGTACCTGGTGCAGTTCGACGACGGCGCCACCACGTTCCTGTTTCCTGACGAAGTCGCGGTGGAATAGGACTCGAGCTCCGAAGTTCGTCCTAAGCGACCCGTCGCTCGCGCAGCGGTTCCGACTACGCGGACGCTGCTCTATTGCCTGAACATTTTATGCGGATTGCGATTCAGGATCGTTCTCACGGATCGCGGTCAGCTCTCGCGAGGCTCGTGGTACGAAGCACAGTCCAATCAGTGCATTGCAGAACATGTAGGTGAACTGCGCGACGAGGCTGTACGCGACCAGTTTGGCCGGCGATGCGCTCCCGGCAAAAAACAGCAGCCATGCGGCCTGGCTGGTGCCCAGATGCGCGATCGAAATCGGCAGCGCGCCGGCCAGAAAAACCAGCGGCAGAAACAAAATCAGTTTCATCACCGGAATCGATACGCCATAAATCGATAGCGCAAAGAAGTGCGCGACCGCCGAGGCGAGAAAAGTCGGCGCCTTGATCGCCAGTACCGCCGCGTAATCGATCGGACGAGCCGCGATAAACGTCCGCGCAATCGCGCCGGCGCGTCCATTCTCGACCCACTCGCGCATCTTCGGCCGCCGCCGCGCGATCGCGAAAAAAACCATCAGACCGAACAGCAGCATCCACGCCAGGAAATAAACCACGCGCAAAATTCCGATAATCCTCGCCTGCGTCGCGCCAATCGGCGTGTAGAACAGCACTCCGACGGTCGAGAACAGGAACAGCTGGTAGATCTCGAGCATCGCGATAAACAAAATCGAGCTGAGCGCGGAGAGAAACGAGAACCCGCCTTTGCGATGCAGGTAATACGCGACGCCACCTTGCGCGAGGCCGGTATTCAGCATCGCAAGCACGTACATGCTCGCGCGAATCGGCAGAATGTCGCGCCAGCGCATCGGAGCGTTGAAGCGGCGCACCACCCAGGTCAGGCAGTACGAATCGATGACGCAATAGAAGATCGAGTAGGGCAGAAAAATCGCGACGAACTCCGCGATCGGAACCCGGCGCAGATCGGCGGCGACCTTTGACGCCGAGATCCGCCAGAAGATCAACGCAAAGATCACGACCGTGCCGGCGTACGGGATCGCCTTGCGCCACAGCGGCGCGCGCGGTTTGGCGATAACCGGCTTCCGCGTGGCCGATACGCCCGCGTCGGTCATGCTGAGGCGGCCGATGACGCGATCGGCGCACGCGCGACGCCGGTCAGCACCGCTTCTCCGTGCTGATTCTCGACCCGAATCGACAGCTCCGCGAATCCGTTCGCGATTCGCTCGACGCGGGCGAAAGCCCTAAGCGTGTCGCCGTAGAGCACCGGCTTGACCAGCGCGGCCTCGAAGCGTCCGCCGCGATAAAAGGCCTCGCCGCAGCGGTCGGCGATCAACTGTATCACGAGCGCAATCGTCTGCTCGCCCGCCGCGATCGGCTTGGCGAATCCCGCCTCGGCTGCCGCCGCCGGATCGCTATGAATATTTTTGATCCGCCGGCGCGGCGGCTCCTTGACGCTTTTTCCGTACGCCTCAGCCGCATCGGCATCGAGCAGGTATGGCGCGGCGACAAGTTCTTCGCCTTCTTTGAAATGCAGATGTTCCTGACTCATTCCATCCGCCCCTTTTCGCTCAGCAGCACCGAGGTTATAGCCTGCCGCGTGAGCAGCTCGCCGGTGGCGGCGTCGCGGGTTTCGTATTCGAGCGTGAAATAAAATTTGCCGCGTCTATGCGTCGCCTCGGTCATGACGCCGTCGACGCGAACGGCCTGTCCCGCGCGTATCGGCGCATGATACTCGCACCAATGCTTGGCGTGCACTCCTCCCTTACCGCCCTTGAAATGCCTGGCGATAAGGAGCGCGTAATCGAGCAGGCGCATCGTCGGCGGCGCGATTGCGTCGTCACCGGCATGGACAGGACTTCGGCTGCCGATCGCGCGCGCGAACGCGCCGATCTGCTCTGCCGAAACGATATAAAAGATCGGCCCGAGCCGCATCCCTGCGCGGACGTTCTCCGCGCGCATCGGTATGCGCTCCCCGCCGTTGTCCGCCGCGCGCCGATGTTCCGGTAGATCAGCCATAAGCGCCTCCGCCGATCGATAGACAATAATTCGGCTGCGATCATTTCAATTGAAAATCGCGCGCCGTAGTGGCAGATTCTGCGCACTCCGATGCCGCCGTCAACCGTACCATATGCGCGCGCCGCGCGAATGCATCTCGCGCGGATCGATCCGGTCATGGCGGCAATTATCGCCAAGGTCGGGCCGTGCCGGATAACCCGCCGTCCCGAACGCTTCCGCGCCCTGGCCCGCGCGATCGTTTTTCAACAGCTCGCCGGCGCGGCCGCGACCGCGATTTTTGCCCGCGTAGTCGCGATCTATCCGGGCCGCGCGTTTCCGCGCCCCGCCGAAGTACTGGCCACTCCCGACGAGATTTTGCGCAAGGCCGGACTCTCGGCGAAGAAGGCGCTCTACATCAAAGACCTCGCGGCGCATATCGAAAAAAGAATTCTCAACTTTCATCGCTTCTCATGCATGACCGATGAGGAGGTTATCGCCGACCTGACGCGCGTGAAGGGAATCGGAAGGTGGACCGCCGAGATGTTCCTGATGTTCAATCTCGCGCGGCCCGACGTACTGCCGGTGGACGATCTGGGCGTGCGCAACGCGGTGGCACGCGCCTACTCGATGCGCAAGCCGCCGACGCCGAAAGAGCTGCGCGTATTCGGCCAAAGATGGACTCCATACCGGACAGCGGCTGCCTGGTACCTGTGGCAGAGTCTGGCCATCAAGACTCCCGGTGCTGTGGATAAAAAACCCGCGCGGCGCAAGAAGCGGTAGCATCATGCGGCTATAATCCCGCGCAGGTCGAAGGAGGTCGGGGCAGGACGGAGGGCGGGGATGAGGCAAGATGAGTGGTGGACCAGCGCGTCGCCGGACGCGGTGGAATTCAAGACCCAACATCGGCGCGAAACGATATTGTGGGCGCGCACCCTGATGGACGCGGACGCCGATTGGGTGATCCTCGACACGGAGACCACCGGGCTCGGACTCACCGACGAAGTTATCCAGATCGGAATTATCGCGCCTGACGAGACTGTGCTGTTCGATTCTCTGGTGCGGCCGCAAAGCCGCACGTCAATTCCCGCCGGCGCAACGGCGGTGCATGGAATCTCGATCGAGCACCTTGCCGGCGCGCCGACTTTTTCCGAACTCGCGCCCAGGCTCGAGGAGCTTCTGCGCGAACGGCGCATCGTCGCCTACAACGCCGAATACGATCGCCGCCTCGTCAAGCAGACCGCGCTGTTGTGCGGAGTGCGAGCGCCGCAATCGCGATGGGTGTGCGCGATGCGCGCGTACTCGCGCTTCGTCGGCGAATGGGACGAGCGCAAGAACGACTACCGCTTCCAGCGCCTACCCGCGGGCGACCACAGCGCAATCGGCGATTGCCGCGCCACGCTAAAAATCATCCGTACGATCGCCTCGGCCGAAGGCTGAGGTTGATGCGCAGTGACTGCCACATCGGATCGACTTATGCCCCTGACCCCTTCCCGCAAGAGAAGGGGAACTATGAATCGAGATTCTGCATTTGCATTGCGACGCGCCCGACTGAAGATGCCCGCTCCACCGAGACTGTCGATAGTCCTCGGCGCGGCTTCGGCGGGATAAGTAACTCGGCGTCGGCTGCCCCGCCGGGTCGTCATTTCGAGCCTCGGGCGAGAAATCCCGAGGCGCTCATGCTCCGCGCCGACGCCACATGCAACAAGCCCTCCGCTCGGGATTTCTCCCGGCGGTAGAAATGACGGATCAAATCTCAGTGGCCCGCAGAGAACCGTTTCGCATAGATCCTTCGCGTGCGGCTCAGAGTTTCTGAATTTATCCGGAACCCGGGATTCCCTTCGGCAGCTCTCGCGCGGCAGAAGCAGGCCAGCGCGCCCCTCTCTTTCCGTCGTCCTGAGCGGCGGCCGTCGCGGCCGCCGCTCAGAGTTTGTGAGTGAATTAGGCATCCGGGATTCCCTTCAGCAGGCTCAGCCTAGGCTCTCGCGCGGCAGAAGACGGCTGGCGCGGCCTTCCCTTTCCGTCATCCTGAGAGGCTGTGAATTTTTTGGGTCCGCCTTGGCGCTCACTTGCGTCATCCTGAGCGGCGGCCGCTGCGGCCGGAGTCGAAGGATCCCGGACGGCCGTGCACGCCAACACGATTGCCTATTCCGAGCTGAGGACGACCAACATCCTCGCGCCGTTTTTAATTACCCCTCGACACTGCAAGCAGTGCGGCGATGATCATGCACCGGGGCACCAATCAAAAAATCGACCTAACCCCTAACCCCTTCCCGCACGGGAAGGGGAACCAGAAGACTACTCGGATTTGAGAAATCCTGTTCGCATGAGCTGATCCAGGAAATGTGACCGCTCGGAGCGCGAACCGAATTTCCCTCCCCGATGCGGGGAGGGTGGCGGCGAAGCCGTCGGGAGAGGTTGATCCGTGCTACCGGATTCGACGCCAAGCTCTGCGAGCAGAGCGACGAGTTGGATCGGCATGTTGGCATCAAGCAGCCACATGCCCGGAATCGCTCCGCTCAGAGGCGAGCTTCAAAATTTCCGGAATTGCCTCTGGCGGAATCGGCACGTAGGTTTGCCCGATCTCCTCGACGCTCATTCCCTCGGCCAGACATGCGAGCACGAAAGAAACCGCGAGGCGCGTGCCGCGCACGGCTTGCCGCCGAGCAGGTCAGGGTCGCGGACAATCCACTTATATTTTCCGTACGCAGCCGGGTGCCACCGGCCCGCGCTCTTTTGCGTTGCCATCGCGATTCCTCGCATTTACCTGCTGTTTAGATAGTATCGTCCGTCTGCGATCGCAGGCAAACTCTGCGGCGCAGCGCGCCGTGTCTCTGTTTGAATTTCGACATGGCTGGGGGGCGAATGTTGGCGGTCGTCCGCCCTCGGCGCTATGCTGGCCGGGATGCGGCGTGGGTTCATCGGGGCAAGCCAGCCATGATGCGGATCGTCGAAGGCGATTTCAGCGATCCGCGTGTGATCGCAGACCCCAAATCCAGGAATCAGGGCACGGCGGTTGGAAATCCAACCGCCGTGTTTTCATTCGAGGATGGCGGGTGAACATGAGTTTGATGTCATATGCGCTGGAGTGTATGCTAAAAGCGAGCGGCCGCGCGGATGGTTGAGGTCAGCACAGGAAGGGTGGACCATGAAAGCCAAGCCGTGGAGTGAAATCCGGGCCCGGAAGTTTTCGCCAGCCAGATTCAAAAAGATCGATCGCGCGGTTGAATCTGACCTTATGGAAATGGATCTGGGCGAACTGCGTAAGTCGCTCGGCAGAACTCAGCAGGAATTGGCGGCTGTGCTCAAGAAAGCGCAATCGGAGGTGTCTCGGCTTGAGCGAAGAAGCGACTACAAGCTCTCTACGATTGCCTTGGTAGTCGCAGCTCTTGGTGGCGAGCTTGAAGTCTCCGCAAAATTCGGCCGCCGGCGAATCAAGCTGCGCGCCGCGTAGTTGCAAGTCCGTGCAGCCGCGAGGCGGTTGCTGTTGCGCAACCGCCGCGCAACCCGACTCGATGCGCGCGGGCTTCACGCTTATGCTTCGCGGCGCTTATGCTTCGCGGAAGGTTTTGCTCCTTACGCCGCGGGCGAAATCCCACTTGCGGCCTTTTTTGAACTCGCTCACTATTCGCCGCGATACCACCATCCGATGCACTTCGTCGGGTCCGTCGTAGATACGGGCAAAGCGGGCGTGCCGGTACATCCGGGCCAGCGGAGTATCCTCCGACACGCCGAGTGCGCCGTGCACCTGGATTGCGCGATCGATGACGTCGTGCAGGACCTTGGCGCCGAAGAACTTGATCAGCGAGACCTCGACGCGCGCCTCGTCGCCGGCATCGATCTTTGCCGCCGCGTCGAGCGTCAGCAATCGCGCGGCCTGAATCTCGGCCGCGGAATCCGCGATCCAGTTCTGCACGGTCTGTTTGTCGGAGAGCGGGCCGCCGAAAGTCTGGCGGCTGATCGCCCGCTCGACCATCAGCTCGAAGGCGCGCTGCGCCTGCCCAAGCCATCGCATGCAATGAAAAATCCGGCCCGGACCGAGGCGCTTCTGCGCGATCTTGAATGCCTGCCCGCGCGGTCCCAGCAGGTTGGTCAGCGGCACGTGCGCATCGGTGAAGCGAATCTCGCAGTGGCCGCCGGCGGTCTCGCCCATCACGGGAATGATGCGCTCAATCTTCAGTCCCGGCGTGTCGATCGGAACGATGATCATGCTGAACTTGTCGTAGGTCGGCGCGTCCGGATCGGTCACCAGCATCACGGTGGTGTAGGCCGCGTGATTAGCGCCGCTCGAAAACCATTTGTGCCCGTTGATTACCCATTCATCGCCGTCCTTTACCGCGCGCGTGCGCAGCCCGGTCGGATCGGCGCCTGAGACTTCCGGCTCGGTCATCGAAAAGCAGGGGTAGATGTCGCCCTTGACCAGCGGAAACAGCCAGCGCTTTTGCTGCTCGGGGCTGCCGTACATATGCAGCATCGTCGCGTCCTGGGCCGAATGCGTGCCGAGGCCGGCCATCGCGAATTCGCTGCGTCCGACCAGTTCGTTGACGAATACATAGGGCATGAAGCCGAGTCCGCCGCCGCCAATTTCTTTGGGCAAACCCAACGCCCACAGGCCGCGCTCTTTGGCTTTGGACTGGATCGATTTCATCACGCGGCCCGACTCTTCGTCGTGCTTCAGGAGCGCGGCTTCATTGGGATAGATTTGCTCGCCGATAAAATCGGAAACCTTTTTGCGCAGGTCCTGAATCTCGGGGCTGTGTTCCAGCTCGGATACGCTTTGCATGATTTGCTACCTCGTCAAAGACTTGGATTAGCGCGCGGTCCGCTCGATTCGCAACCCCGGCGCGCTTGCCTGCGGATCGCGGCGGGCATACGGCTAGGTTAAGTATCGAAACGCAACCGCGGAGAAAGGCCTCGACATGATCGATCTGTACACGTGGACTACACCCAACGGCCGCAAGGTTTCCGTGATGCTTGAGGAGTGCGCGCTCCCGTACTCGGTGCATCCGGTAAATATTCGCGACGGCGATCAGTTCAAACCCGAGTTCGTGAAGATTTGCCCCAACAGCAAGATTCCCGCGATCGTCGAGCGCGAGAGCGGCCTTTCGATGTTCGAGTCGGGCGCGATTCTGCTGCATCTGGCGGAGAAGACCGGCAAGTTCATCCCGAAGGCCGGCCCCGGCCGCGCCAAAGCGCTCGAGTGGCTGTTCTGGCAGATGGCGAATGTCGGGCCGATGCTCGGGCAGGTCAATCATTTCGTCAACGCCGCACCCGAAAAAATTCCTTACGCGATCGATCGCTACATGACCGAGTCGGCGCGGCTCATCAAAGTGATGGACGATCAGCTCGGCCACACCGAGTACTTGGCGGGCGATTACTCGATCGCCGATATCGCCACCTATCCGTGGATTTCGATCGCCTTCAAACTGGTGGCGGCCGCAAAGCCGGAAGTGTCCGGCGAAGCGAAGAACGTCGAGCGATGGGTCGCCGCGATCGGCGCGCGCCCCGCGGTACAAAAAGGCATGGCCGTCCCGAAAGTCTAAGAGAGGGGCTTCGCGTGGCTCAAAAGACACCGTGTGGCAGCGCCCGTCGGTACGGGTCGAAGTCAACTTGGCTCAGGCATATTCCAATGGGAGGGTGTGCAAGCGCGCTTGGCGAGATTCCTCGCGATGACCGTCGCGGGGCAGCGCGCGCACGCCACGATCATGATCGCCCGCTCGCGCTCGGAATGACACAAGGCAAGGTTTAATTGTCATTCCGAGCGCGAGTGAACTACTCACTTGGCAGCGGGCGTAGCAAGTGGCGCCTGCATACTTCGCGAGGAATCTCGCCGGTGGCATAGACTGTCACGCGGATCGGGCCGCCCGAGCCTCACGACATGACTCCGCGTCTTTGGGTCCCGGGTTGACAGTTGACGATACGCGGACTGAAATGGCCCTGCGAAACAGGTTCTTCTGTTCTTACTGCTCTTCCTGCTCGTCGCGCCGGCGCACGCAGGTACTTCGGCGCCGCCTCCGGCAGTGGCGTTCCCGGCCGCGCCAGTGCCTGCGGGCAAGTTGCCCCCGCCTGCGGCGAGGACTCAGGTCTTCAAGTCGTACCCGGACGTTGCCGCTCCTGCGCCGTGGTTGACAGGTCCACCACCGTCGCGAATGGAGACTTCCGCTGAATGCTGTATGGGCGGGTTCGGGATATGCGAAGCTGCTCCCCGGTTTTCAACGTCCAAGGGGCAATGCGAGTTCCTCCACGTGGCGTGTACCGAGGACCGATCCACATTTTTCCCGCGTTTGACAGCGGCGGTGGGCCTGCGCTCGAATGCGGCGGAGAGTCCCGATGCGTTACCGTGCACTGAACGACATCAAGGTCGTCGACCTGACCCATTTCATCGCCGGGCCGTATGCGACCAAGCTGCTCGCGGATTACGGCGCCAATGTGATCAAGGTCGAGCCTCCGGCGGGCGAGGGCGGACGCCGCGTCGGCCCGTTTCGTCCCGACGCGCCCGCCGCCGAGCGCGGCGCGCTGTTCGCCTTCCTCAACACCAACAAGCTCGGAGTGACGCTCGATTTGATGCATCCGCGGGGCCGCGCGCTGATCCGCGAGCTTCTGGCCGGCGCCGATCTGCTGGTCGAGAATTTCGCGCCGGGAACGCTTGCGCGGTTGGGCCTCGAACCGTCGGAGTTGCTTTCGACCTTTCCGCGCCTGTCGATCGTATCGATTTCAAATTTCGGGCAGGACGGCGCCGAGCGCGGCGCGCTGCTTGATGATCTGACGCTGTTCGCGCGCGGCGGGTGGACCTTTCCGGTCGGCGAGCCCGAGCGCGAGCCGCTGACTCCTCCCGGCTCGCTTGCGCAATACGTCGGCGGATTATACGGCGCGATCGGTGGGATCCAGGCGATACTTGCGCGCGATTTGACAGCGCATCGCGGCCAGCACGCCGATATCTCGCTGCTCGAGGCGACGGCCGCGACGATGATCTACGAAACCGTCGCATTTCAGTACAACGGAATTTTGCGCAATCGCGCGGGGCGGCGCTTCGCGATCGGCCCGTTCCTGATCGTCACGCTCAAATGCCGCGACGGCTACGCCGGGATCCAGTGCGTGACCGACAAGCAGTTCGAGGGTCTGTGCGATCTGATGCGGCGGCCCGGCCTGAGAACCGATGAACGCTTCAACAGCGCACTCAAACGGATGATGAGCAACGATGCGCTGCTCGAAATCGTGGCCGGCTTCTTTCTCGAGCATGATCGCAAGTGGCTCTATCGCGAGGGTCAGGCGCGCGCGATTCCGATCGTGCCGGTCCCGAGCGTCGCCGAAGTGCTTGATTGGGAGCAGACGCGCGCGCGCAACTACTTCGAAACGATCGACGATCCGGTGCTTGGCGCGATTCGGATTCCCGGCGCTCCTCTGCGGATGCATTCGCATTCGCCGGAGCCGACGCGGCCCGCGCCGCGCCTGGGCGAGCATAATCGGGAGATATTGGGTGCGCGTCTGGGAGTCGGCGCGCAGGAGATCGAGTCGTTGGCGCAGGCGGGCGTAATCGCAGGAGCATAATGGCGACCACATTCGATAGTCAGATTCGCGTGCTCGATCTCTCGATGGGTTGGGCGGGACCGCTGGCGGGCCAGATGCTGGCCGAGATGGGCGCCGAGGTTATCAAGGTCGAGGACACGCACTACTTCGATTGGTGGCGCGGTTCGCTCTCGATGGCGGCGCCCGAGGCGCAGCCGATCGAGCGCGCCGCAACCTTCAACACCGCCAATCGCGGCAAGCTTGGCGTCACGATCGATCTTCTGAATCCGCGCGGAATCGAACTGGTCAAGCGTATAGTCGCGCACGCCGACATCTTGATCGAGAACTACAGCCCGGGCGTGATGGAGCGCTTTGGGCTGACGTACGAAATTCTGGCGCCGATAAATCCGCGGCTGATTATGATCTCGATGCCGTCGTTCGGGTACGGCGGCCCGGAGACTTTTTCGCGCGGCTACGGCAACACGGTCGAGGCGATGGCCGGCGTGACCGGGCTCGCGCGCTATCACGACGACGAGCAGCCGTACACGTTATCCAATGCGCTCGGCGATCCGGTCAGCGGGCTTACCGGCACTTTCGGAATTCTTGCCGCGCTGCACGAGCGCGAAAAAACCGGCCGCGGACAGTGGATCGAACTCGCGCAGGTCGAGAGCGTTATCCCGCTGCTGGCCGAACAGATACTCGAGTACCAGCTATCAGGCAACGTGCCGCGGCCGCGCGGAAATCGGCATCCGGAATTCGCGCCACACGGAATTTTTCGATGCGCAACCGCGGAGGAAGACTCGTGGATCGCGATCGCCGCGTATCGTGACGATCAGTGGCGCGCGCTGGCCGATGCGCTCGGAATCGCGCATCTCGCATCCGATCCGCGTTTCAGTGACGCCGCCAGGCGCAAGGCAAATGAGGACGCGCTCGACGCCGAGATCAACGGGGCTCTTGCGGCGATCTCCGTTGATGACGCGGTTGCACGCCTTAGCGCGGCGGGGGTTTACGCCGCTCCGGTGAATTCCGCGCCCGCCGTGCTCGGCGACGCGCAACTGCATGCGCGCGGTTATTTCGTGCCCGTCGAGCGTGCGATCGTGGGAACCCATCTGTATCCCGGCGCCGTCGCGCGGATGTCGGCAACGCCCGCCACGCAAGAAGTTCCGGCCCCGCTGCTCGGCGAGCACAACGCGCAAGTCTTCGGCGGCCTGCTGAGGATGACCGCCGCCGAACTCGTCGAACTGGAAGCCGCCGGAGTAATCGGCACCGCCCCGAGAGATTATCGCAAGGCGTCGTAATTCCAGCGCGGTTTCTGAATACCCTCTCCGTGTGGGAGAGGGCGGCGTGGCGCGATGACTGCGCTTTTTTCGCAAGCATCGTGACGCGCGGGTGAGGGTGCTTACTCCGCCAGCTTTGCGACGCACGTGAATTCCAAAACGTAATGTCCCTCACCTGGCCTCTTCTGAGAGGAGAGCTTTGCGCAATCTCATTCTCATAGGTCTGCCGATGCGGCTGGCGAGATTCCTCGCGATTTGCGCGTCGCCTCTGGTTGCGGTCTGGGCGCATTTGGAAGTCCGTTCGCGCTCGGAATGACAATTTAGCGTTGCTTTTTGGTGTCATTCCGAACGCGAACTGGCACTGAGAATCGCGTCGAGCACTTCACTCTGCGCGGCAACTGTCGCGAGGAATCTCGTCCTCGGCAATTGCACATTCTAACAATGGGTTATGGAAAGCTCTCCTGAGAGGGCGAGGGATCAGCAGCACAGATTTCACTGATTAATGCAATCGCAGACGGCGCCGCGACTGAAAAAATCTGTGTCAATCTGTGAAATCTGTGGACTGTTTTTCTTCCGTTCTCACTCCAGATTCTGCTTGGCGACGAACCCTGACTGCCCCTTCATCGGCCCGTCGGTGATTTGCACCTGCGCGCCGTCGTCGTCGGTCGAGATCACCTTGACCGGTGTCTGATCGTCAATCTGCCTGGCCGCTAAATTCTGTCCCACGCTGCCGAGCATCCCCTGCACTCCCCCCTGCTGCTTGAGCTGCGAGAGCTTGGTGAAGGTCTGCTCATCCGGATACATCGGGACCGATTTCTCGCCCTGCAACGCGACCAGCTTATGGCCGCATCCCACCAGCGCGAGCATCATTCCGATAGCGGCTGCCGCCGCGATAATTTTCAAAGGCTGCATGATTCCTCCGATAAGAGCGCAAGTGCCGCTGCCGCGCATCCTCGCATAACCGATCGACGAGAGCGCTTTTAGCATGGCGCGCCATCCTGGATTAAGGCCCGATCTCGTTTTCGAATTAGCGTCAATGTGCCGCTTGCCGCAAATTCGGCAAAATTGCCGATGCCGCCCCCGCATGATAGCCTTTATCCTTCGCGTTTCGGAGGATTTTCGCTTCGAACGTATCGCGATGCGAATCGGCCTGATTTCTGACACTCATATCCCCGAAGCCTGCGAGCATCTGCCCGCCCAGGTTTTCGAGGTATTTCGTGGCGTCGATTTGGTGATGCACGCCGGCGATGTCTATGTGAATCGCGTGCTCGACGAGTTGGCGACGATCGCCCCCGTCATCGCGGCGATGGGCAACGGCGACGAGGGTCTCGACGGCCATCGCTTCAAGCTCGATCCCGACCCGCGCGTGCGCGAGGCGCATCTGGTCGAGCTCGAAGGCGTGCGAATCGGGCTGGTGCATGCGGTGCCGACGCCCGACGAAACCTCGGACGAGGTTTTCGCGCGCGCGATTGAGCGCAACTTCGGCGGGCCTGTCGATGTAATTGTGCAGGGGCATAGCCACGTCGAGGGTATCGTGCGCTACGGCTCGACGCTGGTTGTCAATCCCGGCAGCGCGACGCTGCCGCACAACCTCGTCGATATGCCGGGCACGGTGGCGATACTCGAAGTGGTGAACGGCGCGGTCGTCAGCGCGGAAATAGTCACGCTCGGACCGGAAGTCGCCGCGAAAGTCTGACCGGCGCTTAGCCGATCGATTTGTCTTACTGAACACCTCGATCGATTTGGGAGGGTAGTTTGTCCGACGAAAATCCGCCGCGAAAAAACGCGGTCACGATGGAAAAGCTCGTCAACCTGTGCAAGCGGCGGGGATTGGTGTTTCCAACCAGCGACATCTACGGCGGTCTCGGCTCGACTTTCGATTACGGTCCACTCGGTGTCGAGCTCAAGCGCAACGTCAAGGAAGCATGGTGGCGCGAGATGGTTCAGTATCGCAGCGACATGTTCGGCCTGGACTCCGCGATTTTTCAGCATCCCAAGACTTGGGAAGCGTCCCAGCATATCCAGAATTTCACCGATCCCCTGGTCGATTGCAAAGTCTGCAAGCATCGCTTTCGCGCCGACAAAATCGAGGGCGACAAATGTCCCGACTGCGGCGGCGAGTTGACTGAGGCGCGCAACTTCAACCTGATGTTCAAGACCTTCCTCGGCCCGGTCGAGGAGAGCGCCTCGATCGTTTATCTGCGGCCGGAAACGGCGCAAGGAATTTTTTCGAACTTCCAGAACATGGTCGATACGCAGCGCGTCAAGCTGCCGTTCGGCGTCGCGCAGATCGGAAAATCGTTCCGCAACGAAATTACCACGGAGAATTTCATCTTTCGCACCCGCGAGTTCGAGCAGATGGAGATGGAGTTTTTCATCAAGCCCGATACCGCCGAAGAAGCGAAGTGGTACGCCTATTGGGTCGATTTCCGCTTTAACTGGCACGTCAAATACGGCCTCAAGCCCGATCATCTGCGCCGCCGCGAGCATGCGACTGACGAGTTATCGCACTATTCCAGCGGCACCACTGACATCGAGTTTCTCTACCCGTTCGGATGGGGCGAGCTGGAAGGCGTCGCCAAGCGCGGAAGCTTCGACCTCGATCAGCATGCGAAGTACAGCGGCAAGGACCTGACCTACTTCGACGAGGACGCGAAAGCGCGCTACCGGCCGTGGGTGGTCGAGCCGGCGCTCGGAGTCGATCGCTCGATGCTGGCGTTCATGCTGGATGCTTACGATGAAGATATCGTCGAGAACGAGGCGCGAATCGTGCTACGCTTCGATCCGCGGCTCGCACCGATCAAAGTCGCGATCTATCCGCTGCTGCGTAAAAACGGGCAGCCTGAGAAGGCCATCGCGGTTCGCGAAATTTTGCAGCGCCACTTCACGACGGCGTATGATCAGGCAGGCTCAATCGGGCGCCGCTACCGCCGCCAGGACGAAGTCGGCACGCCTTACGGCG
>JBOHWH010000031.1:0-13687 GCA_050736695.1 Binataceae bacterium (SeqCode) | reverse complement strand
CAGCACAGAGTCCGCGCTTGCGTCCGCGGACGACCAACGCTTCGAGCTGCGCTTGCCGCCTCAGCACTGGCAGCTCGTCGGCGACGATCCAGATCTGCCCGCGCCGCTCCTGCTCCGCCATCAGCCGGCGGGGCGATCTCATTGTCACCGCCTATCGCGAGCGCGAAGAGCGCGCCGATGAACGACATCGCGATGAGCGAGGGCGCCACCGGATCAATCAGCGCCGCTTGCAGAGCTTGGAGTGGCTGGTCCCAGGGGAACACGGTCGCCGGTGCTGCCCAGCATCGCGTCGGCCATAGCGCGGCAGCGGCAACTGCGGCGAAGATTAAGGGGTTGTTCGTTTGCTGGTACATGCGCTTCATGGCGCTGTCTCCTAAGCGCGTCACGCTTCGGGCGTTCGAGGCGCTGGTTGACCTGAATCGCTAACTAGCCATGTAGCGACCTGAGACCGGGTTGGCTCGCGCTTGAGTCGATCGGCGGCGTATTTCAGCAGCAGACGGAAGGTGTCGCGGTAGCTTGCCACCGTGTTCGGGCTGGCGTGAAGCTGGGTTGCGAGGCGTTCGGTGAAGAAGCGCTGAACGTATACCGGGAGCGGATACGTCCTCATCGCGACTCCCTCCCGGCGAGGTTCCGTTCCGCGCGCTCGCAAGCGAGCTTTAGCAGTTCCGGGATCGCCTCCGATGTACCAGTAAGTGTTCTCGGGCCTCGTGTGCCCCAGATACGTGCTGAGCTTGAGCATCTCGCGATCCGGATCGAGGCCGCACCGATACCAGTCCATGATCGTCCGCACCGCGAAGGTGTGGCGCAGATCATGTATGCGCGGGCCGCGGCCGTGTTTACAGAACGGCTGCCGCTTGCGAAGACCGATTCGTTAGCAGACCATGGGAAAGTTGTAGCGGGCGCAGCAGTCGGTCGGTCGGTCGCCATTCTCGAGAAGGAAGAACGCCGCGCCTGGCCGTGGCCGAGGATGCGGTTGCGCTCCGCGCGATAGGCTCCCATCCGTTCGGCTGTTGACAGGGACAGCGGAACGAAGCGGCTCTTGCGATTCTTCGCGCGCCTGATCGTCAGCACTGCTTCCTTGAGATCGACCTCCTCCTCCTCGTCGAGCCCGAGGGCTTCGTTCACGCGCAGGCCGATCACCACGATCAGCCCGAACAGGGTCGAACAGGTTCATGCGCGCAGCCCGTATGAAGATCGCAGCCGCCCCGCTTCGCTCACGATTTCGGCGACCTGATCATCACTATAGATGTAGGGCTTGGTCCGTCGCGGTTTGCCGGTTATCAGCCCAGGCGGAGGAACTTCGGTCCGGGCATCGAAGGCCTGAAGCCACAGGGCGAAGATACGCAGCATGCTGAGCCGGTTCATCCACGCAGCCGCTCAACGGCGGTCGCTACGCGCGGCAGGCTGGCAGCCAGATCGCGTTTGGTCTTCCCGCTCCAGAACAGGAAGTTAAACAGGCATCGCAGATGGGACGGTAGTGCTTTGCTGACTCGGGCATGCGCCCCAATCTTGAGCTTGCACAGGAAGGCTACGATATCGTCCGGCGTGATCGTGTTCAGGTCGCCAAGCTTGTCGCCAAAGCGAAAGATCAGGAACCGCTCCCCGGTTGTGGGACAGTCGCCGCGCCCGCTTCGGCCAGATGCTCGATGAACCGTCGCAGGCAGAACTTGCCCCACGTGCGACCGTACTCGGGAACTTCTCTGAGCACCGCTCGTCGCACACGCTCTGTCGTGCCAGCGTCGAGATCGCTCGCACCAAGAGCCCGTTTCGCGACCGCCGCGCAAAATCTGTCGGCGATCGATTCGTATTCGCGCAGCGTGAACCGCGAATAGCCTTGCGCGGCCAATCGCTCCATGAAGGTTTGCCGATGAGACCATAGCCATTGCGCCTCACCAGCCCTCGCGCGGTCAGTAATCTGTGGGAACGTCATACGCCTCTCCTCTCGTGTTGGCGAAAGGCGAGGCCACTGGTTTCGGAGGATCAGATCGCGAGCGAGTCCGAGCCGCTTAGCTCGTCGCATCCCGGTTCGATCGGCGGCGCAACCCCTCGTGTTGGTAACTTCAGATTGGCGCCGTCAACCGAGTCGCTAAGCGTCAGCAACTCCCCTCCCCGGCGCGGACGCGCAACGCGATAGAACAAGGCTCCATCGTGAGTCGAACCTTCAACCCGGTAAAATGCGCAATTCCCAGATCGGGTGGTCCATCGGAAAAGGTCGACTCCTACGGCAAGTTGCAAACCCGCTGCCCAGCTCTCCGGCTCGATTAGCCGAGAGTTGGCGCAAGCGGTCAGTGGTGACGACAAGCGTCGCCCCGATTGCCCGAGGCGACGCTGTAAGGAAACTGCAGGCCGGCGTGTGAGTTAACTACGCGTGCCCGCATGCTCGGGCGGTGACAGGACCAGACCGTAGCGACTCATCACCTCAGCCATTTTCAAGGGGTTGGGACCACCAGGGACGCTGACGACCTCGGCGACATCCCGAAAATATTTGGCACCAATGTCGGGGCTGAGGATTACCAGCGCCCGCGCCACACGGTCATATGGGTTGCTGAAGCCATGCACCACGCCACGCGGCGTATAACCGCTCTGTCCCGGCTTTAGATCGCGCACTTCATTGCCGACTCGGGTGCGGAAGGTGCCTTCGAGGCAGTACATGATCTCCTCGTTGCCACTGTGACTGTGGGCCGGGGGTACCAGCGCCCCTGGCTGCACAATCACCTCGAACATTCCGGACGCGGCCCCATTGACGGTGCCGTCCAAAAGATAACGGATTTCAATTCCTCCAATGGTTATGACCGATTGCTCAACTGCCTGCATTGGCTCTCTCCTCCTGTCTTCGCATCCGACCTGGGACTTGCCCGGCCTTGATGGACTCTCTACGGGTTGTTGGACGACCACCTTTAATGGTAAAGTGGCTTTACCAAGAGAGTAAAGCGGCTTTACCCTTATGTCAAGAGCCCGGCTCAAGCAAATTCCCGGCATCGAGGAAATTCCGTACATTGGAGCATTGCTACGCTTGGCCCATGAGGAAGCGCGTTCTCGAATCCTTCAAGCCTTGGCCGAACGCGGCCTGGGGGACATCAACCACGCGTATCCACGCTTGTTCCAGTACCCGCCGATCGACGGCATGAGGCCTGCGGATCTAGCCAAGCGTCTCGGCGTGTCGAAACAGGCGTTGAACCATCTTCTCGGTCAACTCGAGAAGCTTCGCTATCTGCAACGGCGCCGCGAACCGGAGAACGGACACACCGCGGTTTATTTGACCGAGCGTGGATGGCTGGTTCTTGAATCGATCCTTGCCACTATGCGCCAGCTCGAAGCTGAGTGGCAGCGCAAGCTGGGCAAGCGGCGCTTCGCGGACCTCAAGGAAGCGCTGCGAGAATTGACCGGGCTCAGCTGATGGTTCAACCGCTTCACCCGACTCGACATGACTGCGGTTCGGTCCTGACATTGCCTCGATTCGATGACTAAACGAGATTAGGAGACGGCAGGTCGGCTGTCCCGAAGGTCCGGATTATGCCGACACCTGGCGCGGTAAGCGCACGCCTTCAGTGTGTCGCTGTTAGACAATACGGCATAATTCGAAAGTCGGCATAATGGCCGTACTCGTGGGCTAAAGTCATTCGCAGGCGGTTATTGCGCCCGCGCTGCTCCCAAAGTTGCCGCGCGATCTTCACCGTCGGCTTGCGGCCAATATGGAACAGGGTGACGCCGAAGGTGTCGTAGACATCGTCGGAAAGGTCTGCGGCTATGTCCAATTCGGCGGCGTCGCGTTCGATGAGCACCGTTATGGCTTCGGTCGGGACCGGGATTCGGTCGAAACCGTAGCGTAGCCGGAGCAGACTGGTGATAGTCTCCTCGCACTTCTGCTCAAGCTCGGCGACTTCCCAGTGCGGACGCATGCTGAAGCGTCCGGTCCTGTCCCGCACCATCTTCATGGCTTCTTCTCCCGCTTAATCTCCCGGCGAAAGGCCTTCCAGGCCGCCGTCACCTCTTCCTGCTTTACGCCTCTGGCGGTAAGGTCGCGAGGCATCCTCCCGGACAAGTAGTAGAGCATGTCGGAATCGGCCTTGAGCGCCTTGGCCAACTGCTCGAGCACCCCGTCCGAAGGCTTGCGGCGGTCGTGTTCGAGGTCCACAAGATAGGGAATCGAGATGGGTTTGCCGTCGGCGTTGCGCACGCCCGCCACCACCTCTCTCCCGCTTAGCCCAAGCTCCTTGCGCCGGTCAACGATGAACTGCCCTAGGGTTTTCATATTATTATAAGCTATGTAGCACAATAGCTGGCCGAGCGGAATCCCGTTCACATCTTGTCATTGCCGCGGGTCTCAACTATTAGAAGTAAGGCTTTCCGTGGAGCTTGGGGGTGACCGTGCCCTCCTCTCCGGCAATCCTGAGGAAAGGGGAGAGTAGCAGTGCAATCGTTTCAAGAGTTGTTCTCAAGGGCCACCGGCCACCTGCCGTTCCCTTGGCAAGAAGCACTCTTCGCCGAGTTCCTGAGAAAAGAATTCCGGAAGACCTGTGATGTTCCAACAGGGTTGGGCAAGACCTCGATACTTGCGATTTGGCTACTTGCGTTGGCTCATCATGCCAGCAGAGAAACGCTGAGCGATTTTCCGCGCCGACTCATTTACGTTGTCAACCGCCGGACGGTCGTGGACCAGGCCACGCGCGAAACGGAGCGTTTGCGAAAGGCGCTCGCCACTGCACCAGAACTCCGGTTGGTTGCTGATACTTTGCGCATGCTCGCCACGCAACCCTCGGATGCTCCATTGGCGATTAGCACGCTAAGGGGTCAGTTTGCGGACAATGCCGAGTGGCGAAATGATCCGGCACGACCCGCGGTGATCGTCGGCACAGTGGACATGATCGGCAGTCGGTTGCTCTTCGCAGGTTACGGCTGCGGGTTCAAGTCGCGCCCGCTTCACGCGGGATTTCTCGGCCAGGGCACATTGCTGGTGCACGACGAGGCCCACCTTGAGCCTGCCTTCCAGGAACTGTTGACCGGCATCGAACTGGAGCAGCAGCGACCCGGCGACTTCTGCCACCTCCGCGTGTTGGCGCTGACCGCCACGTCGCGTTCTGCCAGTGACCATGAAACGCCGATCTTCAGTAAAAAAGATTGCGAGGATTCGGAAGTAAGTAAGCGCTTCAACGCCAAAAAATGGATCGCCCTTCGTCCGGTCGAAGAAGAAAAGAGCATCACAGAAGAGATTCTGAAGTGCGCGC
The DNA here is from genome assembly GCA_050736695.1 of Binataceae bacterium (SeqCode). GTDB lineage: Bacteria > Desulfobacterota > Binatia > Binatales > Binataceae > JBARDN01. Next base: position 8,462 of record JBOHWH010000031.1, on the reverse strand, counting down.
TGACACACAAGGGCAGCAACCAGGCGATCCTCATATTCGTTCGGAAGCTGGATGACGTGAGAAAAGTCACGGAGCGGCTCCGCAGAGCGAAGCTGCCTGTGCGGACGCTTACCGGCACCATACGCGGGCTTGAGCGCGACTCGCTGGCAAAGGAGGACCCGGTCTTCGCCCGTTTCATGCGCGGGAGCAAAGCGACGCCGCAAGCAGGCACTGCCTATCTGATCTGCACCTCTGCCGGTGAGGTGGGAATCGATATGTCAGCGGATCATCTGGTTTGCGACCTGACCCCTTTCGACAGCATGGCCCAGCGTTTTGGCCGGGTGAACCGTTTCGGAAACGGCAATGCGCGGATCGATGTTGTTTACGTAATGGCCGCTGCGAGTTACGGAGAAGCAGCGGACGCGGGCACCGCGAAGGACCAATCGGGCAAGCGCAAGTCGAAGAAAGCGACCGAGCAGCAATCGCAGTTCGCTCAAGCCTGCGCACGGACCGTCGCGCTGTTGCAGCGGCTGCCGAAGGGCGAGGATGGGCTGCATGACACCAGTCCGGCCGCGCTGAATGACTTGCCCGCTGCCGATCGGCGGGAGGCCTTCACTCCGCCCCCAACCATCCTTCCCGCAACCGACATCCTCTTTGACGCTTGGGCGCTGACGTCGATCCGCGAAAAGTTGCCGGGCCGTCCAGCGGTCGCAGACTGGTTGCACGGGATCGCGGAATGGGAGCCACCGGAAACCTACGTCGCTTGGCGCGACGAGGTCGAAATAGTGACCGACGAACTGCGGGACCGATATAAGCCGGCGGACCTGCTCGAAGACTACCCGCTAAAACCGCACGAGCTGCTGCGAGATCGCACCGATAGAGTCTTCGAGCATTTGAAGACGTTGGCAGATAGGCATGCGACATTGCCCGTCTGGATTGTCGGGGACAGCGACTCGGTGACTGTGAAGACACTGGCGGAGTTGGCTGCCGATGGCAAAGACGCCCTCGAAGATATGACCGTTCTGTTGCCGCCGACTGTTGGAGGACTACAGTTCGATAAGGACGGTCGCTCGATCGGCATGCTCGATGGCGAGGCCTGCTTCGACAAGCTGCGCCCCGCCTCCTACGATGTCGCGAACCAGTGGGCGGACGAGACGAACAACCCTCGTCGGGCTCGAGTTTGGGACGATGAGGACCGACCTAAGGGAATGCGTCTTGTGCGGACCGTCGACACGCGGCCGGATGCAGACGACAAGCTGGAGGATAATGAGGGGAAACCGGTACGGCGCAAATGGAACTGGTACGTGCGGCCGCGGTCGGCAGACGACGACGGATCGCGAAGCGCCCGTCAGCCCCAGGAGTTGCAGCCGCATCTCGAATCAGCGGAAAGTTTCGCACGTGGTCTCGTTAGCAAGCTCAAGCTGGGCGATCCGGAGGCGTCGGCCGTAGTTCGCGCAGCACGCTGGCACGATCTCGGCAAGCATAGAGCGATTTGGCAGCGCTCGGTCGGCAACCATGATTATCCACAGCGAGTACTGGCAAAGTCGGGCGGCAAGATGAGGCCTATCGATCTGAACCACTACCGCCACGAGTTTGGATCGCTGATCGATGTTCCGCGGCTCCCTGAATTTCTCGATCTCACCCCCGACGTACAGGATCTGCTGTTACATTTCATTGCGGCCCATCACGGGCGCGCCAGGCCGCACTTTCCGGTCGAGGAAGCGTTTGATCCTGAGCGCCCGGATGAGCGAGCCGCCGAGATCGCTCGTGAAGTTCCTCGCCGCTTTGCCCGATTGCAGTGGAAATACGGCCGCTGGGGCCTCGCGTACCTGGAATCGCTGGTGCGAGCCGCCGATGCGCTGGCGTCACAAGCCAACGACGCTCGAGAAGCGGAACTCTCCGACGGAGTCGCACGGCTCACTGCGGGACGATAGTCAATGAGCCAAACTACCCCGCCCGGTATCAGCGTCCGCGTCGATCCGACGAACCCGGGTCAGTTCTTCGCCTGCTGTGGCCTGCTGGAGCTTGCCGATCGTCTTTGGGGCGGTGTGGAAGGGTGGTTCGAAAATGACGAAGGAGAGTTTGTTGTGACCGCCCCTGCCGCGCGCCTCGATATCCAGGAACTTATCTTGAAACTTGTTTGCGCTCGGCTCTCAAGCGATCTTACGCCTTCACTCCAATGCGAGCGGCAAAAACTAGAAAAGAAAAAGCGCGAACTTAAGAAACCCGGCAAAGAGTTGCCAAAGGCAGAAGAGCAACGACGCAACGATCTCGGCAAGCTTCTCCGCGAGGGTCCGATTTCCATCGGTAAGCCGTTTGATTACGTCTTGGATTGGTGGCTCAACCAGAAGGAAAGAGGCTTATTTTCGGCCATCTGTGCCGGGAACGTATCCGCAATTGGACAGAAACAACAAGAATTGGATGACGATGAGATCCCCAAGACGTGGGCGGGTACGCAGCAAGTTCTACGAATCGCTCAAGCTGCGTTGCTCGATACCCTTGGGGCCTTTAAGACCAACCAGCCGTTTGACTTTAAGTGTGTGATGCGACCGGCACCAGATCATATCGAAGAAGAGGAGCCAACAACCGGCAAGCGCCGAGGGAAGAGGAAAGCGAAAAATAAGGTAGAGCCGTTTTATTTCGATAGCCGCCACGGCGCGAATGCCCTTCCGTTGGATATCGGCTTCTCGCCAAATGAACTGGGCATGGAATCGGAGGCGTTTCCCGCCGTCGAATTGTTGTGCCTTATTGGGCTCCAGCGTTGCCGCCCGAATCTTACCAACACATCCCTGGTGTTTGAGTATTTTACGTGGTCCAGCCCACTGTCGGTCTCGGTTCTACCGGCTGCGGTGGGCGGTTTCCTCGGTCAGGATTGCGGATATCGCTTTGAAAATGCGTATCGGACGGACCAGAGAAAACACAGTGGCTACTTACCCGCATTCTTATTTCGGAGGTGATACATGGGCGACGTTCTGAAGAATTTCGACTTTCTGCTGAAGGAGGATGGACCTGCTGCCATTGTTTTAAAGCAGTGGCTCAAGCCTGTTGGCGGGGACATCATCTTCCCGCCGACTTATGCGGCTCCGTCGCAAAAGAAGGGTGACCCGCCAGTCTACAACATCGATCGATTTGGCGAGTCCTCAATTCTCCGGAAGACCTTCGAGAAGCTGGGAAAAGTCCAAACGTTCATAGACGCAGAGCGTACGGAACAAGGCCGAGAACATTCTGTCTGCATCGTCGACAGCATTCCCTCCCAAGCGAATCGGATCGAACCGGCGTTTGCTCATGCGGTCGCCGACGGACGATTGGTTCCCCAGGTCGTCATCAAGGTTGAGATTAAGAATGACGCGGGTAAGAAGGAAGAGCAGGTCATCAACTTGCTCGATGCTGGACACCGAGCGGCGGATGCAATTGTTCGTTTTTCATCGCTGGCCGATGAGTTGGGGAGGGCGATCAGGGCGCGGCGCGATGGCGACTCACTACCACTGGCCAAAATCGCCCCCACCTCGCTGGTGTTCGGAATGTGGGACTCACGAGCCACGGGAGTGAAAGTCCCCCGGCTCGTCAATTCGATTATTCGCGCTTATGACGTGTTCGAATACCGGCGCTCCGCTCAATACTTCTCGGCCGCTGATTATGAAGCGGCTGGCGTGGCCGCGGAGAAGGGAGAGGGGTCGCTCAAGAAACTCGCAGACGAGGGCATGGCGGAAGTGCCTGCCACGTTTGGACTGGGAGGGATTGAGGCGAGGGGAGGCATCTGTCGTGATGCTTCACTCAATCTCGTCACTTTGCGCGACATCGTGACGATCGTTAGAGAGAATAGCGGTCAACAGGCGGAAACCGACCAGGAGAAGTCACGCGAGGAAACTCTGAAGCTCCAACGGTATCTTCTCGGTCTTGGTTTGGTCTCGCTGACGTGGTTTGACAGCAAGACCCTCAATCTCCGTCAGGGGTGCCAACTCGTTGCTGTTCCCGGTAAGCCGATGACGCGAGTATGCATCAACGCTGACGGCAGCGAGGCAGACTTCCAAATCGAGAGAGCCTCCGCCGTAGAGTACGCAAAGAAAACTGCCGAAGCTTTCGGCGTAATCGGAGGGTACGAAGCGACCTTCGACCCTGGGAAGGCTAAAGATGCTCTCAAAAGAAAGAGCGCCAACGATTAAAGAATAGAGCGCCAACGAGGCGAAATGAAGTATCTCGTCATCGCAATCCGCTTTCTTGGCGACCGCTATCACGGACGAACCGAGAACGGACGTGAACCCGAGTGGCCGCCTTCGCCACTGCGGCTCTATCAGGCTGTTCTGGCCGGTGCCGCTCCACGCTGGCACGATATAGCGGTGCGCGAGCACGAATTCCCTGCCCTAGAGTGGTTTCAGAGCTTGGAGCCTCCACAGATTATCGCCCCTAAATATGAACGAGGACGACCGCTGCTCAAGTACGTCCGCGAAAATCTTTCCGACGTTGATCCCGAGAAGCGGGACGCGAAGTTCTCTCGCCCGACCCTGTTTTGCGGGGAACCAACGGTTACATACTGCTGGTCGATTGATCCAGAACAGGAACAGCGCGCTAGGCTCGTCGTCCGCTGTGCTCGGCATTGTCGCGCGTTGGGATGGGGGATCGACATGGCCATCGGAGATGGCGCCGTCGTCGAAAGTGAGCCGGAATGCGCAGCTGGTGAGAAATGGCTGCCGATGGCAAATGTTGCGAACAGTGTACCGCTGCGGGTTCCACGCCAGCAAAGCAGCTCTGTGCAGGGTGGTACCCTAAGCGAACTAATGAATCGATTTAGAGCCTCTCTCGAACGGCTTGAAGGAGATGCGCGAAGCTCAGTCCCTCCGCTAAATGCGTTTCGCACGGTCGGATACCGCCGCTCCACCGATCCGGCGCCTCGTTCGGTCGCGGCGTTCTCGCTTCTCAAACCCGACGCGAGCGGGTTCCGTGCGTTCGATACCACTCGCCGGGGTCTCACCGTCGCCGGCATGATGCGCCACACGGCCAAAGGCGCAGCCGCGCGGGCCGGCTGGTCTGAATCGGAAATCAATACGCTCATCCTAGGCCATGGCGAAGCGGGGAAAACCGGTGATCACGTCCCGATTGGACTGCGGCGCTTCGCTTATCTACCACTGCCCAGCATCGAGCCGAGAGGCGATGGCACTGCGCGAGTAGTCGGTAGTATACGCCGCATTGTACTTTCGTCGTTCAGCGAGGACTTCGAAACTCAAGTCGCTTGGGCGCGCAGAGCTTTATCAGGCGCAGAGTTAATAGACGAGAATCTGAGGCGACCGGTCGCACTTCTCTCACTAATACCCAGAACCGATAACGTCGTTCGGCAATACATACAGCCTGCCAGTTCATGGGCGACCGTCACGCCCGTAGTCTTGCCGGGCTACGACGATCCCGCCCACTATCGGAGGCGGCTGAAAGAAGGGGTCAGCCTCCGCGACCAGAGTAAATACCTGGATCGCCTCAGCCTACGCGTTGACGGTCTATTGCGGAAGGCGATCGTTCAGGCGGGTTTCTCCAAAGTCTTGGCGGATCATGTTGATCTGGAATGGCGCGGTGTCGGTTTCTGGCCGGGTACCGACCTAGCCAACCGCTACGGAGTGCCGGAACACCTGAAGCGCTTCCCTCGATTGCACGTAAGGCTCCAATGGCGGGACGCGCGAAAGCGACCGGTGCAAGTTCCCGGTCCGCTGTGCCTCGGCGGCGGGCGTTTCTATGGCTTGGGCCTCTTCGGAGCTTTGTGAACGTTGTACGCAACGGAGCAAACTCGATGCGTAACACTTACCTGGTCTGCTACGACATTCGCGAGGACAAGCGGCTGCGCATGGTTTACAAGACTATGCGCGATTTCGGCGACCATCTTCAGTATTCGATCTTCGAATGCCAGTTCACTCCTGCCGATCTCGTTCGATGCCGCCATGCTCTGAGCGAAATCATCGACCATCGCAAGGATCAGGTCCTCTTCGTCGATCTCGGACCGGTGGAAGGCCGTGGCGATCGGGTGATCACGGCGCTCGGGCAAGCTTACTCGTCCATCGACAGCCCGTGCATCGTCGTCGATGGCGAACCCGAATCGCGGTCTAAACAGGATCCATTGTAGCGAGGATGCACCGATATGGCGGACCCGGCGAAAGTCAATCCGATTCTGATCAGCGCGAAGCGCTTGGATAGAAGCGGGCGCGAAGCTAAACGGCACGTCGACGTTGACCTTCCGGACTATTTCCCGGCGCGGATGCTCAATGAATTCGTGTACTGCCCGCGCCTCTTTTTCTACGAATGGGTCGAAGGAATCTTCGCCCATAGCGTTGACACAATCGAAGGAGCGCTGCGCCACGAGAAGCTTGAAACCAAGTCGGACCCACTGCCGCCACCGGACCAGGAGTCGAATATCCATTCGCGATCGGTCACCTTGAGCAGTGAGACTCATCGGCTGATTGCCCGGATGGACCTGATCGAGGGCGAAGGACGCACGGTTGTTCCGGTCGATTACAAAAAGGGCAGCCCTCGGGATACGGACGGCAGTCCCGAAGCGTGGCCGGCGGACCGCGTACAACTCTGCGCGCAGGCTCTGATCCTGCGCGACAACGGCTACGATTGCGACGAAGCGGTCGCATACTACCATGCGACCCGCCAGCGCGTCCGCGTGGCCATCGATGACGCCTTGGCCGGTGAGACGCTGCGCGCGGTCGAAGATGCGAGAACGCTTGCCCTTAGAGGCGAGATTCCCTCGCCCTTGATTGATAGCCCGAAGTGTCCGCGCTGCTCGCTGGTGGGTATCTGCTTGCCGGATGAGACCGTGCTCTACGAATCGATTTCCGAAGCAGTTGCCGGCCCGCAGCTCGGGTTGTTCGACCTTGGCGGCGACGGATCGGCTGCTTCGTCGCGCAACGGCGACGGGACTATTCGCCGCCTCATTCCCGCGCGCGACGATCTCCGCCCCTTATACGTTACGGGTCACGGCTTGGTCGTCGGCAAAACGGGCGAGGTGCTGCAAATCAGGGAGCGCAACAAGCCGCTGCAGGAGGTTCGCGTCGGCGAGGTTTCACAGGTCAATGTATTCGGCAATGTGCAGTTCACGGCGGCCGCGCTTCAGGGTCTGTGCTGGGCTGAGAAGCCCATCGCGCACTTCTCATATGGCGGATGGTTCTACGGGCTCACCCAGGGATTGGGTTTGAAGAACGTGTTTTTGCGCAAGCGGCAATTCACCCTGGCTGAGGAGCCGTTCTTCTGCCTGAGCGTAGCGCGCAACTTGGTAGCGGCAAAAATCCGCAACCAACGGACGCTGCTGCGGAGAAACCATCTCGAGCCTCCACCGATCGCGCTCGCGCAACTCAAGCGGTACGCGGAAGCCGCTCTCGATGCGGAAGAACTCGATGAATTACTTGGTATCGAGGGCAACGCGGCGCGCATCTATTTTGCAAATTTCGGCGGCTTGCTTAAGATCGACGGCGATGGCGAGGACAAGTCGTCTTTCAACTTCGAGTTCACTTATCGCAATCGGCGGCCGCCCACCGATCCGGTCAACGCGCTGCTCTCGTTTTCATACAGCTTGCTCGCCAAAGACCTGACCATCATCTGCCACAGCGTCGGCTTCGATCCGTTCATCGGCTTCTATCATCAGCCCCGCTTCGGACGGCCCGCGTTGGCGCTCGACCTGATGGAAGAATTCCGGCCCTTGGTCGCGGACTCGGTGGTGATCGGAGCAATCAATACCGGGATGGTGAGCCGCGAGGATTTCATTCGAGTTGGCCCGGCGGTCGCCCTAACGCCGAAGGGAAGGAAGGGCTTTTTGCGCGCCTACGAGCAAAGAATGGACACACTCGTCACGCATCCTCTGTTTGGATACAGAGTCAATTATCGGCGCGTGCTTGAGATTCAGACCAGATTGCTGGCTCGGGTGCTGACCGGCGAGGTGCAGCGATATGTCGGGTTCGAGACGCGCTGAGCGACGCGAGCGGCGAGGTGACGATCAAAACCGGGGATCCGCTCGATGGCGGAAGAGGCTTGCAGATGCTGGGCTTTCGGACTATGCGAAGAAGTGCTGCCGACACTTTGTGTCGGCGGCGATAGGGCGCTCGCAAAGCGGCCCAGAGTTCTTTGAAAATTCAATAGTTGCAAGCGACGGATTTCCGCGCTCATCGGAGCGCGGCCCCATTGAAGCCTTGTTTCAGGCTCGCGAGAGCTTCTCTCCGATCTTATTTCCGCGCTCATCGGAGCGCGGCCCCATTGAAGCAATCCGCCCCCGCCGGGTCCCAAATCGCCGGGTCAGCATTTCCGCGCTCATCGGAGCGCGGCCCCATTGAAGCCCGCTGCATCTGATTGGGACTCCCGACGAACCCGATCATTTCCGCGCTCATCGGAGCGCGGCCCCATTGAAGCCACGCCTGAGCCCGATGGACATCGAAAGACCTACATTCATTTCCGCGCTCATCGGAGCGCGGCCCCATTGAAGCTGTTTGTGCGGAGCCACAGCCATGAGA
>JBOHWH010000030.1:0-76886 GCA_050736695.1 Binataceae bacterium (SeqCode) | reverse complement strand
CCCCCGGACCGAGACCACTTCACTACGGATTATGGAGTAAACCTGCCGCCAGACCTTCGCGAGGTGGTGAGAGAGGTGGCATATCACTACTACCTGTGGACAGGTGAGGACTTCCGAGTCGTCAGCGGCGCGCGTGATTCGCATGGCCAAGCTGACGCAATGTTCCACAACTGGAAGCACGGTCAGAATCCTTTTGCGGTTTATGGCAGCAGTCAACAACTGGAGGAAATCCTCAAGGCATACAAAGATGGATCGCACTCACACTCGAGCGACGAAACGATAATAGATAAGATGGCTGATATAATTGAAAAACGGCGGCGCCAGGGTATCTATATTTCCAACCATCTTAGCGGACGAGCCTTTGACGTGAGTTATAGGAGTCTGAACACTGAGCAACGGGCAGCGTTTGAGGAATCGGCCGCAGAGGTGCTGGGAGACCTTTACACGCATAAGCCCCACGAGGCCGGCCATCTTCACGTGCAGGAATGACTGCGAGGTGTTTCTCTTGAGCCGGCAATTGTTGATTTTTCTTGGTATTCTGATTGCTGTGCATAGTTCGTCCGCGAGTGCGCAAGTCCCCTCCATCAATTGCACGCCGAAGGTGCTCTATTGCGGGGACACGCTCACCGTCCACTTTGAGAATCATCATGCGGGTGCCGACTTCGCAATTGCGCTGGCCTATGGAAGCGAGTTGCGAATGCTGTCATTCCAACCAGGTCCAAAGGACAAGATCCCACCGATAATATCGGCGAATGAGTTCGCAAAGATGAAGGAATTTCGATTGCGGACGGATACGGGGCGCGGTTCGCCGTCCGATGGCTGGCAGGGCGCCTGCGTCCCGCGGGTCAAGGGGCTTCCAGAGCCGATATTTACACTTACCGGCAACTACCAAGTGATGGTCGGCTACTATCTTTGGGAAAGGGGATCTGAACTCGGATTTGGATCCTGCAAGGTCGAATATATCGACAATCCGCGTCCGAAGCCCGGCGAGATGCCTCCATATGAGGCCTGCCACCCTGAAGCGAAGACAGAAGAGAACCGCAAAGTAGCAGAAATGCGTGCGCAGTCTGTCTATTCAATCATTTGTAAGCCGAAGATCCTGCACAAGGGCGACACCTTGACCGTGAACCTGCCTGCCCCACACGACGACTATGAATTCGGAATTCTCCGCGGCGTTGAGCATCCGAAGAGGGTCAGAGATCCGCTGCTCATTTCCTTCAAGGCGAACCCTCCGGATACCATCGCCCCAAATGATACCATTCGATGCGTTCCGCGAAATGAAACAGGTGAAGATCGTGACTACCGAGGCGAAGGGGTCGCCGGCGTTTGGCGCCAATACAGGCCCGTGCTTCAAGCGAGTTGAGGAGCAGCCCCGCCTGATTTTTACAACTCGCGGGGATTATGCAGTACAGATTGGCCCATCACTCGGCGGTGAAGATCCTGACTTGACCGGCGAATGTGTAGTCCACTACATCGACACGCCGCGCGCGGCCGCCGCCGGACGCGATTCCGAGCGATAGTTTGATGAGGAGGGACACTCGTCGGCGCCCGAGCCGCTACGTGAACATCCCGGGTTGCCGCGATCCGAGCCACACCCATCCGCGATACATGTAGTGAATTCCCGACAGCGCTGTGACGGCGACGGTCAAATACATAAGCGCATAGAAATACTCGGGGTAGATTTGGCCCATCCGCAAGAGCGCTCCGATCACGCACGCGAGCTGCAGGAAGGTGCTGCATTTGCCCAGATAGCTCGGGCGCACCGGAATTCGCTCGCCGGTAAAGAACGACAGCATCAGGTAGCCGAAGACGATCACGATATCGCGGATTCCGACCACGATTAGCAGCCAGGGCGGGAAGTCGCCCTCGATCGTCATCAACACGAATGCCGATACCAGCATCAGCTTGTCGGCGAACGGATCGAGAAACGCGCCCAACTCGGTGCGCGAGTTAAACCATCGCGCGACCGTGCCATCAAGGCTGTCAGTCACCGCGGCCGCGATAAAAACGTAGAGCGCCGCAGTGTAGCGTTGCTTGCTGAGGAACGAAAGAAAAACCGGAATCGAGGCGAGCCTGCACAGGGTCAGAAAATTCGGCAGGTTGAGCAGATGCGCGGTGGCTGGAACAGCCGGCGTTTTTACCAACCTCGGCGGAGTTTGATGCGGTTGTCCTGCAGCCATCGCCGTTTTTCAGTCTATGCGCGGTTTACGCCAGCGCGATCGCAGCTTTGCGCAACCGGCCCGCGACTGTGGGGCTGACCAGCGCGCGCATCGCGACCATACCGTCGCGATACTCCTCGCTTAGCACTTCCCCGTCGCGCCGCGCCATAGCCACCAGGTCGCCGCGGCTGGCCGCGAGCGTCACCGCAACTTCCTGGCGCGTGCCGGTGAAGTGGCGCGCGACCGCCTCGCGCAAGCCCTCAAGGCCTTCGCCGCGCAACGCTGAGATCGCGACGGAATCATGCTCGGTGTCGAAACGGGGAGGATTTTCCGTCAAATCGCACTTGTTCATCGCGATGATCCGCGGCGTCGCTCCGGCGCCAATTTCCTGCAGCACGCGATCGACGATTTCCATTCGCTCGCCCGCAAGCTCGGAACTCGCATCGACCACGTGCACCAGCAGATTCGCAGTGCGCACCTCTTCGAGCGTCGCCTTGAATGCGTCGATAAGTCCGTGCGGCAATCGATGAATGAATCCCACCGTATCGGCCACCATCACCGACATCCGGCCGGGCAGCTTGAGTCGCCGAATAGTCGGATCGAGGGTCGAGAACGGACGATTGGCGGCCTCGACCCCCGCGCCGGTCAGCGCGTTCATCAGCGTGGATTTTCCGGAGTTGGTGTAGCCGACCAGCGCGACCATCGGGAACGGGACTTCCAGACGGCGGCGGCGCTGGATCGTGCGTGTGCGCTCGACGTCGCGCAGGCGCACGCGCAGCCGGTTGAGTTTCTCGCGCAGGCGCCGCCGGTCAACTTCGAGCTGAGTTTCGCCGGGCCCTCGAGTGCCGACTCCGCCGCCACCGCTGCCTCCGCCGCGTACGCGCGACAGATGCGACCACTGCCTGGTCAAGCGCGGCTGCAAATAGGCGAGCTGCGCGATCTCGACCTGCAACTTGCCTTCGAGGGTGCGCGCACGCAACGCGAAAATATCCAGAATCAACTGGCTGCGATCGATCACGCGCAGCTTAAGTTCGTTTTCAAGATTGCGCGCCTGCGCGGGCGAAAGCGCATCGTCGAAGATCACGACGGTCGCGCCGCTCTGCTGCGCGATCTCGCGAACCTCGCCGGCCTTGCCCTTGCCGATAAAGGTGCGCGGATCGGGAGCCTTTAGTTTCTGGCTGACCGTCGCCTCGACGTCCGCCCCGGCGCTCAGCGTGAGCGCGCGCAACTCCGCCAGCGATTCCTCGACCGAGATTCCCTCGGACGCTCCGAGTTCGATTCCGACCAATATCGCGCGGTCATGACCTTCGGTGGATATGTTATGCAACTAGCTTAAGCCGCCGTCTTGAAGCATCGATATGCTCCTGTCAAGAGCGTATCAAAATAGACGCGATAGGGCTAAGTACTTCGCGCGCGTGCGGCTCTATCTCAACTGCACGGCGCCGGGGGCCAGGACTTGTTCCATGTCGGCTACGAAGGCGTCGGTCGGCGAGACGCGGAAGCCGTCGCCGAGGATTAGAACTGCTTCGCGGCCGTCGTCGAGGCCGAGATGGAGATAAGTCAGCGAGTTTCCGCGATGGCGGGACAGAGCGGCCTTGAGCGCGTCCAGGCCGCCGTTGTCGAGCCGCGCTTTCGGCGCGCGCAAGCGCACCTCGCGCACCGATTCGACCAGCGCGGCGCTGAGTGGACGGATCTCGTCGATGATTATCTGCGCGCGATCTTCGTCAACGTCGAGCTTGCCGCGGACCAGCACCGGATCGTCGCCCACGAGGAGCGCTTCGTACTTGGTGTAGGTCTCGGGCCACGCAATCGCCTCCAGGATGCCCACGCGATCCTCGAGCGAGAAGGTCGCGTAGCGTTTTCCGGTCTTGTTATTTTTGAGTTTCAGCGACTGGACCACGCCGGCGATATTGATCCGGCTGCCGTCGGGGATATTCGGGAGATCGGCGGTGCTGACTTTGCTGACCCACGCGAGTTCGCGCGCATATTTATCCAGCGGATGCGCGGTGATGTAAAAGCCGAGCGCCTCTTTTTCGTACTTGAGCTTTTCCTTCGGCTCCCATTCCGGCACCGGTTCGCGCGGCGCGAGCGTGGCTGGCTTGGCTCCCGCGCCGCCGAACAGCCCCATCTGATTGCGCTCGGCGTCGCTATGCGCTTTCTGCGCGAGCTTGATCGCGTCGTCGGCGGTGGCGCTTAGAGCGGCGCGTGCGACACCAGAAAAATCGAACGCGCCGCACTTGATCAGCGCGTCGAGCACGCGGCGATTGATCGCCTGCGCACCGGCGCGGGTGCAGAAATCGACGGGGCCGTCGTAGGGGCCGTTGCTCTCGCGCTCGGCAATAATCGCCTCGGCGGCTTTTGCGCCGACTCCGCGGATCGCCGCCATCCCGAAGCGAATCGCACCATCAACCACCGTGAACCGGACCCGGCTCTGGTTGATGTCCGGCGGCAGAATCTTGATCCGCATCTCGCGCAGCGACGCGATATTTTTGTAGGTCTTCGCGACATCGTCCATATCCAGCGACATCAGCGCCGCCATGAATTCGTGCGGATAATGCGTGCGCAGGTACGCGGTGCGATAGGTGGTCAGCGCGTATGCGGCCGCGTGCGAACGATTGAAACCGTAGGATGCGAAGGTTTCTATCTTCTGGAAAATTGATTGCGCGAGCTCGCGCGGCACGCCGTTTTTCATCCCACCGTCGATAAAGCGGACGCGCTCCTTTTCCATCACCGCCTTGTTCTTCTTGCCCATCGCGGCGCGAAGAATATCCGCTTCCTGAAGCGTGTAGTCGGCCAGCGCCTGCGCCGCGCGCATCACCTGTTCCTGATAAACGATGACGCCGTAAGTATCGGCCAGCGCAGGCTCCAGGAGCGGATGATCGTACGCCACCGGCTCGCGCTTGTGTTTGCGGTCGGTGTAGTGCTGAACCATCGTCTTGCCGTCTTCGATCGCGTCGAGCGGACCCGGACGAAACAGCGCACCGGCCGCGATAATATCGTCAAAGCAGTTCGGCTTCAGATCGCTAAGAAACCGGCGCATCCCGGAGCCTTCCATCTGGAAGACGCCGACGGTGTCGCCGCGCGAAAGCAGTTTGTAGGTCTCGGCATCGTCCAGGCGCAAAGTGTTCAGGTCGGGCGGTGTCTTGCCGCCTTCGGCGATCAAGTCGAGAGTGTTTTTGATTACCGTCAGATTCTTGAGCGCCAAAAAGTCGAACTTGATCAGTCCGATCTCTTCGACGCCTTTCATTGAGTACTGGGTTATCGCAACACCGCCCTCGCCCGTCTCTTTGTCAACATACAGCGGCACCATCTGGGACAGCGGCGCATCGGCGATCACCACTCCGGCGGCGTGCTTCGAGGTATGCCGCAGCAATCCTTCGAGCTTGAACGCATAGGTGAAAAGTTCGGGATGCAGCTTGCGCTCTTCCTTGAGCCGCGGTTCCATCTCGAGCGCGTCCTTCAGCGGAAAATCGCGGCCCTGTTTGGGCGCCGGATAGAGCTTGACGATCTTGTCGGTCTCGCCGAACGACATGCCGAGCACGCGTCCGACGTCGCGGATCGCCTGCTTGCCCTTGAGCGTTCCGAAGGTGGCGATCAGCGCGACCCGATCCGCGCCGTACTTCTGGCGCACGTATTCGACCACTTCGTCGCGGCGCTCGATGCAGAAATCGGTGTCGATATCCGGCATCGACTTGCGCCCCGGATTAAGCCATCGCTCGAACAGCAGCTTGTGCTCGACCGGATCGACTTCGGTGATTTCGAGCGCGTACGAAACCAGCGAGCCGACCACCGAGCCGCGGCCCGGGCCGACCGGGATTCCGCGTTCGCGCGCCCACTGCATGAAATCCTGCACGATCAGCAGATAACCGGCAAACCCCATGTCGCGGATCGTCGGCAGTTCGTGATCGAGCCGCTGGTAATAGGGCGCCGGATCGAAGCCGTCGCCCACCCGCGCGCGAATTTCCTTGAGCCGCTTTTCCAGGCCCGCGCGCGCGCCGAGTTCCATCTCGGCTCCGAAATCCAGCTCGGCCTCGCCCGGCCCGCCGCGGGTGTATATCGGAAAATGAAACTTGCCGAACTCGAATTCAAAATCGATCCGGCGCGCGATCTCCATCGTGTTGCGGAACTCTTCGGAGTCGGCGCCAAACGCGTTGGCCATCTCGGCGGGCGTCTTAACGTAAAGCTCGTCGGTGTCGAACCGCCATCGCGATTCGTCGGCCATGGTCTTGCCGGTCTGGATGCACAGCAGGACCTCGTGAGCTTTGGCGTCGTCGCGATGCAGGTAGTGGCAGTCGTTGGTCGCGACCAGGGGCAGTCCGACCTTTTTCGCGACCTCGCGCAGGGCGGCGTTCAGGGGAGAGTGCAGGCGATTGTCCTGCAGCTCGATATAGAAGCGGTCGCCAAAAATTTTCGCGTACCATTGGGCCGCCTCGCACGCTTTGTCCAATCGCGACTGACGAAGCCACCGGGCGATCTCGCCCGAGAGGCACCCCGAGAGCACGATCAGGCCGTTGGAACATTCGGCGAGGATTTCCTTATCGATGCGCGGCTTGTAGTAGAGGCCGTCCTGATAGGCGGTGGTCAGAAGCCGGCAGAGATTTCCGTAGCCCTCGCGATTTTGCGCCAGGACGATCAGATGGAAATTTCCGCCGCCATCGAAGTCGTCGCTGCGCGGCGTTTGGGTTCGATCGGTGCGTTTACCCGGCGCGAGGTACGCCTCGCATCCGATGATCGGTTTGATCCCGGCGGCGACGGCCTTTTGATAAAACTCGACCGCGCCGAACATGTTGCCATGGTCGGTGATCGCGAGCGCCTCCATGCCGGAGGCTTTCGCATGTTCAATCAGTGGACCGAGCTTGTTGGCACCGTCAAGCAGGCTGTACTGCGTATGGACGTGCAGATGGGCAAAACTCACCGCGGCACCTCCGCCCCCAACTGGCGGCGCGCGAGTTGCGCACCGCCGGACACCTCAGCAATTGCGGTTCGCAATTGCATCCGCCGCGACACCGTTTAAGCGCGCGGAGCTACTTCTTGCCGACGGACTCTCCCTTCTTTCCGGCCGCAGCCGCCGGCGCCGGGGCGGCGCCCTCTTTGGCCGCACCTTCGCCGGCAGGAGCAGCGGCGCCTTCGGCTGTCGCGCCCTCGACCGCGGCGCCTTCGACCGCCGCTGCAACGGGAGTTGCGATCTCGGCAACGGTAGGCGGCAGAACCGACACGACCGCGTAATCCTGGTCGAAGAGCGGCTTGACGTTGTCCGCAAACTTGATCGTCGAGACGTGGATCACGTCATGGATTCCAAGCGCGGTCACATCCACCTCGATCGATTCCGGAATCTCGAGCGGCAGACATTCGACCTCGACGGAGCGGACCAGCGGCTGAAGAATCCCACCCTCGGCTACTCCCGCCGCTTTGCCGGTGAACCGGAGCGCAACCTGGACGCGAATCGCGCGGTTCAAATCGACTTCGTATAGATCGGCGTGCAGAATCTCGCCTGAGACCGGCGCGCGCTGCACATCCTTGAAGATCACGTGACGCCCGTCGAGTTCCGACGACGCCGACTTGAGCCGGATGATCCGGGTATGCGATGACGACGCGATACGCGCTTTGAGTTCGCTCGAGGCGAGCGACAGCGTGGCCGGCTTCGAGGTTGGTCCGTACAGCACCGCGGGGACACGTCCCTGATGACGGATCGAATGCTTGACGCCTTTGGGCCGCACAGGCCGCGCTTCACAATTCAGTTCACCGGTTTCCATCTTATTTCCTTGCGAATTTCTTCCTTAATGATAGGCGGCCGCGCTTCAACTGAACAGCGAGCTGACCGATTCCTCATTGTGAATTCGCCGCACTGCTTCCGCAATCAGCGGCGCCACCGACAGCATCTTGAGCTTCTGCAATTCCGCCTGCGCCTTGGCGCGCAGCGGGATCGTGTTGGTCGTGATGATTTCCTTGATGATCGATTTGCCCAGCCGGTCGCACGCGGGGTCCGACAGAATCGGATGCGTCGCCACCGCGAAGACTTCGCTCGCGCCCGCGGCCGACACCACCTTGGCCGCCTCGGTGATCGTGCCGGCGGTGTCGATCATGTCATCGACCAGAACCGCGACCGTGTCCTTCACTTCGCCGACCAGGCGCATGCCCGCGATTTCGCTGGCGCGCTGGCGGCGCTTGTCGATAATCGCAAGGTTCGCGTTGAGCCGGCGCGCAAACGCGCGCGCGCGTTCGACGCCGCCCGCGTCGGGCGAGACCACCGAGATATTTTGCCCATCAAGGCGCTTGCGCAGATAACTGATCAGCACCGGCATCGCGTAGAGATTGTCCACCGGAATATTGAAGAAGCCCTGGATCTGGCCCGCGTGCAGATCGACCGTCAACACGCGCATCGCTCCCGCGGTCGTGATCAGATCGGCAACCAGCTTGGCGCTGATCGGGACGCGCGGCGCGACCTTGCGATCCTGCCGCGAGTAACCGAAGTACGGAATCACCGCGGTGACGCGCTTGGCCGAGGCACGGCGCAGCGCATCCATCATCAGCAGCAACTCCATCAGATTTTCGTTCGGGGGCGTGCAGATCGACTGGATCACGAAGACATCGCCGCCGCGCACGTTCTCGCGCACTTCGACCATAACTTCGCCATCGGGAAAGCGCCCGACGTCGGCGTGGCTGAGCCGCACCTGGAGATGTTCCGCGACCTCGCGTGCGAGCGCGGGGTTCGCGTTCCCGGTAAAGATCTCCAGCTCGTCCTTGGCCCGTTCCGACATCGCTACTCCAACTCGTATTCCTGTTCCGGTCTGTCCTGCCCCGCAAGACCGTCCGGAGCACACTGCGCCGGATGGCTGGGCGGGAAGGACTCGAACCTTCGAATGCCAGGTCCAAAGCCTGGTGCCTTACCAACTTGGCGACCGCCCAACGAAATCGTTTCGAAGGCTCCCGGAAAATTATGCGCGTGTTCCGCTACTCTAAGAGCCAGCGGTAGATCGAGTACACGCCGGGATCGCGATGTTATTGGCAGAGGTTTTTCCTGTCAATCCGCTGCGATTGCAGCCTTCAACAGGCGGTGCAATCACGGTTTTTGCTCCCAGCGAAACAGCGAAAAACGAAGGCGCCGCGCACTTTGGGGGGAGGCACGGGATCGGTACGCTGCGCGGCGCCTTCCGGGTTGTCTTCTTCTTCGCGTTCTGGTGCTTTTGTGGCCTGCCGATTTGTTCTTCCTAATGACCGGCGTTTGCCAGTGCCGTTTGAGTGAAGAAGGCGTTATCGACCACGCCCATGTCGATATACCAGCACTCGCGCTCCGGCGAGGTTGGTCCCGGCATGTAGATAACCGAGCTGGCGTTCTGGGTAAGATCTTCGTCGGCGAGGCCGAGTTGGAACATCCGCTTGTACGGATAGATGGCGACTCTGGCGTCGGGCACCGGACGATCGCGATAGGTGTTGAAGGTCGCGATCGTTTTCCACAGCTTGCCTTCGCGATCGTACTGATCCGACGCGGTGATAACCCATCCTTCGGAATCGATATAGAGAATCCGTTTTGGAATAGTCATATTCGAACCGCGCATTGCGTCGGCCTCGATCACATAGAGATGGCGCATCTCCCAATTCTCCGGGCAGATCGTATGACCGCCGTCGGTGGCGCAGGAGATCTCGGGCGAACTCTTCGCGTGCACGCACGCGAGCATCTGTTTTTCGCCGAGGAAGCGGTAGTTGTAATCCTCGATCTTCGCGGCGAAGCCGAAATAGGAATCAGGATCGATTGTCGAGACGTACGGCTGCGCGCCAGCTTTGTCGAACCCCGGGATCGCACTGATCGCGTCAGAAAGCACCGACGCCTGCTCACGGCGCAAGCGGCGCGTCTGTGGGTTATAGACCCAGGTGTTGTCTTCGATCTTCGGATCGATTTGCCGAAAGCGCAGGAACCCGAGCCCGCGCAGCATCGCCGGTTCGAGGAACGGATAAAACGCGAAGCGGTAGCGGATTCCGCTTGCCTGCGCGTCGGGGTCGGTCGGAAAGGGGGGAACCTCGGTCCGTCCGATATTGTTGTAAAAGGCGAAGTGGCCGACCGTAAAAAATCCAGTCGGTGAACCGGCAGTTGAGCGGTGCGTGAAACTCGCAATTTCCGGATAGCGCAGATCGGCGTCATCGGTGTAGAGCGGCCGAAAGCTAAAGTTCCACATTACCTTTTGGGCCAACCGCGGATCGTCTGGATCTACCAGCGGAAACGGCAACCCCGCAGTGTAATGCTCAAGGGAGCCATCGGCTGCCAGCACCGCCTGCGCGTGATATTTCTCCGTCGCCGAGGTGTATGGCGGCGGCCATGCGAGATGCCCGGTCGGCACGATATTCATCACCATCCCGCGCTGCACCAGCGTGTAGTTCCCCGGACTGACCAGGTTCCGCACCTGTGCCGCGTTGTCTTTGGTAATCACGTCGCCCGGCTTGATCTGCGCCCGCACCGGACTGGCGGTGATCGCCGCTAGCGCCAGCGCAGCAATCACGACGATAATCGATAACCCTTTGTTGCTTCTGCTTCGATTTGCTCGCATGAGTATCCGCTCCTCTGCATAGCCAGCAACCGCGCATGTGATCAGAATCGCTCGATTAGTTAACCGGGGCAACGAATTTCCGCCGACTGGTCGCATGACAACGGCGATCGGCTAAAACCTGGCGGTCGGCGGCGTTTCCGTCAGTCCGTCAACAACCAGCCCCCGTCAGCGCGCCAGAAACGCCATCCGATGCGGATCAAGGAATGAACGAGTCACGACACCCATGTTGATGTACCAGCACTCGTGCTCTTCGGTATCGTGTCCCGGCGTATAAACCACCGTCGAATAGCCGTCTTGTATGTCTTCGTCGACCAGCGCGGTCTTGAACATCCGCTTGAATGGATAGATCGCGACCTTGGCATCTGGTACCGGGCGATCCCGATAGGTATTGAAAGCCACGATCGTCTTCCACAGTTTGCCTTGCTTGTCGTACTGGTCCGACGCGGTAATGAACCAGCCTTCTGAATCGATATAAAGAATGCGCTTGGGAATAATCAGTCCATCGGTACCTATTTTTTGATGCCACGACTGAGGTTTTTCGGTCGCCTCAATCACGTATAGATTGCGCATCTCCCAATCCTCGGTACACACGCTGCGATTGTTGTCGAACTTGCATGCTTTCGCCGGCGAGGCTTGGGCATGCACGCAAGCTAGCATCGGCTTGATGCCGAGCAGTCGATAGTTGAAATCTTCTATTTTCGGTGCGAAGCTCTCTATCTCCACGTCGCGAATATCCACGTCATCCGTGTAAAGCGGCCGAAAGCTGAAATTCCACATCACCTTGGTCGCGACCTGCGGATCGTTCGGGTCGAGCAACGGAAATGGGAGCCCGGCTACGTAGTTGTCCAGCTCACCTTTGTCATTTAGTCGAACCTGCGCCGCATATTTCTCGGTCGCGGCCTGGTATGGAGGCGGCCATGCGAGATGCCCGGTCGGCACAATCTGCATTCACATCCCCTGCTTGACCAGCACGAAATTTCCCGGGCTGACGAGATCCGTTACCGCCGAAGCACTGTCAGGAGTAATCAGGTCGCCTGGCTTTACCCGCGCGGTGTAACCAGCGGTCGAAAAGATGAGTGACACTATCAGAGTCGCAGCAAGCCCTATGAAGTATCTCATGGCTTTTCTCCAGAGTGATTGACGGGACATGAATGCCCCGCCTTCCGCATCGTCAACAATTAGTCACACAAGCAGGATCGTTCTATCAGTCAGCTCCGGCAACAGATTTCCGCCGATCGGTCCAGCGGCAGCGGCGATCGGCCCAAACTGCCGGCAGTCGGCGGCATTTTCAGGCGCGCGGGCGCGGTTACCTGAGGCTGCTCCGCGATATATCATCAACCAGTCAGGTGAGTCTGATGTTTGAATTCGAGAACGGAGGAGACATGCCGCTGAACATCGATTCCGCGATTGGAGACGGACTTGCGCGCGGGCAGACGCTGCCCGCGCCTTGGTATGCGGATCCCGCGATATTCGCGGCAGAGCGCGAGCGCATCTTTAACCGTTCATGGCAGTATGCCGGGCATCTCGGTCAGGTTGCGCGGCCGGGAGATTTTTTCACCGCACAAATCGGTGACGTTCCGATCGTCGTCACCCGCGACGGCGACGCGAAGCTGCGCGCATTCGCCAACGTATGCCGCCATCGCGGCAGCGAGGTGGTTCTCGAATGCTCCGGTAACCGGCGCACGCTTCAGTGCCACTATCACGGATGGACTTACAACCTGGACGGCTCTCTGCGCAACGCGCCGCGCGCGGACGAGCAGGAATCGTTCGCGAAAGAGTCACTCGGGCTGCTGCCGTTGGGCCTCGATACGCTGGGACCGCTGGTTTTTGTAAATCCCAATCGCGGCGCGGATCCGTTCAGCACAATGATTGGGAATCTACCGCGGACCATCGCGCAGGCGGGCGTTGATTTGTCTCAAATGCGGTGGCTGCGGCGCGACGTTTACGAATTCGCGGCGAATTGGAAGATCGTGATTGAGAATTTCAACGAATGTTATCACTGCCCGATTGCGCATCCGAAATTCTCGGAGTTTATCGACACCGACAAATATCGCTCGGATACCAGTAACGAATTCGTCTCAACTTATTTCGGCCCTTACTTCAAACCGGACGGCGCCGGTGTGACCTACGCGACGCTATGGCCGAATGCGATGCTGGCGGCGTCGCTCAATCCGATGGCATTGCAGGTGATCTGCGCGCATCCGATCGACGCGGGCCATACTCACGAGACGGTCGATTATTTTTTCGCCGAAGGCACGACCGAGCCAGAGATTCGCAACTACGCCGAGCTGAGCGACCTGGTGACCCGCGAAGACGTGGTGCTGTGCGAATCGGTGCAGCGCGGGATGCGCTCCGGAGTAATCGAACACGGCAGCCTGATGCTGTCGCGCGAACGCGGCATCCAGCACTTCCAGGGACTGGTGTACAAGTCCCTGAGGTAGCGGATCGCCGCTCGTCGCCAGCAGGCGCCGTCCGTGTCGGCCATAGAGCCGCTGGGCTGAAATGTATGGCCCGCGATCATCGGCCGGGACATATTGAAAGCGACAAATTGGCGTGGACAGATTGGATGTACGGCTGATAACTGTCGGCTTTAGATAAGCGCGATGCACGAGACCCAACAGCCCGGCGCTCTCCGGCCGATTCGAACGCTAATCGTAGAGGACGAAGCGCCCGCGCGATCGCGGCTGGCCAGGTTCCTGCGCGCGCATCCCGATGTCGAGATCACCGGCGAAGCGGCAACCGGCGCCGAAGCGATTGCGCTTATCGAGCGCGCCAGCCCTAGCCTTGTGATGCTCGATATCAAGCTGCCGGATATTTCGGGTCTGGAGGTTTTGCAGCGCCTAAGCGACCGGCCGCACGTAATCTTCTCGACCGCCTACGATTCGTACGCGATCCAGGCCTTTGAGGTCGAGGCGATCGACTTCCTGCTGAAGCCCTACGAGCAACAGCGCGTGGACACCGCGCTCGAGCGGGTGCGCGCGCGAATCCATGCCGCCGAGCCTCCGCTGCAGATGAGCGATCTGTTGCGCAGGATTACCGGCGGCGCCGAGCCGGGCGCGCATCGGATCGCGCTGCACGACAAGGAGCATATTGTGCTCGCCAAGCCGGCTGAGATTTTCTATTTCGTGGCTGAAGGCGACGCGGTGTATGCGCGCGTTCGCGGGCGCCGATTGCCTGTGCGGCGCTCGCTGCGCGAACTCGAGGCGATTTTAGAGCCGCGGCGCTTTTTCCGCGCCAATCGCTCGACGCTGATCAACCTCGACCTCGCCAGCGAGATCCATCCCTGGTTCGGCGGCCGCTATGTGGTCCGCTTCGCCACCCTGGAACCACTGGAACAGATCGAGGTCAGCCGGCGCCAGGCCAGGCTGCTCGGCGAGATGCTCAATTACTGAGGGCTGCGCGAGCGATGAAAGCAATTCCACCCACGCGGCGCGCAAACCGGAGCCTGCTCTACCCGCAAATCGTTTTCGCGCTGGTCGCAGGGATGTTGAACGTCCCGCTCGATCTGCTCGGCCAATGGCTGACCGGCAGCGCGTCGCCGATGGTGGTTCTCTATTCGGAATTTCACCTGCTGAATGCCGGCATCTTCGCGGTGATCACGTTCGCGGTATGGCGATGGATCGTGCCGCGCCTGCGCGGTCTCCTGGTGCTGCGCATCCTGGTGCAGGTGATGCTCGGCGTGGTGCTGTTCGGCAACGGGATGCTCATCTCATTTCATCTCTGGACGCGCTTTGCGCATGTTCCGCAAGTGATCGCAGCGGCTTATGCGCTTTCGCCCGCGGTCGCCAACCTGGTCGTGATTGTGGGCGCAACGCTCTACATGATTCTTGGCGGCCTTGCGCTCGACAGCGCCAGCCAGGAACAGCGCCGTTTGCGCGAGCTCGCGTTGACCGCACAACTCGACGCGCTGCGCAGCCAGCTCAATCATCATTTTTTGTTCAACTCGCTCAACGTCATCGCAGAGGCGGCCGCCGTCCAGCCCGCGCGCGCGGAAAAACTGATCCTGCAACTGGCTGGCGTGCTGCGCTACTCGATGGGCCGCAGCCGGGCCAAGATGGCGCCGCTTAGCGACGAGTTGGCGGCGGTAGCCTCGTACCTCGAGCTCGAGCGCGCGCGTTCCGGAGATCGGATTAGCGTACACACCGAGATCGCGTCCGACGTGCGCGAAATCCACGTGCCCCCGCTGCTCATCCAGCCTTTGGTGGAAAACGCCGTGGCGCATGGACTGCTCAATGGAACCTGCGCCGGCACAATCTCGATCGCGGCGTGGCGCGACGGTGACCTGCTGCATATCCGCGTCGAGGACAATGGCGTCGGCTTCCAGCCCGAGCGCGCGCGCGAGCGAAAATCCGACGGCGTGGGGCTGGCGAATCTGCGCGATCGGCTGCACGCATTTTATGGCGAGCATGCCGAGTTTCATCTGCATAGCTTTGCGGGCGGCGGCACCATCGCGGAAATCTCGCTGGCGCTTACGGGCCGCAACGATTCCGCGCGCCCAAATCGCGGCATCATCTGGAATGCATTTTTCTCTTACCTCGGAAGTATTCTGCCGATCGCCGCATTCGCCGCCGCGATGATCGGATTTCAAGCCGGAGATGCAACCTCGCTCCTAATCGGAGAAGTGGTAGATCTTATCTACCTGCTCGCCGCCAGCGCGGCCGAAGAAACCAAGACTTTCGATCTGGCGATCGTGATTTTTTTCTTCGCCGGACAAGTCGCGTACCTGGGCGGCGTCATCGGCTTGTTCGTCGCATATGCGCCCGCGTGGATGTTTGCGTCGTGCGCTACCGTCGCGATTGCGCCGCAGCTATTCGGCGCCGAACCGTTCACCGGCTACTGGATGCGCCGCGCGTACCCGGCGTGGATGCAGAAGAGTCCATCGTTCGCACGTATCAGCAGGCATCTGGCGGCGGCGTGGGCGGCGGCCTTCGCGATTCTTGCGGCAGTAGCGTATCGCACGCCGGCCGACACTCACGAGTTGGCAATATTGTCGGCAATCACTCTGTTAGGTGTGCTCGCCCCGCTCAGCAAGGTATATCCTGCCCTTTACATCCGCCGAATCGGGCTCGGCACGGGCTCGGCGGAGACGTTCATCCTTGGCCTGCCGTTTCTGTTCGATCGCAAACGCGCGACCGAAATCAGCTTGGCGGTCCAGTTCGTTGTTTCAGGCGCTGAGCCGGGCAGCTACTACGTCGAGGTCCGGGAAGGGCGATGCCTTAGCAGCCAGGGCGATTTGCGCGAGCCCGACCTGACCATCTATTGCGGGACCGAGAGCTGGACTCTTGTGAGCCGCGGCGAGCTGAGCGCCGAGCGCGCGGTAAAAGAAAACCTGCTGCGCTTTCGCGGCGCCGCCGACGACTTCCGAACATTCTTCCGATGCTTCCGACTGACCCAAGATGCCGCTGCCACTCCGCCGCGCGGTCAATCTAAATTGCGCGCCGCTGCCGGGTAACGATTAGCGCGCCATCGCGGCGAGCGTCTCGCATGCGACGACACGCGCGTCGGGAGCCTCGATCGCGATCGCCCGCGCCGCATCCTCTGCCGCCGCACGATCGGGAAAGATCCCGAAGACTGAGCCGCCGCTGCCGGACATCGCGGCGGCGATCGCTCCGTGCTTTTCTACGAGCGCTTTGAGCTCCGCGATTCCCGGATACATCGCGATCGCCGGTGCGGCGAGGTCGTTTACCATCGCGCCGCGCGCGACTTGACCCTTCAGAATCGCCGCTAGGTCGGCAGCCGGAATTTCTCCACTCCAATTGCCGCGCGCGAGCGCGCGAAAGATTTTCGCCGTCGGCACTTCGATTGCGGGAACCGCCAGGACCAGGAAGAGCTTTGGCATCGCCGGCAGCGGTTCGATCAGCTCGCCGACACCGCGCACACGCGCCGGACAAGGATCGAGAAAGAACGGCACGTCGGCGCCGAGCGACGCCGCGACCCGCACAAGGCGCGAGTCAATTGCAACTCCGCTCATCGCGGCCGTCATCCGGAGCACCGCGCCCGCGTCGCTCGAACCGCCGCCCAGTCCCGCGCCGGCGGGCAGATTCTTTTCCAGGTCGATCATGATGTGCGCGACGAGGCCGTACTCGCGCGCAAAGGCGGATGCTGCGCGCGCGGCTAGATTGGTCGCCGGATCGCTCAGTTCAGGACGGTTGCAGCGCAGATCGATGCGCGGCTCGGAGGCGGAGCGAATTTCGATCCGAACCAAATCGCACCAATCGATCGGAAGGAAGATTGAATCAAGCTCGTGATAGCCATCGGCTCGGCGCCCAGTCACGCGAAGACACAGGTTGATTTTCGCGGGCGCGCACTCGGCGAGCATTTTCACCATCGGCGCTTCAACCCTCAGCGATTCTTGGGCAATGGCACGCGCTCAACGCAGCGAGCGCATCGTGCCCGGAGTGGGAGGACCCGCGCTGCCCATCGCGCTGCGCGCGTCGTTCTGGATCACGGCGATCACGCCCCAAAACGCCACCAGCAGCGCCACCAGCACCAGCATCTGACCGGTCAGGAACGTCACGTGATAGAAATCCATCCTCGCCGTGGCGTAGGAGACCGCGCGCTCGCGGGCGGTCAGCGGCTCAAGGACGGCGACGCCGGCCGAGGCGTCGAGCTCGTCGAAGCTGCGATAATCGGAGCCCGCGGCCGCGTTGGGGGCGCGCGCGATGATCTGGCTGTATTGCTGCGTGCGGTTGAGCCCGATAATCCAGTTGCCGGCGCCTAGGCACGCCAGCGCGATTCCGGTCACCACGCGCCAGTCGCTATAGAGATCGTGCAGCTTCATCGCGGCTTTATTCCGGCCGGCGCGTCATCGTCATCTGAACCAAGCATACAACGACCACAATAGGTCTGGGCCGCAGGGAAAACAACGCGGGTCTCACAGAGGCAGCGCGAGTGCACGCGCAGAACGGTAAGTTGCGTGGATTCGACGCGTGCAGCTATGATCCTTGGACGGACCACCATGCCTGCTGAACCTCATGATCAGTCCCGCGCTAATGGCGCAGCCACTGGCGGAAAATTCGACCTCGAAGAATATCTGCGCCGCTTCGCCGCTCACGACGAACTCGCGCTGTATCGCCTGATGACGCGGGTGGAGAATAGGATGCCCGAGGCGAGCGCGATTATCGAGCGCATCTATGCTCAAGTCGGGCGCGCGCACGTAATCGGAATAACCGGACCGCCGGGCGCAGGAAAATCGACGCTGGTCAACCGCCTGATTACGAAGTATCGCGCGCTCGGCAAGGAAGTCGCCGTGCTCGCGATCGATCCCTCGAGCCCGTTTTCGGGCGGCGCGGTGCTGGGCGATCGCGTGCGCATGACCGATCACTACAAAGATCCGGGTGTGCACATTCGCAGCCTCTCTTCGCGCGGAAGTCACGGCGGGCTCTCACGCGCGGCGCGCGAAATCGTAAAGCTGCTCGACGCGTTCGGACACGACGTGATCATTATCGAAACGGTCGGCGTCGGTCAGACCGAACTTGGAATCATGGATCTGGCCGACACCACCGTGGTGGTCACCGTGCCCGAAGGCGGCGATTCGGTGCAGGTGATGAAGGCGGGACTGAACGAAATCGCCGACGTGTTCGTGGTAAATAAATCCGACCGCGAGGGCGCCGACCGAATCAAGGCGGAGCTGGAGCTGAACGTGCATCTGCGGCCGCCGAACGAGGGATGGCGTCCCCCCGTGATCATGACACAGGCCGCGGCCGATCAGGGCGTCGATGCGCTCGTGGGCGCGCTTGGGAAGCATCGCGAGTATGTGCTGGCGCATCGCGATGAAGCACAGCTTGCCGAGCGGCGCCGCCGCGAGTTCATGGAGATCCTCGCGACGGAACTGGAAGATCGCGCGATCCATTCGGTGCAAACCGGGCACGCATCCGAGGTCGTGGAAGAGGTCGAATCCGGACGCGTGAATCCCTACAGCGCGGCGCGGCGCATGATTGAAGATCGCAACGCGATCGCTCGGCTGCTCTCCCCCGGCGGTCAGGAAAAGGCCCAGGAAAAGCGCTAGGCAATCGCCGATGTCAGGTCGCAAGCAAAAACTCGAGGGCCGCCTGTTCGCGATCGGCGATATCCACGGATGCCCCGATGAGCTCAGCGCGATTCTGAAAGCGATTGCGCCGGTGGCCGGCGACACGGTGGTGTTCGTCGGCGATTACGTCGATCGCGGTCCTTCGGCACGCGACGTTATAGAGCTCGCGATGCGGGTGGAAAAGACCGGCGCCGAGGGCGTCTTCCTGAAGGGCAATCATGAGGACATGATGCTCTCGTACCTCGGGATGCCCGGGAATTACGGCGAGTCGTTTTTGTTCAACGGCGGCGTCGCGACTCTCGAGAGCTATGGCGTGCGTGAAGACGATCTCGCCGAAGCGGTGCATCACATTCCGCTCGCGCATCTCGAATTCTATAATCATCTGTCGGTGAGTTACCTGCGTCCGCCATATCTGTTCGTCCATGCCGGCATCATGCCCACGCGCCAGCTCGAAGAGCAGCAGACCGAGGACATGCTCTGGATCCGCCAGGAATTTATTTTTAATCCGCACAAGATCGATGCGACCGTGGTGTTCGGGCATACTCCCATGCGCGGTGTGATGATCGATCTGCCGTACAAGCTCGGTATCGATACCGGGCTGGTCTACGGAGGAAAGCTGACCTGCGTCGAATTCAACGAGGGCGTGCTCTACCAGGTTTCGCGCGGGAGCAAGTCGGTCAAATCGCGGTCGATTCAGCTCCGCTGAGAGTCTTTCGCGAAATTTCGAGGACCGCTATTGTGGGCAATTCACGGTGGCGGCGTAGCTCAGTTGGTTAGAGCATGCGGCTCATATCCGCAGTGTCGCAGGTTCGACTCCTGCCGCCGCCACCAACCCATTCGATCAGAAGCGCCGCGTCGAGGTGTCGAGCTGAGCGCAAACCATCGAACGATTATTTTTATTGGAGAAACCTCATGGCTGACAGAATGGCGGGCAAAGTTGCAATCGTAACCGGCGCGGGCTCGGGAATCGGGCGCGCCACCGCGATGCTCCTGGCGAGCGAGGGTGCGCGCGTGATTCACAGCGACCTCTCGGCCGACGCGACCGCCGAAACTCAGCGGATGCTCCAAGCGGCCGGCGCAAAGAGCGCCGCACTGGCCGCCGACGTGAGCCACGAGGACACCGCGGCGCAATTGGTCAGCCTCGCGCTCGAGCGATTCGGCAAGCTTACCACCGTCGTCAACAACGCGGGCACCGGCACCAACGCGATCGTCAGTGAATTGCCGCTCGCGGAATGGGACCGCGTGCATAACGTGAACGTGCGCGGCCAGTTCATGCTGATCAAGCGCGCGATTCCCGAGCTCATCAAGGCCGGCGGCGGCTCGATCGTCAACGTCGCCTCGGTGATGGCGGAAGTTACCGACTACGGCCTTGCGGCGTATTGCTCGTCGAAGGCCGGGGTGGCGGGGCTCACGCGCACGGTCGCGCTCGAGTACGGCAAACACGGCATCCGCTGCAACTACATCATGCCCGGGCCGATCTACACCGGGATGACGCGCGCGAACTTCGATCGCGAGGAAATTCGCCGGGTGTGGGAAAAGAAAACCGCGCTGCGCCGGCTGGGCCAGCCCGAGGATATGGCCCGAGTGATCTTGTTTCTCGCCTCTGACGACGCTGGTTATGTGACCGGCGCGGGAATTCGCGCCGATGGCGGCCTGATGCTGCGCGGCTAGCGCGCTCAGCTCCGCGGCACCGGGGCGAAAATCAAATCGCAGGTGCGAATCCACAGATATAGCGCCAGCAACACGAAGAATGGACCCTCATTGGCCGCAAGATGTACGTGATACCACTCGGGCCGCACGTCCAGGTATGCGACGATAAAAACCAGATGGCTCATCACGGTCCAGACCATGTAAATCAGCGCGAGCACGAGACCCCATCGCCGGCCCGCGATCAGTCCGACCGCGATCGCCCAGAACATGCCCACTTCGACCAGCATCACGATTCGCGCTGCTTCGCCATAGAACAAAAGGCCGCCGACGAGCGCATGAATCGGCTCGGCATTCTCGATCATCGCGTCGCCGAGGAAAATAACTCGCACCAGATGGATTGCCCAGCAAGCTGCAAGGAATCCGCACACGCGCAAATCGATCGGCCACTGACTCTTTTGCTTTTCCGCCACGACGATAAGCTTCGAAGCTACCAATCGCCGCCACCGAGCTTCAAGGTCGCGTCTGATTCCGCTCACCAGAGCACGTCTGAGCGCGTTAGAAAGACGCTATACAGAACGACAATCGCGTGAGACCAAATCGAAATAATGCGGCGGATGAAACGCGAAACGCGCATCCCTACTTCATGTGGGAGCATATGCACGAGCAGCCTGCCGCGCTTCTTTCTGCGCGCGCGCGAAGTCGTTCGGAGGCTCTCGAATTCGCACGGCGGATCGTCGATGCGCCGTCGATCGTGCTCTCGGGAATCGGCAGTTCGCTGCACGCCGCGATGCTCGGCGAGTATTGGCTGCATGCGGTCGGAGGACTCGGCGCGGCCCGCGCGCGCAACTCGTTCGAGCATCTGCACTATGGAGCAGCCGCCGCGCCGGGCGCGGCGATTATCGCGATCTCGCATCGCGGATGGCGGGAATTTCCCGCGCGTCTCGCCGCGGGCGGGAATCTCGATCGGATCGTGAAGGCGGCAATCTGCGGCGAGGATCCGCATCGGGGCGCGCTCGCGGCTGATTTTGTTTTCATCACGACCGCGCAGGAAAAATCGGGCGCGCACACCAAGAGCTTGACCGGCGCGCTCGCGATTCTTTTGGAGATCGCAATCGAAACCGCGATCGCACGCGGTGAGCAGAGTCGCCCTCTTTCGATTCGCCGTGAATTTGCGGAAGTTCCGGCAATGCTCGAGCGCCGGCTCTCTTACCCCTCGGCTGAGCGCGCCGCCGCTGGAAGATTCCGCAACTACCGCAGAATCGTGCTGCTGGGCGCGGGGCCCGCGTACCCATGCGCGCGCGAGGGCGCGCTCAAACTCAAAGAGGCGACGTTTACATACGCGGAGGCGCTCGAGACCGAGGCGTTCCTGCATGGGCCGATCGCGTCGCTCGACGCCGAAACACTGCTGATCTTGATCTCTACCGGCCCATCGCCGCGACTGGCCGAAGTGGCGCGGGCGGCGGGAGAGATCGGCGCGGCTCGCCTTGCGTTCGTGACTGGGCCCGGCGATGAATTGGCGGATTTCGTCGACGAGACGATACGCGTCGAAGGACGCAACGAAGCCACCAGCCCTTTCGCGATCATCCTGTCGCTTCAGTTGTTCACCTATTTCTCGGCGCTCGCGCGCGGATTCAACCCCGACCG
This sequence comes from Binataceae bacterium (SeqCode), assembly GCA_050736695.1. Taxonomy (GTDB): domain Bacteria; phylum Desulfobacterota; class Binatia; order Binatales; family Binataceae; genus JBARDN01. The sequence goes on along the minus strand of JBOHWH010000030.1, from coordinate 54,864 downwards.
CAACCGTCTCGACGATCCGCGCTATGCGCGCGCCGCAAAGCACTTCGAGCTTTAGAGTGTTTGTGAATTTTTTTTAATTCGGCTGTCCCTTCCGTCATCCGGAGCGGCGGCCGCGGCCTTCGCTCAGAATTTGTCAATTTATTCGGAATCCGGGATTCCTGGCGCGACAGCGGCGCGCGGGAATGACAATCGTTGTTGATGTGCCTTGAGGAATTCGACTGAAGGGGCGTTCTCCTTTGCCGGCTGCCCGAATAAATTCACAGACTCTGAGCGAAGCCACGCGCTTGCCAGCCGCACATATGCTCGCCGATAATCGGCATCGTGAACGGAATCCACGACATGGGCGGGATGGACGGTTTTGGGCCTATCGAGACCGGCGAGCCGGAGGGCGCGCAGTTTCATTCGGATTGGGAGGCGCGTGCGTTCGCGCTCACGAACCTTGTGCTTGGGCGCACGGGAGCCAACGCGGACGAGTTCCGCCACGCGATCGAGCGAATTCCGCCGGCGCGCTATCTCGCCTCGGCCTACTACGAACGATGGATACTCGCGGCGGAGACGCTGCTGGTCGAGAAAGGAATCCTCACGCGCTCCGAGATTGACGCGCGCGCTGGCGGCAAAGGCGCCGCGGCGATACCCGCGGCGCCGGTCGCAGCGGCAAAGCCGCGCGCCAAAAGCCCACGCGCGAAATTCCACACCGGCGAGCGCGTCCGCGCGCGCGAAATAAATCCCGCCGGCCACACCCGGCTGCCGCGCTACGTGCGCGGCAAAATCGGTGTGGTTAAAAGCGATCGCGGCGTTTATATCTTTCCCGACACGAATGCGCATCACGCGGGCGAGGCGCGCCAGCATGTATATTGCGTCGCATTCATCGCGAACCACCTGTTCGGATCGTCGGCACACGCGCGCGATCGGATAGTGATCGATCTGTGGGAAGATTATCTCGAGCGCGGCGGGACCAATCCCGTGCCGCGCGCCACCGCAAAGAAAGCTGCGAAAAAATCGCGAGTCAAAAAAACCGCTAGGTAAATCCCCCAACAGGTAAACAGCAATGTCCGACGATCATCAACATGACACTTCCGTCTCCGGCCCCGCCGCGCGCGTCAAAGCGCTCGAGGAGCTGCTATCTGAAAAGGGCCTTATCGATGCGGCGCGGCTCGATCAGATCATCGAGACCTATCAGCATGCCGTAGGTCCGCGGGCCGGCGCACGCGTGGTCGCCAAGGCATGGTGCGACGCCGGGTTTCACGGCCGCCTGCTGACCGACGCGGTCAGCGCATGCGCCGAGCTTGGAATCGCCGGGCCCGAGGGCGGCCATCTGGTCGCGGTTGAAAATACGCCGCGCGTGCACAACCTGGTCGTTTGCACGTTGTGCTCCTGTTATCCATGGCCCGTGCTCGGACTGCCGCCCGCCTGGTACAAGAGCTTTGCCTACCGCTCGCGCGCGGTCAGCGATCCGCGCGGCGTGATGCGCGAGTTCGGACTTGTCGTTCCCAACGACGTCGAGGTTCGGGTGTGGGATTCGAGTGCCGAACAGCGCTATATCGTAATCCCCCAGCGGCCGGCGGGAACCGAATCGATGAGTGAAGAACAGCTTGCGGCAATCGTCACGCGCGACTCGATGATCGGCGTCGCCAAAGTAGTGGCGCCCGCGCGGGCGGATACGCGGCGGACCTCGCGATGAACGATCAACGAATCGAGAGTCTGCTCGCCGGCGTCAGGCTCGAGAGTGCCGAGATTTTTAGCGCACCGTGGGAAGCGCGCGCGTTCGCGCTCGCGCTGGGGCTAAGCGAGGCGGGCCTGTTTTCCTGGGACGAGTTTCGCACGCGGCTGATCGAGCAGGTCGGCGATTCGGATCGAGTGCGCGAACGTGACGGCACCTCGAATCACGGCGAATACTACCAACATTTTCTGCGCGCACTCGAAATAACCGTGGCTGACAAGGGAATCGCGAGCGCTACCGAGATAACAGCCAAGCTGCGCGAGCTCGAAAGCGCAGGATGATCGGGACCGCTCGCGCGGCCCTGGCAGGCTCAGGCGTTCTTGCCCTGCTTGCCTTCGACCCACTGGAACATCAGGGTTTGGTAGTACTCGAGGTTCCGGCCGAGCAGAAACACCTTGGGCACTCCGACAATTTCGGCATAGATCGCGGTGTGAGTCGGATTCTCGCCACCGAACAGAATTTTGATTGGCTGCGGCTTGTCCTTGGCTTCGATCGTCAAGCTGGACTTGGGATGGTCCAGCTCGAACTGACTGAGATCGTTTAGATTGTCGGACACGACCTCGACCTTCTTGGCATTGACCAGCAGCGTCGTCATCGCGTCCATCAGATCCTGCGGAATGAATGCATTGGGCGGCTGCGTGATCGTATAGCGCTTTCCGTCGGCAGTTCTTTGGAAGCGAACGGTTTCAGTTCCCCGCTCCAGCGTAAGCGCGTCGATTCCATCGAGCTTCAAAAGACTCTCTTGTCTTTCCTGAAGCTTGCTCTCCTTTATCTCGGGCCGCCCCCACAGATAGATCGGCAGCAGGATGATGAAGACGACAGTTAAAACGACCGCCGATCGGATGCTCACGCGAAGAACCTCCGGCGCACGAAGACGGCGATCGCGATCATCATCAGCAGCAGCGTCTCGAGCCCGGCTGCCAGATAGGCCAACAAATTAGCTTGTCGATTGGAAACATAGAAGCCCGCGGTCTCGGCTTTGTTGAGTTGTTCGCGGCTCACGATCAGCATTTCATCTCCGGCCATTTCGTTAACCAGACTAACCGCAAGATCGCGATTCCCGAGCATCTCGATAAACTGGTTCGACGGAAACCCCGAGCTTCCAAATCCGACCAGCCGCGTCATGTCAATTAGGGGGATATGCGGTTTAGCCACGGGGGTGAAATCGATTTCCGAGCCGACAGGTATCGGTCCCTTGACGTCGCGCGGGCTCTGAAACTCGGTGATTCCGGTGGTCAGCGTCTTGGCGTCCCCCGAAGCCCAGCTTTCATGCGATGAACGCAGAAACTCGCTCTCCTGCGCAACCTGCAAGCCATCAGGAGCGGGGGCTCCGACCTTGAGGGTTATATCGACTCCACGCGCGAGCGAGAACACCGCGGGCGCCGCCATCGCGCGGCTGATCGCGTTGTCTTCGGAGCGCAGTGGGATCTGCGTGGTCAGAATTTCGCCGGCGGTCAACCGGTATGCGGGATCGACGACCACCCGATCGGTGAAACTCAAGCCGTATTGCTGCAGGTATTTAACCAGGCTCGGCGAACCGTAAGGATCGATAAACGCGATGAAGTGGCCGCCCCTGGCCAGGTACTTTGAAAGCTCGGCAAGTTCCTCCGGCAGAAAGTCCTTGCGCGGCCCGAGCGACACCAGCACCTTGCAGTCGTCAGGCACCCCGCCGGCGAACAGCGAGACGTTGTCAACCTGGTAGTTATTCTGTTCGAGCAAATTACGCCATTGCGAATAGCCATTGGTGCGATCGGTATCATACAAATCGCGTTCGCCGTGGCCGATGGTGAAGTAGATATGCTTGGCCTCGGCCTGCGAGATTTGCAGGACCGCGGGAATCAGCAATTCGGAGCGGGCGTTATCGAAATCGCGCCGGCGGCCTTGCGACTCAACCACCACTTCGCCGTAATTCGATACCCCGTACTGATGCGCCAGTCCCGGCGCCTTGTTCACGTCGATCACCTGATAGGTAATCCGCGGGCTGAACGCCGCGGCCTGAAACAGCAGGTCCTGAAGTTCCAGGTAGGCCGGATCTTCGGTGCGCACGAACGCCATCACTTTGACCGGATGGGTAAGGTCGCCGAGCACGCGCTTATCAAAATCCGACAGTGAGTATTGCTTGTTGGGAGTCAGATCGAAGCGCACGTTATGCTCGGTGATGATCATGTTGAGCAGGATCAGCACCGCCGCCAATGCGATGACCGTGTAAATCAATATGGCGTAGCTGCGCCATATCGAACCATGCGTCTCGGGCTGCGCTTTTACCTCCGGCCGGTCCACTTGCGCGCCTCCATCGAACGCATGGTCAGAAACAGGAAAAATACTATGAAGAACACGAAATAAGTAACGTGATCGATATCAATTACTCCCTTGGCGAAAGTATCGAATTGATCGAACATCGAAAACGCGCGCAATGTATTGAGCCATGAAGACTGGAACGCGGCTTCGTTCCAGTTCAGCACCCACAGCAGCAAAAGGCCGACCAGCGTTGCCACACCGGCAACGACCTGGCTCTCGCACAGCGAAGATACGAACACTCCAAAGGCCAGGAACGCGCTGCCGATCAGCAAGAGCCCCACGTATCCCGCCAGCAGCGGAAACAGCGGAAACGAATGTATCCAGTACACATATGCCGGATAGAGCAGAGTGAACCCGAGCATCATGAGGAAGATCACAAGCGACGCCAGGTATTTCCCGCCCAGAATTTCGCCGTCGCGGATTGGATAGGTGTATAACAACTCGATGGTTCCGAGTTTGCGCTCCTCCGCGAACGATCGCATCGTGATGAACGGCAGGGTCAGCCACAGCACCTGCCTGATATCCGAGAACAGCAACTGCCAGTAGTTCTGGATAATGTCGCGCGCAAACGCCATCGTCTCGAAAAAATTAAGATCGCTCCACGCGCGGAGTCCCGCGAACAGCGTGAACACGCCCGCGACGATATAGACCAGAGGAAACGCGAAGTACGAACGCAATTCCTTGCGCATCACCGCGATCATCCGTGAGGGTGAAAAGCCGGTACGCGTTCCAGCCGCCGCCAGCCGCCCGGCTTCGGACGCCGGCCTGACAGCATCGAGTGTGGCTGCGCCGTTGGACATCGATTACCTCAAACAGGGGCCGACAACGGCCCGATCGTTAAATCCGAGCTTCATTTCCTAGACCCGATCTTCCTTGGTGACCAGGCGCATGAACAGATCCTCGAGCGACAGCGCCATCGGCTTGATCTCCAGGAGGCTCCATCCGTGCTGGACCACCGCCGCCGCGAGCGCGCCGCGAACCTCGTCGCCGTGGCCGTTCGAGAACGCGATAAAGCTGCACGTGCCCTGCTGTCCGGTCTCGGCGGGCCGCTGCTCGAGCCGCTCGACGTTGGGAACCGCGCTCAGCACGGTCTGGATCTGATCGGCAGGACCGGCGACCGTCAGCAGGGTCTGGTCGCTCCCCTGCAGCTTGGCGGTCAACTCTTCGGGCGTGTCCTGGGCGACGATATTGCCGCGGTCGATGATCACCACGCGCCGGCACGTCATGGTGACCTCGGGCAGGATGTGCGTGGAGAGGAGCACCGTGGAACGGCCGGCAAGCGAGCGGATCAGGTCGCGAATCTCCACCACCTGGCGCGGATCGAGCCCAACCGTCGGTTCATCGAGAATCAGTACCTCCGGGTCCGGCAGCACCGCCTGCGCAATGCCAACGCGCTGGCGGTACCCTTTGGAAAGTTTGCCGATTAACTTGTGACGCACCTCTGCCAGGCCGCAGGTTCTGACTGAAAATTCTATTCGCTCGCGGGTGGTTTTCGCATCGAGGCCGCGCACGCGCGCCGCAAATTCCAGCAACGCCGTGACGGTCAGATCAGGGTACAGGACCATGTTTTCGGGCAGATATCCGATCATGCGCCGAGTCTCGATCGAATGCTCGGCTATATCGATCCCGCCGATCATCGCGCGCCCTGAGGTGGCCGGGAAGAACCCGGTCAGGATTCGCATGATGGTGGTTTTGCCCGAGCCGTTGGGGCCGAGCAGACCGATAATCTCGCCCTTTTCGACCTTGAACGAGACTTGATTTACCGCGCGCGTCGCGCCGAAGTATTTGGTAAGACCTTGAACCTCTATCATTTAGCTATATTTTACCCGCGCTGACGCGTCTGGCAGGGATCGTGGACGCGGGCGGAGATTATCACGCTTCAGCTTCCCGAACCCGCGCTCCATTCAGGCCGCGAAATCCATCGGCATTGTAGGAATGTGCGGCGTCGGAAGTCAATTCGAGGCCGGCGGGCTGATGTCTCGGCTTTCGGTTTCTTGAAATGGCGAATAAGGTCCCAGTGCATGACTATCGTAGCCCTCGCGCAATCGCCGAGCTTTATGTTTCGTCTGGGCTCATTTATTCTTGATCCCGTCAGGTATCGAATCGATCTTCCAGGGGCGGGAGCGCGATGGGCAAGGCATTAGCGGGCGCGGTCATAGTCGCGATCGTAGCGGCAATTCTGTTCTACATATGGGCGGGGCATAATCGCGCCGCGCACGACGAGATACAGCAGCAGATAACCGCGCTCAATCAGCAGATAAACGAGCTCCGCGATCAGAACACCCAGCTCAAGGGCCAGCTCGCCAACGTCCAGTCCGAGGAGCAAAATCTCGCCGCTCAGAACGACGAGCTGCGCAAGGCGATCGGCACTGTCAAAGCGACCGGTAAGCTGCCGCCCAACCTGCCCTATCCGCCCAAGTAAAAAAGAAACCGCGGATTTCACAGATTATGAAAATCTAAATCCGTGAAATCTGCGAAATCCGCGGTTACTCTTCAGTTGGTTTGCTTCGCGGCATCAGGAAGCGCTGCCATTCTTCCAGAAATCCCAACTGGCGCAGATCGGGCATCCGATCCAGATAGACCTCGCCCTTTAAATGATCGGTCTCGTGCTGGACTACTCGAGCGTGAAAGTCGCGAGCGACAAAGTCCAACGGTTCGGCGTCGCGGCCGAGCGCTCTCACATGGACCTCGCTGAATCGAGGGACCAACCCGCGCAGGTCCGGGATACTTAAGCATCCCTCCCATTCCTCGATCGGCGCGCGATTCACGATCGTGACGACAGGATTGATCAGCACCGTCAGCGGAACCGGCGGCATATCGGGGTAACGCGGATGGTTTTCGACTTCGAGGACCGCCAGCTGGATCGGCAGATGCACCTGCGGGGCGGCGACCCCGACACCGTGATATTCGTGCATCGTCTCGACCATGTCGTCGACGAGGCGCTGGAATTGCACAGTCGCGATTTGCTCGATCGGCACCGCCTGTGCAACGGTTCTAATCGAAGGAAAGCCAAGGCGCGCAATCTTAAGGATCATATGCGGCTATTGGCTGAGTGAGCTTCCCAGCGACTGCGACTTCTGCCGCAGGATAGTGACCAGCTTGTCGTAGCCGTCGTTATTGATCACCCGGTTGAACTGATTGCGATAGTTCGCGATTACGCTGATCGCATCGACCGTGATGTCGTAAATCATCCACTGGCCGTTCATCTGCCGCAGCATGTAGTTGACCTTGAGTGGGTCGGGCCGATCCTGTGTCACCACGGTGCTGTACACCTGCGCGTCGCTCCCGTTGGTCTGCTGGCGAATGAAGTCAATCGTGGTCGATTGCAGTTGCGACTGGATTTTTTGCACCGAGTAGGACTGGATTCGCGACAGCACCACGTCTTCGATAAATTTCGTGAATAGCGGAATGAACTGCGCCTGCTGCTCGGGCGTCAGCGCGCGCCAATGATACCCCACCGACGAACGCGCCATGCTGGCAAAATCGATGTGCGCCTCCGCGATCGCGCGCAATTGCGTCATCCGATCGGTCTGGGAGATCTGCTGATTTCGGAACACGGCAATCGCTTCATTGACCACGCCTTTGACCGCCGTCATCGGATCGCCCGCCGGTACTGCCGCGGCGACCGGCGGCGCCGCGGACTGAGCGCGCGCGGGCGCGGCGGCATAGAGCATCGCGATCACCAGCGCGGCAAGCGCGAGCAGAATCGCATAGGCAATATAGGTGCGCGTCCCCGCAATCTTCACCGCAAACGAATCCGCCGCCTGCCGCCGCGACGCGATCCCGCCTCTGCGCGCGCCGATTGTCGCATCCGCCGCCTTGCCGCCCGGGGCGCCGCGCTTGCGCCCGATCGGATGCTTTTTGCCAGACTTTGGTTTCGCTGCCACCGTGCTTCCTCGCGGCTCGCGCGGTCATGAGATTGGGCCGCGCGCAGCCGTTATCCGCGCAACCCTATCATGGATCCCGCGCCCAGTTTACCCAGAGCACCCATATCGCGCGGGCTCCGAATGCTTGTATGAGTACCGTCTATCGGATAAATGCCGGACTGAAGCAATCCCAATATCGATCAAGCGGAATTTTAAGGAATTCGACATGCCGGAACTCAAGAATCGCAGATGGATTATCGCAGCGCGGCCCCAAGGAATGATCAAGGAGAGCGATTTCAAATGGAATGAAACCGCAGTGCCCGACCTCAAGGACGGCCAAGTCCTGGTGCGCAACCTTGCCTTCTCATTCGACCCCACGCAGCGCGGCTGGATGTCGATGGACACGTATATGCCCGCAATCCCGCTCGGACAACCGATGCGCGCTGGCGCAGTCGGACAGATCATCGCATCCAAACGGCCCGGCTTCGCCAAGGACGACCTTATTCAGGGGCTGCTCGGATGGGAGGACTACACCGTCAGCGAGGGTGAGGGGATTTTCGGGATGCAAAAGCTCCCGGCCGGGACCGATCCGATCCTGGCCCTCTCGCTCCTCGGCACCACCGGCTTGACCGCGTACTTCGGCACGTTGTCGGTTGGGATGCCCAAGGCGGGCGACACGTTCGTCGTCTCGGGCGCGGCGGGTGCGACGGGCTCGGTCGCGGGGATGATCGCGAAGATCAAGGGTTGCCGCGTGGTCGGGATCGCGGGCGGGCGCGCGAAGTGTGACTGGCTTACCAAAGAGGCCGGTTTTGACGCCGCGATCGATTACAAGAACGAAAAGGTCGGCGACGCGCTATCCAAACATTGCCCCAAGGGGATCGACATCTATTTCGACAATGTCGGCGGCGAGACTCTGGATCTCGCGCTGGCGCGCATCTCCAACGGCGCGCGAGTCGTGCTGTGCGGCGCGATCTCGCAATACAACGAGGCCGAGGGTGTCGGCGGCCATCCGCCGAAGAATTATTTCAACCTGATTTTCCGCGGCGCCCGGATGGAAGGCTTCCTGGTCTTTCACTTCGCGCAGAAATACCCGCAGGCGATCGCCGAACTCTCGCAGTGGTTCGCCGAGGGTAAGATCAAAAATCAGATCGACTTGCAGCACGGGCTGGAGAATGCGCCCAAGACGATCATCCGGCTTTTCACCGGCGCAAACTTCGGCAAGCAGTTGCTGAAGCTCGCCGATCCGCAGTAGCGCACATCGGAAGCATCGCGCGATTTTTCGAATCGGGCGGCCCACCGGGGTCGCCCTTTTTCTTTGGCGACCGTCTCGCGATCGGCAGTTAGTGTTGCATTAGACGCGACAGAACTTGCTCCGATGTAACAAAAGCGTCCAGAATCATCGCTACTTTTGCCGACCTGGTTCTCATGTTAAACGCGGTTCGCCGTCGCCGGAGATAAGGAATCGTCCTCGGCACGATGAGACAGCCGTTTACGCGAGCGTGACTTTCCAGGGTAAGAGGCTGTTCGCGGCGGCTTGGTTGCGGTGGGGCTAGGGCTTGCGCGGCGCTCCGTACACGTCGCGAATTTTCTCGCCGCGGTCGAAGCGGGCCTGAATCTGGCGCATCGTCGCGCACGACTCGGGCGTCGTCGCGACCGATTGAAACAGACGCTGCTCGCTCGCGAGCGCGTCGGTGAGATTCGAGTCGTCGTTGGCGATCAGAATCTGCTTAAGGGTCGCGAGCGCCGTGGCTGGCCGCTCGGCGAGAGTACGCGCCCATTCGAGAGCGGTCTGGACCGACTTGCCCGCCGGTACGACTTCATTGACACTGCCAAGTTCGTAGATTCGCCGCGCGGTCATCGGCCGCCCGAGCATCACCATCTCCGCCGCCACGGTTCGGCCAATCAAGCGTGCAAGCCGGCTGGTCCCACCGATTCCAGTAGTCAGCGCGATCTGCACTTCGGGCTGGCCGAAGCGCGCCTGTTCTTCGGCAATCCGCAGATCGCAGGCCCATCCGAGCTCCGCGCCGCCGCCCGAACAATCGCCCGAGACCGCGGCGATCGTGACCACATTGGTTTTGCCGATCTCCGTCAGCGCGTGAAACCATGCGGCGCCTTCGGCGGTTGTCGGCTTGCCCTCGATTCCGTCGGCCAGATCCTGCAGCCATGCGTGCTCGAACCAATGTCCCGGCACTCCGGATGCCAGCACGGCGATACGCGCGCCCGCCTCACGCGCTTGCTTGATCGACGCGGCCAGTTCCGCGATCGCTACCCACGACCCGTGATTGTTGATCGCGGGATTAGTCATCGTGACGAGGGCGACTCCCTCGGACGGGGTTTCCAGCTTTACGAATTCCGGCATCGCGAACCTCCGAGCTTCCCTGATGCCGCAGAATCTACACCGGCCCGAACGCCAACGGGTAGCGCGCGAAAGAAGCGCGATCAGACGGGCGCGATCAGATTAATGACCGCCGCTCGCCGCGCCCCACAACTGGCGCAGCCGCGAATCGCGGCCGCAATTGTAGCGATAGAAACGGTAGCGTAGCGCGTTTTTCAGATAAAAATCCTGATGATAATCCTCGGCGGGCCAAAACGTCGTCGCGGGAACGATCTGCGTGACTATCGGTTCCTTGAAGGTCTTGGTCTTCTCGATCTCGGCCTCTGACTCTTTTGCCAAATGCTCCTGCTCGGCGTCGTGATAGAAAATCTCACTGCGGTACTGATTGCCGACGTCGCAGAATTCGCGGTCGGACGTAGTCGGATCAACGTTGTGCCAAAAAATGTCGAGCAGATGCTTATAGGTGACTCTTTTCGGATCGAAGGTGACCTGGATCGACTCCGCGTGGCCTGTCGTGCCGGAGCTCACTTCCTCATACGTCGGATGCGCTTTCTGGCCTCCCGTATATCCGACCACCGTCTTGACGACGCCGGGAACCTTGTCGTACGCGGGCTGCATACACCAGAAGCACCCGCCGGCAAACGTCGCCGTCTGGAGCTCCGTCGCAGCAGTGGCGGAATCCGCGCCGCGCGCGAATCGCACAGGCATCACGCTCAGCACGAGCACTGCCATGAGGACCAGCATCAAGCGCGCGCGGCCATACGAGAGGAAACGAGACGGTCTTTCCATAATTAACAGTGCCACGAACGCGTTTGCGACGCACGATCTGTCCAGACGTCGCAAGCTATTCGGCCTCACTATGTAATACGGATTCCCTACCCGGACGGATTAAATGCCCTCGCGAGGGGGTAGGAATAGCTGCGAATGAGGGCCTCTTGCGACGACTGACAGGATCGAAATCAACGCCGAGGTGATGATCGTCAAGCCCGTGATCAAGGGCACACGAATCACGGTCGAGCTGACTCCTGCGCAAGCTAAGCGAGCCACAGAAACCGAAAGCTTGACGCATATCGCCGCCTGAAATGGGAAGATATCCATGCCGCGATGGCCTACGCCGCCGGCACCGTCGCGCACGAGGAGATCATTCTACTGGCGACCGCCCAGACGACCTCGAAGCCTTAGCCAGTGCGGTTCGTTGCGTGGCGCGAACGCGCGTCCAACGCATACCGAGCAAATGGAGCCTTCAACCTGCGATTGCCGGGCGCCGTTGACGGGCGAGAATCAAACCCGCGAAGAAGGCGCAGAGCGGAACCAGATAGGTGGGCAGCGCGTTCTTGAAAAAAGAAGTGTACTCGCGGCCGGCAAGAACAACGAGCATCGCGAATGCGATCAAAAAACATCCAACGCGGGCATAAGTGTTGAGGGTTCCTTCCCGCAGGATGCGCAATGCGCTCAGCCACCCGAAGGGGCAGTAGCCAGACTTCTTATATTCACCGAAAGCAGCTCAAGTTGCGAGAGCGCCTTTACTAGGATTCAGGCAACTTCAGTTTCAATTGCCGGGCTTCCACATCGCTAGATTCAGAACGCGTAAGATCGGAACGCAATGAGATGACTCCGCGAATCCTGGACCTTTCTCTGATGAGCTGCACACTGAGCTCAAATTCCTTTGCTGTGACTTCGCCAAGTGGCATTTGGAACCGATAGGTTTGGCGGCCACTCTCTTCGAGCTGGCTCGCCGTCACTTCGAACGTGATCAACTTTTCCACTTCGTTGTCTGCGAGGTACCGCAGATCGGGGCGACGATATAGCTGATCCCTGGGAAGCTCTTTTGGGTTCGAAATTACTGCGGCAGGTTGACCACGAGTCTTTAAGTCTAGCATGCGAGACTTACCGGAGAGTTGTTCTTTCCGAAGAGAGTGCAAAGTCGCGGTTTTTACAAGCATCAATCTCTGGGAAAACCCGCCCCGGCGGCGGCGCTTTCCCTTGCGCTCAATGTCAAGCACTGACACCGAAGAATGCATGGCTTTGAGCAATGCCAGCACGACTTCTTGCAGGTCCGCCAGTTCAGAGACGAGATCTTCTCCAGATCTCGCGTCCAATGCTTCGTACGCTTCTTCAACTAGTTTTCGCCTAAGGGCGAGCATCAACGCTTCGCCTTTCAGCTGAATACTCTCTACCCTTTCACCGCGGCTTTCGATTCGCTTTGGAACCTTGTCTCGCACAATTTTATTGTATTCGACCACGTCCTCGTCCATTCCAAACAAATCAACACATTCCACGTCGGCATTCAGACGTCGTAGTATGTAGTAAGCATGCGACAAGATTCCGCCAGCGAGTTCGATTACAAATCTCTTTTCGGAAGCGAGCTTCCCAAGCTCTTCAGCAAAACCGGGATTTCTGATTAATTCAGGATCAACCGGTTCAACGATGACTCGCTCCGTCCTTTTACCACTCGCGAGCGCGTCCTTAAAATCCGCCCAATCTTTGCTAGTCCTGATTTTCTGGTCGCCAATAGATCGATATTTGTGTCGAGGCGCCGCCGGTTTAAGGACTCCAGACAACTCTGATCTCATGTGATACCAAGGCAAGATAGGATGTGCGCTCATCTCGCGATGATTGTCCACGAACCACATGACACTCACCGGATAACGTTCGGCCTCCGCAATTCGCCTCGTTGTTTCAGCGATCTCGAAGAGCCATTGCTCCCGCGTTATGCTCTTAGCCCAGTCATACGGAGGCTTTGTAGAATGTGTAATCCACTTGCCAGTCTGATCGGAGGCTATGAACAGTCCTTTGTATCGTAAACGCTCCCAAGAGGTATATCGCTTCCATTGAGCCGGTCTGTGACCGCCGATCCGAGCTTCCTTCGTGTCAATTTCGAATGTGTCGTGCGAAAACCAATACAAACCTTCAGGGACACCCCATAGCGCCTCTATTCTAACGATGGGATTGCTGGGCTCTGCACGTGCCCATGCGGAAGCGACCGACGGGATGAAGTGATGCGCGATCAAGCATATACCCGAAGCCCCTAAGTCGTTCTGCTGAAGTTTCCTGCTAAAGTCTTCCAAGAGCCACTTCCCTGCTTGCGCGGAAGACCTCAGATCTTCACTTCGTGGCAACATCTCCCGCTTGTTTTCAGGAATCGCGTCGCCATCAGTGCGGATTACTAGTGGACGTTTGGTAAGCTCTTCCAAATCTGCGAGACATAGAGAAGGCAACACTCCCCCTCGGATAGATTTCAGAACCTCCGCATCGTCGAGTACATAAAACGTAGGCATCTGGTAGCCGAAACTCCGGTAGATCTTTGCGTTGCGTAGCTTCTTGTAGCGACCGTAGTCATTTGAGTTCGCTATTCTGAATACCTGCAGCACTTCAACCTGGATCTTGGGTATTCTGACTTGCAGAAGTGACTTGGGAGCGGTTCCACGACGGTGTTCTTCGGCGTCGGCCTGAACGATCCTAACGGTTTGACCATCCCATACCCATTCGAAGTGAATTCGTGAAACTAAGGGCGTCGCCCACATCGCGACGCGCTTCAAAGAGATGTTGATCTCTGTCTCAGAGCTGCACGTCAAAAACGCATTAGACCTATTTCCAGCGTCTCGCCAATTTCTGACGGCGATTTGTGTGGTATATCCAAGCTGAACAGATTCGGGTTCGATCTCCACGACCCAGTCACGTCCCTCGTTACTCAATCGTCTGACATTCGAAAGGTGTCCCTTTCGGACTGGAGTGACAGCCCCTTGAATTACCCAATGCAGCTGCTCTGCATCACTTCGCTTCAGATTAGATAGCATGTGTCGGATTGCATCCGACACATCTTCGATCGCGCACCGGGTGGAATCCAAACGGCCTCGTTGATCTAACGTCTCTTCAGTTCCGCTGGACCGTACATATAATTCCTTGTCGGCCGATAGACCCGATTTCCGTAAACAGTCGCCTAACCATGCCTCAAAGGCTGAATCCCTTGCTTGCGTTTGGACTGAAGAAGCCGCGATTACGAAGAAACGCGGCACCCAACGTTGCGGTAGGCAACAAAGGCCATATGCTTTCCAGCCTATCTGCTCTACTGAAATCTCCGAAGGTTCAAGCTGAGCGGGACCTTCTCTCGATAGCCGAAGGACAGAGCAAATCGGGGCTAGCGCGCGATGACCACGCCGCTGCGGATGCCGCTTAGCATTGTTGTGCTCTTTAGAAATCACAGTTTATTTTAGTTAGAGAGTAGTCTTATTAAGGACCGCGAATGACCCGTTGAGGGAGCCTCTGTCAGATCGACTTCGGAATACGAAGCTCAGGTGAAAAGTAGAGGATTTCGGCACCTAGATGAGCGCGACTAGCCGTGTGCAAGAGTGCAAGATGTTTACAGTGTACGCCTTTATATAGTTTCCTGATTTCGTTCACGTCGTCATAAGATACAATCCAAGGACAGACGAGCTTCTCGACACATTTTCTAACTGCAAAGTGATCATTAGGCTTATAGTCGTTGAGATACAAGTGCCGTCCCGGCCGGTAGTATGGGGGGTCAAGATAGACTAATCTCTTCCGCGACGAGCGGCAATCTTTGAGAACATCGAGAGCATCTCGGCTGGTTATGAATATATGGTTCTTAGCGGAGGAGATGCGCGATATACGTCGGGCCAATTCGGCCCGGTTAAACCGCGCGTCTAACTTCCATTTTCCCATTTGCTCTTTACCCCCGATCATCCCACCATTGAGAATCCCGGAGTGGCTTGTGCGGTTTAGGAAGAACTTCGCGAATCCAAGTGCTAGCGTACCCGACCGTGTACCTTCTGCGTAGATGGCCTTTTGTTTGTACCACTCGTCCGGTGTGACAGATACTTCGCTAATTAGTTTCAAGAGTTCGCGCGTGTTCGTGAGCACACTCCGCCAGAAAGCGTAAACTGCGAAATCTAGATCGTTGAGATGAATCTCGGCTACGAGACCGTCGAAGAGCAGGCTAAGAGCCAGACTGGCGCCTCCCGCATAGGGTTCTATATAGATCGGATCGTCGAGATGGTTGATTTCGATAACACGTCGGAGGAATGGTGCAATTCTCCACTTACCTCCAGGGTAGCGAAGAGGAGAAGCGCCTCTCACGGACCGTATCCACTTCTGATCAGCGATTGCGTCAACTCGTTACCTTCGCAACTAAAGGCCCCTAAGTCGGTACTTAAGATAGCTCGCTGATGTGGTGACAGTGGGACACATCATTGCTCCGAAATGTCCGCGCCGTCGGAGCTAAGCGGTTTGGGTTGTTCGCGGCCTTTTCCCTTACCGCTCACCGTACCAAATAGAATGTCGGCTATCTCGGTAAACTTAGCGATGGCGCTATCCGAGAAATAACCTACCAAAAAAGACACGGCTACAACGACCGAACAGGATTTGGTTGCGGTCGCGTCGAAGACCCGAAACAAGCCCGAGGAAATCAGAGCTATCATCGCGAATGCCAGTCCTCCCGAGATGTGTGGCGTAAAGAAACGCCACAACCGTCGATCGAGATGCCACCACTGTTTAGCTATGGAGTGATAGAGCCACTTGAGATCGAATAGGGTCCCTCCGAGAGTCCCGCCTAGCCATGCCAAGCCATACTTTAAGACGGAACCATACTTCTGCTGACTGAGACCCATCCATTTGTTCGGAAGATCAAGCCACAGAGCTAACATCAAAAGAGGCGCAGCCGCGAGGAGAACTCCCAAGTATGCGGATTCGATCAAGATACCCCGGCGAGCTACGGGGTCTGAGTACCTCGACTTCCAGTCGAGAGGATTTCGTTTGTCAGTCAGGTCGGTGGGCGCGAAGCCAAGGACCTGTTCCGACTCCGGTATTTCCGTTTTCTTCAGGCCGCAACTCGCTTGAACTGGTCCAACGGATCGAGGTTAGCGGCCCATTTTCTGGCTTGTTGAATGGTTGCTGATACGTTTGGCAGCTGTGGATGTTCACGCCAGCTGAACTGATCAGGCAATCCAATTTCTGCAGCGATCGCGCGCCTGAACAACTGACTACCAAACTCACGGTGGCTAGCAAGGCGTCCCAATCCGATCGGTTGTTCGAGATACAAATAGTCATCGCCTCTGCGGTGCGCGGCCTGGCATTCGACAAAAGATGCTGAAGACCAAAGTACATCTCCCGGCAAGAATGGCTGAAGAGCAGAAAACAGATCGAACTTTAACGCGACGATGTGCAAGTGTGCATGATCGACTCCACAGCCTACTAGGGAATTAGCCCTGCTTGGACCGTGTTCGAATGCGCAAACTGACGAGTAGGGTCGCTCCATTGTCGAGACCAGCAGATTCTTAACATGTTGCATCTCCGCAATGAGGTCATCGCCCAGTGCGCCCATCGAAATTGCATGCTGCTTCGGCAACAAGAGCAACCAACCTTCAACCAGCGCCCCGAGCGAGGGCAGTACACGAAAATTGGCCGATTCGAAGAGCGACTCGTTCCAAAACGCGGGCTCCTTCGAGGAAAGATCGCTACATATTTCGCATGCCATCATTTCCTTCCTCCTGCCTCTGCCGACCTGAATTTTAGGACAGAACCCATCCCTTTTCAAAGGCCCTCATACGGAACGCTGCAGAAGCCGTAGAAGTCGACAAAAACGTCGCCCTTAATATTTGGGCTCGGAAAGTGTGTGTGAAGCTTATACCAAACAGCAATTCGGTAAAAGCCATCGAGATATCGATTTCGTTGGCACACTCAGCCCAAAAGATGGCACCCGTTTAGCACCAGGAGAAACGGGCGACGAAGCCGTAGCCGTTGAGTGATTGATCTGTTCTGGTGATCCCAGCGGGAGTCGAACCCGCGTTCCCGACGTGAGAGGCCGGTGTCCTAACCACTAGACGATGGGACCGTCCGTCGATGCGCCCCACCGCGCTGGCGATGGTGGGTTGGCTGAGGAGGAAGGATTCGAACCTTCAATCCCCTGATCCAGAGTCAGGTGCCTTGCCAGTTTGGCCACTCCTCAGCACTACGGGAAATATAGCCAACCATTCAACGCCGCGCCACCCGGCGCGCGCGCATCGAATTTTCACGCGGGGAGCTATCGATGGTGCGGTGATTCTCGCCAGTATCGGCGCCCCAGCGATCGGCTTGTGATACGGCGCGGGCGACCGCTCCGGCCACGGAGCCTCTGCTCAAGTCGGATCGCCATTCTGAACCCTTCGGCGCCGCTCAGGGCAGGCTCCGCTGCGGAGTGAAGAATCCCGGGATTCCTCGCGCGGCAGCCACGCGCGGGAATGACGATTGTTGGCTCGGTGCTTGACGAATTTGATTGGTGGAATACCACAGATTCGCCAGCGTTTAGATCTTCACTGCCTCTCAAAATGACCGAAATGGCCTTGTGCGGAGGTTCTTTAGCGGCCGCCGGAGGCGGAGGTTCGCAGGGCTTCGGCGTGGCGGTTGCACAGTGCGTCGCAGCGGCTCAGCAAACCGACGTCGGCGCAGTGATGCTCGATCATGAAGCCGAGCTCGCCCAGGTCGTGCACCAGCAGGCGCAGGCATCGCTCGTATTCGTCAGGTGCCTGCACGGCTTTCAACAGCTCGGCGACCAGGTCTTCGAGCTCGGTCTCTTCGACTTCGAGCGCCATCGCCAGCGCGCGCTGAATCTTTAGTCCGGGGCCGGCCTCGCGATTGAACCGCTCGAGCATCGCGCGCAGCTTGACGATACTTGAGTCTTCGAGCGAGATCGGACTTTGCGCGTCGAGCAGGCCGTCGATCTCGAGCACGGTCGAGACCAGGTCGAGCGCGCCGACGTGGCGCGCCTCGTCGCGCGCCATCCCAAACCAGAAATCGCGCAGCTTTGCGTCGTCGGCGAAAATCTTCGCCATCAGGGCATACAGCGACATGCTCTGCTTTTCGAGTGCGATCGTGGTTTCGAGCGCTTCGCGTGTGGTCGGCATCGGCACTGCGATAATATCGCGCGATGCGCCGGGGCGAAAGCACGCAGGCGCGGCCACTTACGGCCGCGCCTGCGATGGCAGAGTTGTTCTCGCGCGCCTGCTACTTGGCGAGCTCGGTCGCGCGGGTTTCGCGGATGACGGTCACCCGGATCTGTCCGGGATAGGTCATGTCGGTTTCGATCTTGCGCGCCACGTCGCGCGCGAGCATCACCGTGTCTTCGTCAGTGATCTGATTGGGCTCGACGATCACGCGCATCTCGCGCCCCGCCTGCACGGCGAAGCATTTCTCGACGCCCTTGAACGACTTGGCGATTTTCTCGAGATCTTCCAGCCGCTTGACGTAGCTCTCGAGCACCTCGCGCCGCGCGCCCGGACGTGCTCCCGACAGCGCGTCGGCGGCATCGACGAGCGGAGCCAGAATCGTCTCGGCCTTCACTTCTTCATGATGCGCCGCGATCGCGTTGACGATCTTGGCCGACTCGCCGTACTTGCGCGCAAGCTCGCCGCCGATCAGCGCGTGCGAGCCTTCGACCTCGTGAGTCAGCGCCTTGCCGATATCGTGCAGCAGCGCCGCGCGCCGCGCCTGCTTTTCGTTGAGGCCCAGCTCCGCGGCCATCGCGCCGCAGATAAACGCCGCCTCAATCGAATGCATCAGCACGTTCTGCGCGTATGAATACCGGTACTTGAGCATCCCGAGCAGCTTGACCAGCTCCGGATGAATCCCATGCACCCCGACTTCGATTATCGCGCGTTGCCCGGCCTCGCGGATCGACTCCTCGACCTCTTGTTCGGCCTTGCGCACGACTTCTTCGATTCTTCCGGGATGGATGCGGCCGTCGGAGATGAGATGACCCAGCGCCACCCGCGCAATCTCGCGCCGGATCGGGTTGTGGCACGAAATGACCACCGCTTCGGGCGTATCGTCGATAATGATATCGACGCCGGTGGCAGCTTCGATTGCGCGGATATTGCGCCCTTCGCGTCCGATGATGCGGCCCTTCATTTCGTCCGACGGCAGCGCGATCACCGACACGGTGCGCTCGGCGACGAACTCGCCCGCCAGCCGTTCGATTGCGATCGACACGATTCGCTTGGCGCGACGATCGGCCTCTTCGCGCGCCTCTTCCTCGACCACGCGGATATGCTTGGCCGATTCGGTGCGCGCCTGCCCGAGCATCTCGTCCATCAGGGTGCGTTTGGCTTCTTCGCGCGTGAGCCCGGCGACGGCTTCGAGCTTGGTGCGGGCTTCATCGATCAACCCCTGATGCATCGCCATCTTTTCGTCGATTTGCGCCTGCTGCTGCGCTTCCTTGTCGGTGATATTTTTTTCGCGCGTGCGAATCGCCTGGTCGCGGCGGTTCAGATCGGCTTCGCGGCGTTCGAACGCCTCTTGCCGTTTTTCGAACGCCTCTTCGCGCGATTCGTGCTTGGACTCCGCCGCCTGCAACTCGCGCCTGCGGTCGCGAACCTCGCGCTCCGCATCGGCGCGCGCGCCGACGACCAGATCCTTGGCCTGTATTTCGGCCTCTTTGACGATCAGTTCGCTTCTGGTTTGAGCCTCCCTGGCTATGTCTTTGCTAATTTCTTCGGCCTGAGCGCGCGCGGCCTCGTGATCGACGGCGTCAGTGCGCCGCCGCATCATTCCCCAAATAAAGAAGACCGCGCCACCAACAACGAATCCCAGGATTGCGGTAATCAGAGCCACCCTGGTGTACCTCCTTGGCCTGCCGTATCGCGCGGACGCCCAGACGCATCCGCGGCGCGATATACGGCCGACTCGGTGACGATCAAGTTGAGCCGCCGATCGAACTCCTGTTCAGGAATCCGCTCGAGCAGCTGGAACGAATAGGCAAGACCAATCGTGATCGCGTCCGCGCAGAACTCCGCGAGGAAACGATCATAATGGCCTTGGCCGCGTCCCAACCGCTGGCCCATCACGCCGAACGCAACACCGGGTACGCAGACGAGAGCGCCGGCGAGATCGCTTGCCAAAGCAGCAGGCGCGTCGGCGGGAGGTTCGAGAATTCCAAATGCCCCGGCGACGAGCTTATCGATCGCGTCCACACGCGCGGCCTCATAGCGGCCGCGTGCGCGATCATATCGCGGAAGCATCACGATTTTCCCCGACGCGAATGCGTCGGTCAGCAGTGCTTCGGTAGAAACTTCGTTGCCTGTTGAGGCGTACAGCAAGGCGATGTGCGCGTCACGGTAGAAATCTGACGCGAGGATCCGCCGCGCAATTTCCCGCGACCGCGCGCGAGCGCACGAAGGCGTCATTGCGATGCGGCAGTCCGTAAGGATCGCGCGCAGGTATTTCTTTTCTTCCGCCACAGAGCTTCCCATGGCGGGAGCGGGACTAACTACTCAACCACCGAACGCATTGGCGCCGGTTTGTGGATGGCGCCAGGTTTTTTCCGGGCGGCGCGCCCGTCGGCGCGCCAGGATGCTTGCCGCATCGATTTGCCACGGTCTCGACCAAACCTCTCACGAGCCCTGAAAATCCGGGCGTCGCGTTGTGGTTAGTTGCTATCAAACCGACTTCCCCGCCCCCGTACCGTAATGTTCGGGAAAACCTTCAATGGGCCGATGCGCCTGTCGCGGCTATGCCTGGGTACCGTCAATTGCGGCGCTCAGCCTCTTGTTCATCGCCTCGATACGCTCGACCAATGCCTGGTGCTCAAGGCGCAGGCGTTCGAGCTCGTCGGCGAAGTTAAGTGCGGCCAGAATCGCAACATGAATCGAACTCACCGATTGCGTTCCGCCGCCACGGATCTGCTTGATCTTCGCATCAACCGCGTGCGCCAAGTCGCGCACATAGTCATCGCCGCCGTCGCCGCTGGCGACAGTCAGCGACTGGCCCATTATTTCGACGTTGACGCCCTTCATGATTGCGCCCGAATTACGTCTTTACCCGAGTTCTATCCCGTCGAAGCGCGACAGGATTTTCTCGATCCTGGTGCGCACTTCGGTGCGTTCGCTTTCGTGCAGCTTGCGCTCCTGCTCGAACTGGCGCGCCTGCGCCTGAGCCTCGGCAAGGCGTTTTTCGCTTTCTGCCAGCTTCTGCGCAAGCGCGTCATTTTCCCGGCGTAACTGCTGGAGCCGGGTAACCGAGGACTGAATCCGCTCGTCTAGCTGCTTTAGAACGTCAATCGGGGTCGCCATAATACAAAAACTTCTACCTTTAGTTTAATTTTCGATAAACCAGCCTGTCAAGCCGCATAAGAACCGCTTGCGCTTGCACTCTCGCCCTCGCCACTTTCGAACAGCGCCTCGACGAACTCATGCGCGTCGAACTCGCGCAAATCCTCGATCTCTTCGCCCAATCCCACGAACCTGACCGGCACGCCGAGCCGGTCCGCGATCGCGACGATCACGCCGCCCTTGGCCGTGCTGTCGAGTTTCGCCAGCACTACGCCTGTCAGCGGCACCGCATCGCCGAAAATCCGAGCCTGACTGAGCGCGTTCTGACCCGTGTTCGCGTCCAGCACCAACCACGTCTCGTGAGGCGCGCCGGGCAGCTCGCGCGCGATCACTCGCGCGATCTTCTTGAGCTCTTCCATCAGGTTGATTTTGGTCTGCAGGCGCCCCGCAGTGTCGATTATGACCGCGCCGGCCTTGCGCGCGATACCCGCCCTGACCGCGTCGAAGGCGACCGCGGCCGGGTCGCTGCCCTGCTGATGCTTGATCATCGCGGCACCGACGCGATCGCACCATACCTCGAGCTGCTCTATAGCTGCGGCGCGAAACGTATCGGCGGCCGCGACGACCACATCGCCGCGCTCGACGCGCATCCGCGCCGCGAGTTTTGCGACAGTCGTGGTTTTGCCGACTCCATTGACGCCGACCAGCATGATCACAATTGGACCTTCGACCGGCGCGGCGGGCCCGCGGCCGGCGGCCGCGAGCATCGCGGAGATCTCCGCCTTTAGCGCGTCGCGAATAACCTCGGGACGGTTATCGTTGCCGAGCCGGGCGCGCACCGCGGCGGCAAGCTTCATCGACGACTCGACGCCGACGTCGGCGGCAATCAGCGCTTCCTCGAGGCCTTCGTAAATCTCATCGGCCTTTTTCGCTCCAGTGATCGCAGCGCGGATTCGAGAGAGAAAATTTTCGCGCGTCCTGCGCAGCCCGATCCCGATTCGCACCGGCGCCCGTACGGCTTCGGTGGCCGGTGCCGGTGAAGTATCGAGCGGAGGAACCTCCTCTGATGGAGGAGTTTCGAGCTCGGCCAGCGGGATCTCCGCCGCGGCGCCCGGTGGCGCGATCTCGGCTAAACCATCACTCGGACTCGCTCGGGGAGTCGTTTGCGAGGCTTTTTGCGCAGGCGTTTCAGGAAGCGATGGCGGCGTGGATTGCGAGGGAACCGCGGGCGTGCCCGGCTGTGCCTTGCGCAGGCTCCATTGGATGAGCACGCCGACGAAAGTGATCGCGAGCCCGACCACGAACGCGATTAAAATAATTATCAGAGTGTCAGCGGCAGTCACGATCTCGCCTCAGAGACGCACCGCGCAAATCCGGCGCAAATCCAGAATAACAGCATCGCGATACGATCTGAAACGCACCTGAGAAAATGTTGCATCGCGAGTCCACAAGCGCCGGCGCTGGAAGCGCCGCCCGGTATGCGACTATAACAATCTTCGATGCGCAGGCGGCACACGCGGACACCGCCGCAATCCGCAATAGGGAGTTAATACAATGGGCAAGCTCGAAGGCAAAGTTGCGATCGTAACCGGCGCCAGCCGCGGGATCGGTAAAGCGATCGCCGATCTGTTCGCGACCGAAGGCGCCCGCGTGATCTGCAGCGCGCGTACGCTGCGCGAAGGCGACCATCCGCTGCAAGGCGCGCTTGAGACCACCGTGGCAGGAATCAAGAAAGCCGGCGGCAACGCGACTGCCGTCACCTGCGACGTCTCGTCCGAAGAAGACTGCGAAAAGCTGGTCGCGGAGACCCATCGCATTTATGGACCAGTTGACGTTCTGGTCAACAACGCGGCTCTGACCTATTTCATCCCGGTCAAGGATTTCCAGCCCAAGCGATGGATGCGCTCGTTCCAGGTCAACGTGCACGGACCTTTCATGCTCTCGCGGCTGGTGCTGGCGGACATGATCCCGCGCAAGTCCGGATCGATCGTCAACATCTCGTCAGGCGCGGCGATCGGACCGGGCCGCGGACCATACAAGGCCGAGGAGCTGCGCGCGGGCAGCGTATGTTACGGCGCGGAGAAAGCCGCGCTCGAACGGATGACCCAGGGACTCGCGTCGGAGGTCTTCGCCGACAATATCTCCGTCACCTGCCTGTCGCCGTCGGAAGTCGTCGCGACGCCCGGCACCGTCTATCACCATCTGGTGACCGGACCAAAGGACGGCGAACCGCTCGAGTACATGGCGCGTGCGACGCTTATTCTCGCAACCGAGCCGGTGAACAAAATCACCGGACGGGTAACATACAGCCAGGAGCTGATGAAGGAATACGGACTTTTGAAAGAGGGCCGCGGGATCGGATTCGATCGCAAGGGCAGCGGCTACAGCCTGATCTGAGAAGCGCCCATCGGTTCAAGCGCCGCGTTTTAGATCTACGCGAGGCTGGGGGTTCTCGGCGCCGAAACCCGCGGGCGGCGTGGCGCTGAATCCCGCGCGCTTGAGCTCCGGGCGCACGATCTCGATCGGATCGAGCGTGTCGCCGACGTAGCCAAGCGCGTACGCGCCGAGGCGATAGCCCATCAGGCGGAGCAGCTCAACCGGCAGTGTGCGCGCGATTTCGAGCGGCGTCGCGAGGTACTGATTCTCTTCCTGCCGAAGCCACGAAACATTGTACGTGATGTTGATGCCGTAGCGCGTTTTGTCAGAGCGGTTCGCGCCGCCGCCGTGATAGACGCTGCCGGAATAGAAGAGCACCGAGCCCTTGCTCATCTCGGCCGCGATAGTGTCTTTCTCCTCGAAGCGCAGACGATCCTCAAGATGATTGCTGCCGGGAATTACGCGGGTCGCGCCATTTTCTTCGGTGAAATCAGTCATCGCCCAGATAGTGTTGCACTGCACTTCGTAGCCTTTAGGGAACGGAAAGAAGTCGAACGCCCACTGATCGCGATGAATCGTCTGCGCGGGCTCGTTCGGGCCGATCGCGATCACCTGGGTCAGATGGAGTTGATAGCTGGTCACGTGGGCGAGAAACTTCGAGCACGCCGCGAGTACGGTCGGATGCATCACGAAATCGCGGCTCATCGGAGAACGCGCGATCAGCGCGCCAGTGCGCTGGGTGCGTTTGCCGGAAAAATCGTCGCGGCCTTTTGCTGTCGCCTCGATAAAAGGCTTAAGTTCCGCGAAAATCGTGTCCATCGCCGCGGGCGCGACAACATTGTCGACGATCACGGCGCCGTCCGCGGTAAGCGCCGCGGAAATTTCTTCTCCGGATGCGGTGGCGGGCAGATGACGCAGCGTCTTCTGCTGATCGGTCGCTGGTGTCTCGATCGCGATACTCATCAGAATCGTCCTCCGTGCAATTATTCTCTAGCACAAATCGCCGCGGAGGCGGCAAACGTCACGCCGTCTGGCGCAACGTGGGAAATCAGCTTCCCGATTGGGAAGGCCCGCCTTTTTCCCCTTAGTGTCTCAGCCGAAATACACACTTACCGTGACCTGGGAGGAGAACCGGCCTTTCCGATTTCAGGTTCCGAAGGACACGGCCCCCCGGAGCGGATTGCGACGGCGATCGGAATCCGACCGCGCAGGCTTTACAGCACGCCCCGCCCGTTCATCGCGCGGCCGCCTTCAAAGAAGCCAACCTCTCGGGGCTCTATGACGGTGGTTTCAGATAGTCCTGCGTTCGCGGTTCGAGTCGAGACTTGAGGCCGAAAAGATTGACTTGCGCTAGCAGTCATCGTCTTGAGCCTGTTGAGCCGCTAACCCCAGGGAGAGAGTAGGAGCGCGGAGAGCCGATCGTCTGCTCACCGCCCACCACGATAAGTTCGTGGGGCCGCTCGGCGGCATGCTAGCGAATAGGTGATATAGACGACCAGTCACCGGCGCGCTCGCGTGGGCGGTTACCACAGCCGCCGCCGAAGCCTACTCTGACGCTTCAGGGTCCCACTCTTGTCCGCTGCATATTGCCGGAAGCGTTCTCATCCTCGGGCACAGTGCATAGCTTGCGCAGCTCTGCGTGTAGAAAGACGCGGTCGCAATCCGGTGCGTACAAGATCTCTCGAATCGTCCCTTCTGCAATAGCTGCTCTGAAATCGAAGTACATTTGCAAACTGGCCGGAAACTGCATCGTGCTACCGTCATTGAGGGCAAACTGCCCTATGCCCAGTGCAGACAAGGAAATGCGGAATTCTTTTTCTTCGCAAAACTTCTTGGCCTTCAAATATGAGTACTCGACGGGGTTAGGGAGATACGGCGAGTTCGCTTGATGTTGGTCCCATTCGATATACTCGATGATCCCAAAATTTATGGAAAAGATTTGATGGCACTGGTTGCCGCGATATAGGAGTGCCGCATTTCCAGGCTGCAGAGTGCGGTTGAGCATCGCGCGCAACTTCCCAAAGTCAAAGACAATGCAGACTTTGCCGCGTTCGCTACCGCTTGCGTAGTTATTCCAAATGAAATTTGAATTTTCCAACGAAAGGCGGCACGCGTAGCTTCTGGAACGCGATTGATCGTAATAATCGGCCATAGAGAAATTAGGGGCTTTCTCGAACCTGGCCGTCGTATTGCCTTGTTGGTCGCTAGGCAATTGCTGCCCATCGTGCGGATCCGCACCCGGAAAGTCTCGGTAGAGATCCACACGATTAAAGTGCAGGTACGCCTCTGCAATTGACCGCAACAGGGTTTCGACGGTCATTATCTTGTAAAGCAGTTGCCGTTCGGGCGGGACATTCAGCCTGCGCGCGAGCGGCTCAATGCTACCTACGGGCACGGGGGCTGACTTGCGCGGCTGTTCTACGTCCAGGTCAAACTCCATTAAGCTTAGTGTCGTAGTGGCCGGTTGGCGAGGCGCCATGCTATGCGGCTTGCGGAATCTTTAGCGAGATGATCTTTGAGATTCCTGGGCGGTCCATCGTGACGCCGTGAATCTGATCGGCACACTGCATCGTGCGCTGGTTGTGCGTGATCACGATAAACTGCGAGCGATCCTTCAGCTCGGCCAGCAGATCGGTGAAGCGCGCGAGGCTGAACTCGTCCAGCGGCGCATCGACTTCGTCCATCACGCAGAACGGACTCGGGTTGAGCAGGAATAGCGAAAACACCAGCGCCATCGCGGAGAGCGCTTTCTCGCCGCCCGAGAGCAGGCCGATCTCCTTGACCCTCTTGCCTGCGGGCTGAACCAGGATTGCGACTCCGGCCTCGGATGCCTCGGTGGCTTCGATCAGTTCAAGACGCCCCTTTCCGCCGCGCATCAGTTTGGGGAACAGCTCTTCGAAATTCTTAGCGGCGCCCTCGAACGTCTCGGCAAAGCGGCGGCGCGCCTCGCGATTGAGCTTGGTGATGGTCTGGGTCAGATCCTGCAGCGCCGATTCCAGATCGGTCCGCTCGGCTCCTAGAGCTGCCGAGCGCTCTTCGAGCTCCTTGACCTCGCTGTCGGCAGCGAGATTCACCTCGCCGATACGTTCGGCGCGGACGCGCAGCTCTGCGAGGCGCGTGTCGTCGGCGGCAGCGTCGCGGACCTCGAGCGCGGCGATAATTTCCGCCGCGGCGGAATCGAAGTCGAGCTCAAACTTTTCGCGGAAGCTGCGCTCGAGCTCTTCGCTCAGCGTACGCGCCCGCTCCCGGCGCAAGTTGCATTCGATCGCCTCGCTCTCGAGCGCGCGCAGGCGCTCCTGCCCGGCTTTGAGCCGCGTCCGAACCGATTCGAGTTCGCTCTCGCGGCCGGCGCACTCCCCGCCGAGCCTTGCGAGCGCGAGATCGAGTTCGGTCGCGCGCGCGCGCGCGGCAGCGCCCTGCTCTGCGATTTTTTCGAGTTCGCACTCGAATTCGACGCGATCGGCGCGCGCGCGTTCGAGGCTCTCGCGATGCTCCCCAATCTGCGACTCGATCTGTTGCGCGGTCTCGGCCGCGTGGGCCTGCTCACGGCGCATCGCGGCCAGTTCCGACTTGCGAGCCTCAACTCGGGCGGCAGCTTCCATCACCGCGGCTCCGAGTTGTTCCGCCGCCGCGCGGCCAAGTGCGATTGCGTCGCGAAGGACTGACAGCCGCGAGCGCGCCTCCTGCTCTGCCATCGCAAGCGCTTCCATCCGCGCGTTCGCCGTGGCGATCAATTCTGCGATTTCCTCGAGTCTGTTACGCGCACCCACGATTCGCTGCGTTGCCAGCGCTGCTTCCTGCTCGGCGTGCGCAACCGACGCGCGAGCCGCGCCGACGGTGCGCTCGGCCTCGCGTCCGCGTCCGCGTGCCGTGGCAAGCGCCATGTCGGCGGCCTCGCGCACGCTGCGATGCTCGCCAAATCTTGCGGAGAGTTCGCGATGCTCTTCTTCGGTGCGCGCGAGTTCGCGCTCCGCGCTTTCGCGCGCGGCGAGATCGGCGGTACGCACGGTGGCGCCGGAATCGTCGGCGCTGCCGCCGATAATCATGCGGCCGGGTTTGAGGACATCGCCATCGCGCGTGACGAACAGGGTTCCGTGACCGTTCAGATTCGATGCGGCAAGCGCGGAATTCAGATCGTCGGCCAGCATCACATGCCCGAGCATCGCCTCGGCGACCTGGCGATAACGCGGCTCAACCTCGAGCATATCAACCAAACGACCCGCCACTCCGGGCGCGTCGATTGCGGGATGCGAGCTTGCGGCGGCGTCTGGTTCCTGCACGAAACTCAGGCGCCCGGCGCGAGTTTCCTTCAGGATTTCGATCGCGCGCAGCGCAAACGCCGGCGACTCGGCGACGACCGCTTCGAGTTCGTTGCCGAGCACCGCATGCAGCGCGGGCGCAATCTCAGCGGGCGCACGCAACACATCGCGCAGCCACGCCGGCGCGGCCTTCGGGCGATCGCCGTTCATCGATTCAAGCACGGTGTTCAGCCGGCGTCCGGCATCCGCAATTGCCGCCTCGGCCTGAGGCGCGACGCGCGCCGAGAGCGAGGACCGCAGCGCGGCGGCGCGCCGGCCCAGATGCTCGAGCGCGGCGCGAGTTTCGATTTCGCGTTCCTTCACCTCGCGCTGTCCGCTTTCGAGCGCAGTTATCTCGGCGCGGATAATCTCGAGCGCGCGCTCCGCCTCGGCAAGCGATGCGATCGCGGTAGCGCTCTGCCCGGTTAATCCGGGCGCGGCGACCGAATGCGCGGCGAGGTTCTCTTCGAGTTCCGCGCGCTCGCCGGTCAGATCACCCAGGCGTCCGCGGATAACCGCGGCTTCGCGAATTATTTCTGACAATTCGTCTTTGAGATCTTCGGCGCGGCGCTCGGAGTTTTTAAGCTCGCGCTGCGCGACTTCGAGGCGGCGGGTCAGATCGGCCAGCGCATTCTCTCCGGTCGATTCTCCTACGGCGGTTTCACGCGCAAGGCGCGCGGAGGCGGCGGCGCGCGCCGCGCGCGCGAGCGTCGCGCGATTTTCGAGCTCGGCCAGACGGTCGGCCAGCGCGGGTTGCATCTCGAAGATCGATTCCAGCCGCCGGTTAAGGAAATCCCGTGTGCGCTCGCGCTCGGCTGCGCCGGCGTGCAGATTCTGCAGCTCGCGCTCCGCGGCTGATAGCTCGGCGCGCGCGGCCTGCGCCGCGCTCTGCGCGGTTTCGGTTTCGCTTTGCAGCGCGACGGACTCAGAGCGCGCCGTCTCGCCCGACGCGATGAGCTCATCGGCTAGAGCGGTTTCGTGCGCGAAGGCCCCGCGATGATCGATCAGGCGGCGCGCGGCTGATAGCCGCTCGAGCTCGGATAGTTCGGTGCGGATGAGTTTGTATTGCTCGGCCTTCTTGGCCTGGCGCCGCGCATAGTTGAGCTGACGCTCGATCTCGCTCAAGACATCGTTCAGGCGTGAGAGATTTTCCTTGACGCGTTCGAGCTTGCGCTCGGAGAGTTCGCGGCGTCCCTTGAACAGCGCCAGTCCGGCGGCCTCTTCGATCATCGCGCGCAGCTCGTGCGGCTTGGCTTGGATAATTTCCTCGATCTTGCCCTGCTCGATCAGCGAGTAGCCGCGGCTATGAATCTGCGCAGCCATGAAAAACTCGGTGATGTCCTTCAGCCGGCAAGGAATCTTGTTGAGCAGATATTCTGAATCACCCGAGCGATAAACGCGGCGCGTGACCGCGACCTCGCTGAGCGCCGAGTATGGCTCGGGGAGCAAGCTGCTTTCTTCGGCTTCGAGGATAAGCGCCACCTCGGCCATGCCGGCGGCAGGATTCTGGTCGTTGCCGATGTAGATGAGATCTTCGGTGCTCTTGCCGCGCAGCCGCGTTGGCGCCTGCTCGCCCAGAACCCATCTTATCGCGTCAACCACGTTCGATTTGCCGCATCCGTTTGGACCGACCACGGCGGTCATCCCGGGCGCGAAACTGATCGACGTGGAATCGAAAAATGACTTGAAGCCTACTAACTCAAGGCTCTTAAGACGCATACTGCCGACGCCTCCACCACACCACCACCGTTGGATCGCTTATCCCAGACCCTTAGCCCAGGATCAAGTGTACGCCCCAACCCGTCGTGTGGATAACCCCACGCAGGCCCGAGACATAGTGGTTTACCACCCAGACTAACCGCGTGGTCAGCCTTGGATCAATTCGGTATTCCAGTAAGCGCTATCGACCTGCGACAGGAACGGCATCCATTCGCGATAACGTCTGAGCGAAAACATCTCAGCGCTGAACGGCGTCCACTCGGGCCGGCGCGGTCTGCGAATCAACATCATTGCCGCCTCTTCCGGAGTACGTCCGCCCTTTCTGCGATTGCAGTGATGACACGAGCAGACGATGTTCTCCCAAGTCGAGGTGCCGCCGCGCGAACGCGGCATCACGTGGTCGAGATTGAGCTCGGTGCGCGGCAGCCGCCGGCCGCAGTACTGGCAGGTGTTGTTGTCGCGCGCGAAGATATTGAAGCGCGAAAAGCGCACGTGGCGCTTGGGGACGCGCTCGTAGGCGGTCAGCAACAATACGCGCGGCACGCGAATAAATCCGCCCACGATACCCAAACGCTCGTGATGCACGTCGATCGCGAGATCGCGCCACGAATCAAAATCGAAAGTGCGATACTGGTCGTCAACCACGCGCGCGACGCCCTGATAGAGCAGTGCGAAGGCGCGCTTTACCGAGGTAACATGAACCGGCAGGTACGAACGGTTCAGCACCAGCACTTTGGTATTGAGAACGCTGGTGCCGCCCATCGGTAGCGCGAATGTCTGTGCGGCGGAAGACATCATAACTTGGTTACTGGCGTGCGGATGCGCTGTCAAGTGCGGCGACATAAAAAAGCCCGTGAAATCAGGCTGATCGGGGATTGCCTTGCGCCCGAGAAGGCTGCTCCGTATGATCCGCCAAGAGGCGCGGGCGCTCAGGTGGGCAGGACGTGGGCGGAGGAAGAATGCACTTCAGACGGGCACATCAGCCCTATCCCGATCAGGCAAAATCGCCATCCGAACCCAACCTGTACTTGTCGTACTTGCAAACCAAAATTGAAAGATCCGCGTGGCGCGGGGTAAAACCATTCTCAAGTGAAACGTGAAATCGTAATCAACGCCTCCGCACTCGAAGTGCGCGTGGCGCTAATGGAAGACAATTCGCTGGCCGAGTTTTTTTTGGAGCGCACTGCTCATCGCGGACTGGCCGGAAATATCTACAAGGGCAAAGTTACGCGAGTTTTGCCCGGGATGCAGGCGGCGTTCGTCGATATCGGGCTCGCGAAGGCCGGCTTCCTGCACGTCTCGGATTTCCACGGCGGCGCCGACGCGTTCAGCTCGATGGCGGAAGTTATCGGCGAGGGCGACGTCGAGACCGACGAACTTGCGGCGCAAAATGGCGACCACGGCGGCGAACATCCTTTGGAGCAGGAGCTCGACGCCGCGCAGATTGCCGCGGAGGGCGAGATTTCCCGCTCTGACGACGATCCCGCGTCAGCTTCCGCCGAGGGCGCGCCGCAGGGACGCGGACGGCGCAGCCGCCGCGGAGGGCGGCGTCATCAGCGCAACGAGCCGCAGCGGAGCAGGTTGCCGATCGAGCAGCAGCTTCATCGCGGCCAGGAGATAATCGTCCAAATCGCGAAGGAGCCGATGGGGACGAAGGGGGCGCGGCTGACCTCGTCGATTTCGCTGCCGGGACGCTACCTGGTTTACACGCCGACCAGCAATCATCTCGGAGTCTCGCGTCGTATCGCGAGCGCGGAGGAGCGCGCGCGGCTGCGCGAAACGGTCAGCGAAGTGCGTCCCGCGCAGGGCGGATTTATCGTGCGCACCGCGTGCGAGGGTCTCAGCCGCCGCGAGATCCAGCGCGATATCGCGTTTCTGACCAAGACCTGGAACTCGATCGTGAAGCGCAACGAGTCGAGTCGCCCGGCGACGATGCTCTACAGCGACCTCGACGTGGCGCTGCGCACCGTGCGCGATATGTTCTCAAGCGAGGTCGAGCGGCTTTGGTGCGACGACCCTGATATCTACAGCCGAATCGTGCAATTCGTGCAGACCTATATGCCGCGGCTGCGCGCGCGCGCGATGCTCCATCAGGGGTCCGAGCCGATCTTCGACAAGTTCAATATCGAACCGCAGATCGAGCGCGCGCTCGATCGCAAGGTGTGGCTCAAGTCGGGCGGCTACCTGGTATTCGATCAGGCCGAGGCATTGACCGCGATCGACGTGAACACGGGACGCTTCGTCGGCAAGCACAATCAGGATGACACCGTCCTGAAGACCAATCTGGAAGCGGCCGACGAGGTCGTGAAGCAACTCCGGCTGCGCAATATCGGCGGGATTATAATCGTTGATTTTATCGACATGTCGCGCGATCCCGATCGCAAAAAAGTCAGCGAGGCGCTGGCCGCGGCGCTGCGTCGCGACAAGGCGCGCACCAGCGCGCTCAGAATCTCCGAGTTGGGACTCGTCCAGATGACGCGCAAGCGGACCCGCGACAGCCTTGAGGCTCTTCTGACCGAGCAGTGTTCGCGATGCCAGGGGCGGCGTGTGATCAAATCGGTACCGACGCTGGCGGCCGAAGTGCTGCGCGGGATTTATCGCGAGACGATCCGGCGTCCGCACACCGACATGATAATCGTGAAGATCAGTCCCGAAGTCGCGCGCTATCTTTATGACACTGGCGCCAAAGACCTGGAGACGCTCGAGCACAAGCTCGACTCCAAGATCGTCCTGCGCTCAAAAGAAGGCCTCGAGCCCGGAGTATTCGAGCTAACTCAGGCCCCGGCGGCAGCGTAAACGGCGCGGACCGGGCGGAAGAGGCATAGTGATGGCCTCGATTCCGGAAGCGATCGCCTCCTTTACGCCGGCATCAACTAAACCTGAACCCGGATCCGGCCCGGCGCACAACCTTGCGCTCGGATATCTTCGCGGCTTTCTGGTGGTGCTGGTTCTGGCGCATCATTCGGTGCTTGCCTATGTCGAGTCGCCGCCGCCGATTGGAAAACAGTTTGGGGTCCCGCCGCTATGGTGGCGCGCATTCCCGGTCATCGATCGACAAGCGCATTGGGTCGGCTTCAGCCTGTTCACCGGCTTCAACGACGACTTCTTCATGTCGCTGATGTTCTTCGTCTCGGGACTGTTCGTATGGTCGAGTCTGCGGCGCAAGGGCGGCTCGACCTTCGTCCGCGATCGGATGATCCGGCTCGGCCTCCCATTCCTGGTGGCCGCGGCGGTGGTCGCGCCAATCGCCTACTACCCCACTTACCTGCAGGCCGGAGAGCATGGGCTGTCCGGTTACGTTCACGCGTGGATGTCTTTTGGCGACTGGCCGACGGGACCGGCGTGGTTCATCTGGCTGCTGCTTGCCTTCGATATCGTAGCGGCCGCGATATTCGCGATGATGCCGAAGTTCGGCGATGTAGTCGGCCGGCTCACGTCCAATGCGCGAATGCATCCAGTTCGTTTCTTCCTGCTCCTCACGGCGATCTCAGTCGCGGTCTATATCCCGATGGCTATGATTTACAGCGCGGGGTACTGGACCAGCATCGGGCCATTCCAGTTTCAGACTTCGCGCCTGTTCCATTACGCAGTTTATTTCATTGCCGGGATCGGCGTCGGCTCGTACGGAATTGATCGCGGCCTGCTCGCGCCCGACGGAATTCTAGCGCGTCACTGGGGTCGATGGGTTGCAGGCGGACTGGTTGTGTTCTTCCTGAGCGTGGTTTTCTTCTTCATCGTAATAACCCATCCCGATCTGAGGGCTTCGACCGCCATCGTCGGCGCGGTGGGCGGCGGCATTTGGGCGATCACGTGCGCCGCGCTGTCGTTCGCATTTCTCGCGTTATTCATCCGTTTCGCCACTCGCCGCCGATGGGTTTACGACAGTCTGAGCGAAAACGAATATGGGATGTACATTATCCACTACATGTTCGTCTCATGGCTGCAGTTGGCGATACTCGAAGCGCCACTACCCGCATTTGTGAAAGGAGTGCTGGTTTTCGCAGGCGTGCTGCTACTCAGTTGGGGATCAAGCGCGGCAATCCGCATCATCCCCGGCGTGGCGCGCGTCGTCTGAAGGAGCCTTTCGTCGCAGGGCCGCGATTCGGCGATCGCTACTCACTCGCGGTCGCGGCGACGATTTGGGCGGCGTCGCGGATTTGACCGTAGTGGAAGCTGCTTTGCACGCCGCCGACCGTCGCGGTTGATAGTTGATTGCGTTCGTTCCAGGTGTATGTTCCGGTCACTGACGGGTCGCTACGCAGGTTGCCGTTGCCATCGGTCGTCGCCGCGTTCCCGTTCCAGGTCGCGAGTTGATTGCCGGTGTCGTAGGTCGCTGTCATCGCGGCGGGCAGATTGACGCTGGCGAGTGAGCCGCCCAAGCTGTTCACCCTGCCGTCGTTGTCGTAACCGTAGGTCAGGCCGCCGAGCGCTCCGGCGCCGGTGTTGCTGTAGTTTATCGAGGTTGGATCCGAGTCCGCGTCGTAGCCATACGCGATGCTGACGCCGTTGGGCAGCGTGAGAGTCTGCGTCCTGCCGTCTCGAATACAGCCCACAGCGCCGCTATTTCTTTTCCATTGTTTTGGCGGAACAACTCTTTCCCTCAGCAGTGGTTCCTCAGTTCACTGGCGGCCGTCGCGGCGAAGCAGCAAGGTGGCTTTTCGCATTGTTGGCGCCGATTGCAAGTAAAGACACCTTGGATCTTCCCTTGCAACTCTCAAAGTTCGAAGGATTTCGCATGTCAGCCCAATCTGGTCCCAGGCACATGCGTAGCTGAGATCCCGATTTGTATCAGGCTGAACATACCAACTACGATGAGTGCTACCGCCAACGAATATGTAAAAATAACAACTGTACGGCGTCCGAAGACTCGTTTAATTGCGGACTGCGAATAAACCATCCAATACTTAGTAGGCGGATCGATCAGCCATTCCCATCTCTTATACGTACCAATCACGAGTAGCCACCCTGCTAGCGTAAAGAAATTCCAGAATAGAATGTTCAATAGCAGCTTAGTCACCGACAATCTCCCGCTGATTCTTAAAACACCGGTATCTCGTATCCTACAGGCAGCCCAGCGGACGCGCCGGTATCGAGTGTTACGGAAGATACGACTGTTCCGCCTGTGAGGTAGCTCCTCGAAAGGCCAACTGTAATGCCGAGATTGTGTCCAAATCCAATATCGATCCCGCCTATTGGCATACCCGCATATGGATCGCTGATTCCAAACTCAAAGCCAATCCCTATGGCTACGCCTACCAAAACGGAGCCTGACCATCCTTTGCCAAAGGTATACCCGAGATTAACGTTACCTAATGTGGCGCTAAATCCGGAGGTAACTTGAGACAAGTTGCCGATTGTAATGCCAGGCACTGATCCGGGGCTGATTTGTCCCGCCGCTGGCAACGAACCAATCGCGACCGGATCCCCTCCTGGGGCGCCCGGGCCACCTCCAGCACCGCCCCCGGGGGATCCAGGATTTCCCCCTGGATTGGTTTCGCAGCCGTTACAGCCGTCATCATAGGTACCCGGACCCGGAGGGTCACCACCTCCGCCGCCGCCACCTGAGTATTGGAGTCCGAGGCGGTCCACGAAATTAAGGGGCATGTTACCGACGTACGCATAGAGATTGACCTGCCCCCCCCAAAAGGCCGGCGGGGTCTGGAGAGATGAACATCTGGAGAACGGGATTGTAGTAACGTGCGCGCAGGAAGTAGAGCCCAGTCGGGTCCATCTCGCGTCCCGTGTATTGAATAGGATTCGTGCTCGATGAGCCGGTGCTCGCCGTTTGTCCGAAAGGGCCGTACTGGTATCCGGTGCCGATCGAGCCGGAGGAGTTCACCATTCCCAATGTAGAGCCGAGCTTGTCGGTCAGGATAGCAGAGGTTCCCGACGAATCGGTCCGCGAGAAATACCGGTCGAGGCCGAGTCCCGGCAGCATGTCGCCAACACCTCCGGTCGAGAACTGCTCTTGCGCGACATTAAGCATATCAAAGACGTATTGCGTGGTCACCGCCGCGCTCGTCTGCCCTGCGCGCCTCCCCAGCGCATCATAGACGTAGCTGCTTTGCATGGCGCCGACCGTCGCGGTTGAGAGCTGGTTGCGCTCGTTCCACGTGTAAGCCGAACTGATTGACGGATCGGCGAGCAGATTACCATTGCCGTCGGTCGTCGCCGCGTTCCCGTTCCAGGTCGCGAGCTGATTGCCGTTGTCATAAGTCGCCGTCATCGCGGCGGGCAGGTTGACGCTGGCGAGTGAGCCGCCCAAGCTGTTTACCCTGCCGTCATTGTCGTAGCCGTAGGTCAGGCCGCCGAGCGCGCCCGCGCCGGTGCTGCTGTAATTTATCGAGGTCGGATGCGAGTCCGCGTCGTAGCCGTACGCGATGCGGACGCCGTTGGGCAGCGTAAGGGTCTGCGCCCTGCCGTCGGAGGTGTAAACGATTCCGACGCTCTGGCTCCCGCGCGTCTCCGAGGTACCCCCCAATCCTAGCCGCACGGCAGACAATAAATTGCATTGGCTATCTTGCGGGCGAATGCTCCTCGTTTCCTCACGGCATCTTTGTACCTAAGTGATAGCCCTCGCGAAGCTTTAAGCCCGCGTAGTAGATCATCGCCAGTGTAAAGGGCACAAAAACAATCATTTCAATCCCGACGATCCTCATGGCGCCAATCATTAAAACAAGGCCTGAAATACCAATCGCTAAACGAACTTCATCGCTACGCTGTTCCCAAATGATACCGATCGCGAGCAGCAACGGAATAAATCCCACGGCTGCGTAAACTTCCGTCCGATACATGATCGATGTAACTAGGCTAAGCACCCATGCAAGAAAAGCAATGGTGGCGGCTATCGTCCGCACGGTGGGGTCTTCAATTGGGTTCTTCGGCAGATCGACGAAGAATCCGAGAGTCATGACAAGGCTTCCGTAGTAGAGCGCGACAAATGCCCCAGCGATGAGGCTCCCAAGACCGATTGGTCTACCCGGCAAAATCCAGCCAATCAAGGCAAAAGCGAGACCTAGAATTGCTCCCGGTAAGAAGAAGTATCTACACCACCTTCGCACCGTTGTCGACATATAAGAGAACCTCGGGGGCTTGGATTACTATGGAACAGGCGCCACCGGAGCCTGCACGCCGGGACCAGCCGCTCCTAAGCCCAGCAAAGCAGCCCCAAATGCTATGGCTAATATTCCGGTCGCAATAGCTGCCCTGGCCAAAAATATCACGGCGGCTGAAGCCGCCAGCTCCGGTGCAAAAGCGACTATTACGCCGACGACGACCACAAACGCGACGCCCATACCGATCAACGTGAGCGACGGAGTAAGAAAAGCATTCGGCGTTTTGGAAGCAGCTTGGTCGAAGGTGACCGGACCGCCCGGAATATCGCCCGTCGCGCCGCTATTCACGCCTTCGTAGTAACTGGAACCGGCTCCGGGTGTGGAAGGAGGTGCAGGCGGTGGGTTGCAGTCTCCATAGCAATTTCCCGGACCATTGCCGCCTCCACCACCGCCACCGCCGCCGCCGCCACCTAGGCCCATTCGATCGATAAAATTCATTGGGCTATTACTGACATACGCGTAGAGATTGACTTGACCACCGGAGAGGCCGATCGGATCCTGTGAGATGAAGCGCTGCGCAATGGGGTTGTAGTATCTCGCGCGCAGAAAGTAGAGACCGGTCGGGTCCATCTCGCGTCCGGTGTACTGGATAGGATTCGTGCTCGAGGCACCTGAGATTGTTGTCTGCCCGAAGGGGCCGTACCCATAGCCGGTCCCGATCGCGCCCGACGAGTTCACCATCCCCAATGTAGATCCGAGCTTGTCGGTCAGGATAGCAGAGGTTCCCGACGAATCGGTCCGCGAGAAATACCGGTCGAGGCCGAGACCCGGCAGCATGTCGCCAACACCTCCGGTAGAGAACTGTTCCTGCGCGATATTTAGCATATCATAGAATGCTGCTACTCAGTTGGGGATCAAGTGCGGCAATCCGGAGCATCCCCGGCGTGGCGCGCGTCGTCTGAAGGAGCCTTTCGCCGCAGGGCCGCGATTCGGCGATCGCTACTCACTCGCCGTCGCAGCGACGATTTGGGCGGCGTCGCGGATTTGGCCGTAGTGGATTTTGCCGAGGTCGAAATCTTCGAGGGCTTTGATCAGGCTTGCGAGCGCCACTTTGCAGGTTGGCAGGTTCTTGTGTGCGCGGGTTAGAGGATTCGAGCGCGCGACGATGAAGTTCTTGAGATATGGATGCATCAGGCCGCGCTTCTTGCCCTGTACGACTAGGCCGACCAGCAGCTCGTCGGCGCGCTCGATTTGGGCCGCGCGCTCGAGGCGATCGTCGTACGCGGCGCCGAGCGGCTTGGAGAGGAATCCATCGACGCGGCTCAGCAGGGGAGCGTACACGCCGCCCGAGAAGCGGGGTTTTTTCTCGTACATGATTCCGAGCGTGATGAAATGCGCGCGTTCAAACTCAAACGCGAAGTCTTTTTCGGACCGGCGCGCGTCCTGTTCCATCCGCGCCCGGTACATCCTCACCACCTCGAGCGCCTTGTCGCGCAGGTTGTGCTGCTTCTCGGTGTTGAGCGCCAGGATCTGGAAAGCGACATCAGGCTCGGGAATCACGATCGCGGGAATCAGTTTCGCCTTCGATTTTTCCGCGGCGGCGCGGCGATGATTCCCGTTGGGCGTGTAGTAGATGCCGTCCAGACGCACCGCGACGATCGGCTCGGTAAAGCGATCGAGCTTCTTCATCACCTCGACCATCCGCTTCAGATGCGTCGGCGAGAGATCGCGCTGATAAGGTGTCGGCTCGACCTTTTCGATCGGTAGCATCGCGAACAAATGCCAATGGTCGCCGAGCGGCTCCTGGTAGGCGGCCAGCGCCGCGCCGCCGTCGGCCTCGATCGATGCGGCCAATTCCTCGATTTCGCGAGGAGGCTTCGCGCCCTTTGGCGCAACCGAAAAATCCGCCATGCTAGGCAGTTGTAATGGATCGTCACCGCCTCCGCCATGCCCGCGCCGCACTTGCGACCGCGCTACTCCTTCTGCTGACAGCGGGGCGCGCACTCTCGAGCCCGCGCGCTTGGCAGCCGCTTGTAATTCTGGGCGCGCAGATTCCGGAACTCATCGGCCAGCGCACCAGCCGCTTCGAGGTTCTGGCCGCTCACGGCGCCACGCTCGAGCCGATTCCGTTCCAGATCGACGAGATCGCCGTAGACGGCACCTACGCGCTGCCCGATGGGCCCGAGCCGACGGTTGACGAATCACCGGGGGTGCTCGACAGCAACGACGAGGTCGCGATGATGGTGTCGGACCTGGGCGAGCGGGCGCCGCGCGGCGGCGCGCTGCCTGCGGGAGCGGATGAGGTTCAGGTCATCGATCCGCTGGGCGGCCGGGTCCGTTACGTGTATATCGCGGCGGTGGACAACCCCCGGCTCAGCCCGATCAGTTATATCGACTACGATTCGGCGACCGGCGCGATCGAGAGCGACAGTTATCGTCTGGGTTTCACCAACGGCATTCCAAGCGATTTCACTTTGCAGAATCGCAAGGGCCAGCATCTGCCGAACATGATCGATCGGTTCAAGGTCGGGATGCGGGCGCGTGTGCTCGGGCTGTTTCATATCTCGCTTACCGAGGACGACGTGCGCAACCGCGTGCTGGCATGGAAGGCAGGGCCGATTCGTGTGATCAAGCGAGTCAGCCACTCGGTGAATCTTTTCGCGGGGATCAGCTCGTCGGCGGCGCTGAGCGATGATTTTTTTTACCGCGACTACTTTGAAAATCCGTTCACGGTCGATTTTCCGCCGCTGCCGGACGCGCTGTTCGGCGACGTCGAGGTCCGGGTCGATTTTGATTTCACCGATCTGAGCGGATATGAGCTGCTGTGGTCCGGGATGCACTCGGCGCCGATTCAGATTGGCGATTTTCGCGCCGAGCAAGCGCTCCGCGGCGACCCCGCCGGCACGATCAAATGGATCGCGTTTCGCGGCCACGGCCGCACCACCGTGCAGACGCTCGCCCCGGTCGCGGATCTGGACAAGATCAAGCGCAAGCTATATTTCCGCGACGAGACCGGCGCCTCGGCCACGCGCGCGGACCCGCACGCTTCCAGCCGCAGCATCGGCTACGTGATGACCGGATGGAAAACGATGGCGCGCGGAGCGCATTCGCTGGATTCGCTGCTGATCACAGCGCCGGGAAACTACGACCCGGAAGTGATGTTCCGGGAGCTGCACACCGCGCCGATCGTGCGCGCCACAACCGCGCGCGAGTTGAGTACCGCGCCGCGCG
This sequence comes from Binataceae bacterium (SeqCode), assembly GCA_050736695.1. GTDB lineage: Bacteria > Desulfobacterota > Binatia > Binatales > Binataceae > JBARDN01. The sequence goes on along the minus strand of JBOHWH010000030.1, from coordinate 14,927 downwards.
CAAAGCCCGTGCAGTTCAGGAAGCGGAACGGGTCGCGACGATCCGAAACTTGACCGTCACCTCGTCACTCGCGCGCATCAGCCCAAACACCCCCTTGGGCACCACCAGTCCGAATCGCGGGTAGCGGAAGGTAAGTTCGCCGCGCGCTTCGAGGCCTTTCTTTCCAATCAGGTTTACGCTCACCAACGCGTTAAGCGTTTGCGTCTGACCGCGTAGGGTGAGATTGCCAATGATCAACGCGGAACCTTCGCCGGGCGTGTCGATCGCGACGTCCTGCACGCCGGTGCTCGCAAACGTGATGTCGGGGTAGTCGGTTGCATCGAGCACGGTTCCGGTCACGACACTATCGCGCCGCGTGTTGCCGCTTGAGTAGCTCGAAGAATCGAGGATCAGCTTGATCCTGGCGCCCTTGGCGGGATCAGCGGGATTGCCGGAAATTTCGCCTGAGCGCACCTGGAAAGAACCCACGGCGTCGCCGCGAAACTTATCCAATGGCTGCGCGACCACCGTGATGACCTCGCACTTCGCGGGATCGACGATATAGCGGTCCATTTTAGCGTGCGCGCTCGCGGGCATCGCCAGCACGGCGACGGTCAGAAGCGCAAGCGCCGCAGTAAAGCGGACGGTCATTTCATTGACCCCGGTTTCGCGCCATAACACCAAGCCCTGTTACCGGATTGCTCACAGACATGCAAAACATCCTGGGCTTATAGTTCCATGAGTCGGTGCGAACCGGCGCAGCCACGCTCAATCCGCATCGCGATAAAAGACGAGCTCGAGCAGATTCCCGTCGGGGTCGAGGAAGTACATACAATCGTGATCACCCCAAGCTATCGGTTCGGCGGTTTCGACCCCCGCCGCGCCGAGCCGCGCTTTGGCGTCCGCGAAGTCATGAGCGCTGACCCTGAACGCGTGATGCCCGCGTCCGAGGGGATGCGCGATCAGCGCGGCGCGAGCTTGCGGCGTCATCGCCGCGCGCGCGACCCGGAATAGCGCCAGGTTTTGTTCGCCGCACTCGAGCAGCACCTGGTCTCCAAGATGCGCCGCAACTCCGAGGCCGAGCACGCCTGTGTAAAAGCGCTCAGCGCGTGCGAGTTCGGCGACCTCGATTCCAAAATGATCCAGCCGCTCAAGCTTCATTGCCGTCAGGACCTCGGCACTCTTGCTATGACGCCGTCGCCACCGTGCGCTGCGCCAAGTCGGGCCGCCGCGACGCGATGATGCGGTCTTTCTCGCGATGGATAAATTTCGGATCGAACATCACGATCAGCACCGGCAGAATCGTCATCGCGCCGAGCATCGACACGAACATCCACACCGCCAGCAGCATCCCCATCTCGGCGTCGAACCTGATGCTCGACCAGTACCAGAACAGCACCGAGGCCACGAGCGTCAGCGCGGTGAAAGCGACGGCCTTGCCGGAAGTGACAAGCGCATTGTAGGTCGCGTCCGTGAGCTCGCGGCCGAGCGCGAGCTCTTCTATGATTCGGCTAACTATATAAATCGCATAGTCAATTCCGAATCCGACGCCGACCGTCACCACGGGAAGAGTATTGATATTGATCCCGACGTCGTGCGCGCCCATGTAGGCATTGATGGCGGCGTTGGCCAGCACCAGCGGAAACAGCAAGTACAGGCCCGCCATGAACGATCGATAGGTGATGAGTATGATTATGTAGATCGTCGCGAACGCGAGCACGTTCAGGAGCAGATCGTTGTCGATAATTTCCTGATTGGCGGCGGCCAGCTCACCGATAATTCCAGCGGCGAGCTTAAACTCGACACCGTTCACGTGATTTTTCGGCTCGGCGAAAAAGCGCTGGGTGCGCAGCACAATACGCTCGACGTTTTCGCCCTCGCGATTTTTTGCGTACACGGTTATCTGAGTCGCGTCGCGCCGTGGCGTAATAATGTACGCGGTCGAAAGCGGCGACGCGCCTGCGAGCAATCCGCCCAGGAGTTGTCCGGTGCCGCGCTTGGTGCTTGGCAGCACGTTCCACTTAGGTTGGAACTCGCGCAGTGCGGAGCCGCTGTTGGACAACAGGTCGGCTAGCGAGAAGGTTCGCCCGACCGCCGGATCGCCTTCCATGTAGCGTTGATAACGATCCATCACATGATAGAGCCTCGGATCCTCGAGCGCGCCGCGATTCTTAAGCTCCGCCACGACCACGAATGGCTCGATCGCGCCGAACTCGTCCTGAATCGCCGCCATCGCATGGTTGTAAGGCGAGTTGGGCCACAGCACCGGCGATTGCGAGGATGGATCGCCGACCTTAAGCCCGGTCCAGAAAAATGCGCAGAGCAGAATCGCGATCGCAGTTGCGATCATCGTGATCTTCCGCCCGCGCGGCTCGAGCATCGGCCGCGCGATCGCAATCAGCATCCGCTTGAAGAACCCGTGCTCGCGGCGTTCGATAACTTCGATACGCGGCGGCTCGAGATAGTAATAGACGATCGGGTTGAGGAGCAGTTCGCTTACGATAATCGCGGCGATCCAGAATGACGCCGTGATCGCGAGCTTTTGCAGGAACAGCACCGGCACCAGCAGGATCACCAGCACGCCGAACGCGTCGGTCAGGATTCCCGACAGCGACGGGACAAACAGTTCCGAAAAAGCGGACAGAATCGCGGTATTTTTATCGCGCGTGCGATAGTACTCCTCATAATACCGATCGTGCATCTGCACCGAATGGCTGACCGCGCGCGCGGTTATCAAAAACGGGATCACGAGCACCAGCGGATCGAGCGTAAAGCCGATCAGCCGGATAAAGCCCAGCCCCCAAATCGCGCAGATTACTCCGGAGATGGTCGGACGCAGCGCACCGCGCCAATCGCGGAAATACAGGTAGAGCAGGACCCACAGCACGAGCACGGTTAAGAGAAAAATGTTGAAGATTTGCGGCGTGTAATGGTAAACCCATCCGTACAGGATCGGCTGGCCGCCCACGTAGATCTTAACGTCCGAGCCTTTTGCCGGATCGACAACGATCTTATAAACTTCGTTGAAGATGCGCCGGTAGTCGAGCCGCGACTCGAGGAAGCTGCCCTCGATAATCGCGGCCTTGTCGTCGAGCGAGACGAAGCGTCCGAACACCACAAACGGGTTCTTGTGGACGTTGCTCCGGACCTCGTCGATGTCTTTCTGCGTGGTCGGGACCTTGCCGCCCGGCAGCACCGGAGTGTTCAGGATCACGCCACCCGCCAAGGGCCGGAAGAAACTCGCGTTGGAGAGCGATCGCACCGAGCCGTGCTGGATCCCGTAAACCAGATCCATGTCGCTCGTCATCTTGACGATCTTGGCGAGAATCTCCGGCGTATAGATGGTGCCCTCGCGCGCTTCGATCATCACCGTGACGTTGTTCACGCTGCCGAAGTAAGTGTCGTATTTGTGCGCAATCTTGATGAACGGATGGTTCTGCGGAAGCAAGTCGCCGAAGCTCGTCACCAGGTGGGTTTGCGCCGCGTAGTAACCGAAAAAGCCGGTCAGAGCCGCGATTACGATCAGCACGTAAAAACGCCGCTTGATTATCCATTCGCCGAACCGGTACCAGGTCATCGGGTTCTCCGCTTGCCGCGCGCCGGGCTAGCCCTGGCAAAAGCGCCAGGTCTTGCCGCCGTCCGCCGTGTAGAGAATCGTCCCCAAACCGACGATCCATCCGTGCTGGTTATCGAAGAAGCGCACTTGGCTGAGCGGGAATGGCAGAGCCGGCACGCTGGTGTCATGCGCCCACGAACCATTAGGTTGCAGGCGCAAGACAGTGCCGGTCAGCCCAACCGTCATCCCCTGGTCTTTACCGAACAGATCGATCGCAAACAGCGGATCGCGCGCCGGAATCTGCGGCGCTCCTGGCACCATCGTGTCGGGTGGATCGCCGGGTTTGCCGGCCTGATGCGCAAAGGTCCAGGTCTTGCCGCCGTCGCTGGTTTCGATCACCCAGCCTTCCAGTCCACACGCCGCGCCGTGCTGCGCGTCACGGAACGATACGGCAAACATCGTAGGCAGCAGAAAATCGGCGAAACGGGGGTCATCGTTGGGACCCAGCGGACGCTTCCACTGAGCGACCAGCGATTGCTGCTGCTCCTGCCAGGTTTTGCCGCCATTGTCGGTCGCCCAGATTCGGCCAAGCTCGCCGACGACCCATCCGCGATTGTCGTCAACGAAAGAGGCGCTATAGAGGACCGGCTCTTCGTACGGGAGCGCGTAGTCCTGCAGTGCCGGAGCAAAGAGGCGCTGCAACTGGCGTTTGAGAAACGTTTCGCCGCCATCAGTGGTGCTGAGCACCAGCGCCCGGTCGCCGACGAAATATCCGTGCAGACGATCTGGGAACGAGAGCGCGAAAATAAACAGATGAGTACGCGAATTGATGCGCTGCCAAGTCTTGCCCCCGTCGCGCGTGCGCATTATCAGACCGTCTTGTCCGCACAGGTATCCGTTCCGGTCATCGACCATCTGGATTCCGAACACGGCCAAATCGGTGCCGATATCGACCTGTTTGAAATGCTGTCCCCCGTCTTCGGTGAGCAAGACCTTGCCGCGCGCACCGACGATAAACGCTCGCGTGGGACTGGTCGGCCAGACGTCGAAGAAGTTGTCGGCGAACGTGATCGCGCGCTCTTTGAGCGGCGGCACCTTTACTTCGCGATGACACGCCGATCCGGCAATCGCCGCGAGCGCGACGAGCGCGATTATCCATTTGCGCGCGATGCTGTCTGCTGTCATTCCACCCTCAAGAATCCGCGCCGCCATCAAAAATCCGTCCTATACTCAAGGAAAGCGGCGTAGTGTGCAAGCCGGGAACGGCCGGCGACCTCATCCGCCGGAGCCCAGATCGGCCAGTAGCAATCCGGTCAGATACTCGCCCTCGGCGTGGCCGAGGAGCACAGGATGGTCAGGGCCGGGACCGAGCCGCGCGAGCATCCGGAGCTTGCGCCCCGATTTATTCTGCGCGATCCGGACCGCGCGCAGAAATTCTTCGCCCCGGAAATGCGCGGAGCAACTGAAGGTCAGGATTCGGCCGCCGGGGGCGAGCACACGTATCGCAAGCGCGTTCAACTCGACGTACAGGCGTCCGGCGCGGTCCACATCGGCGCGGCTGCGCGCAAGCGGCGGCGGATCGAGGACCACGACGTCGAAACGCTCTTCGGTTTTTGCCATGAACTCGCCGGCCTCGGCGTGAATCAGCTCGACTGCGCCGGAAGAGTGTCCGTTGAGCTCGAGATTTTTTCGGGCCGTAGCGAGCGCTCGCGCCGCCGTGTCGATCGCTACGACGCGGGTCGCGCCGCCTGCCAGCGCTGCGAGCGCGAATCCTCCGTTGTAGCAGCAGGCGTCGAGCATCCGCGCACCGGAGGATTGCGCGCGGACGAGCGCTCGATTTTCGCGCTGATCCAGAAACGCGCCGGTCTTCTGTCCATGGGCGAGATCGACGGCGAGCTTTATTCCACATTCCGTTGCGACGCTCTCGGAAACCTCGGCGCCGAGTGCGATTCCGATCCGATCGGCGAGTCCTTCCTGCTTGCGCACCGCCCCCTGGCTGCGCTCGATAATCGCGCGTGGCGAGAGTCTGGCGGCCAGTGCGGCGATAATTTCCGCGCGCATCGCGTCCGCTCCGGCGGTGAGAAGCTGGAGCACCAGCACGTCGCCATAGCGATCCACCACCACGCCCGAGAGTCCGTCGCCGTCGCCGTTGATGAGCCGGTACGAATCGGTTTCGTCGCCGATGAATCGCGCACGCAGGGCGATCGCGTCGTCGATGCGCCGCGCGATCAACGCCGCGATAGCGGGCGCCTCACCCCACGCGAGCATCCGTAGCGCGATCGTGGTCGCGGAATTGTAGTAGCCCAGCCCGAGCAGATCGCCGCCGGAATCCCGCACCTCGACGAAAGCACCGGCGGCAAGCCCGGCCGGCTCGACGCGGGCGATCGCCTGCGAGAAAATCCACGGGTTGCCGCCGCGCACCGGACCCTCGCGCCCGGTGCGAAGGAAAATCCGTCCGGCGGGTTCGAGGACCGCGTTCGCGGCGGCCGCTGCGATTTGATTGGAACCCATCCGGGAAGTCACTTAGACCCGGGTTTGCCCGGCTGCGACGAATTCTCAGATCGCCACGGTGATTCGTTCGCGCGGCGGAAGTCGCCGCTGCGTCCGCCGGACTTGCTGACCAGCCGAATCGTACCGATCTCCATCGCGCGGTCGATCGATTTCGCCATATCGTAAATCGTGAGCGCCGCGGCGCTGACCGCGACCATCGCTTCCATCTCGACGCCGGTGCGCGCGCTGGTCGCGGTGCGCGCCTCGATCTCGAGCGCGGATCTGGCGCGGTTCGGCCGGAACTCGATCTCGACGAGATCAAGGGGGATCTGATGACAAAGAGGGATCATTTCCTGGGTACGCTTGGCCGCCATAATTCCGGCGACTCGCGCGGCGGCAAGCGCCTCACCCTTCTTAAGGCTGCCGCCGACAATCGCGGCCAGCGTGGCGGGCTCCATCCCGACCTGGCCGCGGGCAACCGCCTCGCGCCGGGTGACGGGCTTGTCGCCGACATCGACCATCGCGATCCGCCCGCGTGCATCGAGATGAGTTAGCCGCGCGCGCTGGCGCCGGATTTTCTTCTGGTCCGCCATGATCCTTACCGTCATTATTCTGGATCGCTCAGCTTATGTTGACCGGCTCGGCATATACAATAAACTCGTACGCATCGAGCCTAAAAGTCTGCGGGAAAATCTGATGGCGGATGAACTCTACAAAGTCGTGATTCTTGGTTCCGGACCTGCCGGATTGACCGCGGCGCTTTATGCGGCCCGCGCCAATCTGAATCCGCTGGTGATCGAAGGGATGGAGCCGGGCGGCCAGCTCACGATCACCACCGAGGTCGAGAATTATCCGGGCTTCGAAAACGGCATCCAGGGGCCCGAGATGATGGAGGTCTTCCGCCGCCAGGCCGAGCGCTTCGGCACAAAATTTCTGCAAGGCGAAGTATCGGAAGTGCGTCTGGGCAAGCGCCCGTTCGAGTTGGAATGCGAAGGCAAGACGATTCGCACCGAGACGCTTATCGTATCGACCGGCGCAACCGCGAAATGGCTCGGCATCGAATCCGAGCAGCGGTTAAAAGGATACGGGGTGAGCGCGTGCGCGACTTGCGACGGCGCGTTCTTCAAGAACAAGGAAGTCGTGGTGGTCGGCGGAGGAGATACCGCGGTCGAGGAAGCGATCTTCCTGACCCGGTTCGCGTCCAGGGTTTCGATGGTGCATCGGCGCGACGAGCTGCGCGCGTCGAAGATCATGCAGGATCGCGCGCATAAAAATCCCAAGGTCAAATTCGTATGGGATTCGGTTATCGAAGAGATTCACGGCGAGCAAAAGACCGGCGTCACCGCAGTCACACTAATGAATCTGAAAACCCACCAGAAGTCGCATTTCAAAACCGAAGGCGTCTTCATTGCGATCGGGCATAAGCCGAACACCGAAATCTTCAAGGGGCAGCTCGAGATGGACGACCTGGGCTACCTGAAGATCAAGCCCGGAACGACCTACACCAATATCGAAGGCGTGTTCGCCGCCGGCGACGTTGCGGATCGCGTCTATCGCCAGGCGGTAACAGCAGCAGGCACCGGATGCATGGCGGCGATCGACGCCGAACGATGGCTCGAAGCCAGGCATCACGCCGAATCCGAACAGCAGAGTGCTCAGCATCAGGAATGATCGGCCCGGCTCCGTGCGTAAGGTTTGGCACCTGATCGGAAGCGATTCAAAACAAAATCGAAAGATTCGCGGACGCCGGCACGGCCCCGTCCAGCACAACATCGCGGCCAATGGCTCCCATTTGACGCCGGATTCAAACCCGGCAACGCGGCGGTGCTATTGATACCGCTTACTCGCCCTCGAAACGGGCTTCGCGGCGCTCGACGAACGAACGAATCCCCTCCTTCGCGTCTTCGCTGTTCATCACGCGGTCCCTGACAGCCGCAATCGCGGCGATGGCGGAGTGTTCGGCGGCTTCGATGTATTTGAGGGCGGCTTGCTTCATCGCGCGAATTCCCAGCGGCGCGTTCTTGCTGATTAACTTTGCGATTTCGACCGCGCGATCGATTTGCGTTCCAGCAGGCACAACCTCCTGAACCAACCCGATTTCGCGCGCGCGCTGAGCACCGAACTCATCGCAGAGCATGAGGTGATACATTGCGTTGCCCCATCCCGTGCGCGTTAGAAAGCGAAAGTGGGCGCCGCCGAGCGGCGCGATGCCGCGCCGCGATTCCATCTGGCAGAATCGCGCCGTATCAGCCGCCACTACGATGTCGCCGGCCAACATCATCTCTATGCCGACCGTATAGGTGATGCCTTGAACGGCAGTAACGATTGGCTTGATCGATCGGTTCCGCAAGGCGAAAGGATCCAGATTTTTCTCAGGGACTGGCTTCGCGGCGGCGCCTGGATCAAAAAACTTCGGCATGTCGAGGCCGGCGGTAAAGTGATCGCCTTCGGCGCACAAAACGGCAACCCAGAAATCGTCACTGCGGTCGAATTCGGTGAGCGCATCCGAAAGCTGCCGCATCATCTCGGGCGTGAAAGAATTTCTCTTGGCAACATTGTCGATCACAATCTTGAAGATTCGGCCTTCTGTTTCCCAGCGCATCTCCCCGGCTTTTCTTTGCTCGCTCACGGCGTCACCTCAGTTTCATTTTGAAACTAAACATACGCTGCCCGGCAATCACAAACAATCCAAACAGGTTGGATTCGGCGGGCATCCGTAAAGGCCGGCAGCGGCTGGAGCGCGTCGGCGCGGTATGGCGTTCATGCGAGAAGCTTTTCGATCACGGTTTTCGCGAGCGGCTCCTTGTGGCGCATCGTGCCGAGGCAGGGAACCTCGGTCATCCGCGCAAGTGACGCGGCATTAGTTAGCGACGCGGGGGTTAGCGCGGGCTCGACGTCGTTGAGCAGCCATCCTGAGATCTTTAACTGTTTGCTCTGCGCATAGTTAAAGGTGAGCATCGCGGCGTTGAGGCATCCGAGCCGGTTCGCGACTACAACGATCAAAGGCAGGCGGAGCTTCGCCGCCAAGTCCGCAAAGTCCACGCCCCACACGATCGGCACCGCAAGACCGCCCGCGCCTTCAACCAGAACGGCGTCACTCGCGGACTCGATTTTCCGAAAACAATCCAGGATATGCTCGAAATCGGGCGGCGCGAGCGGCGAGCGGTAGCGATACGGGCAAATCAGTTCGAGTGGCAAATCGCATCCCGATGCGAGCGCGAGAGCGCGCGCGTCCGCCGGCTCCAGAATTCCCGCCCCGGCATCCGCGCCCGCCTCGCATCCGGTTTCCGCCGGCTTCATCACGCCGACGCGCATCCCGCGGGCGCGCAGCGCGAAGCCGATCGCGCATCCGACCGCGCTTTTTCCAACGCCGGTACCAGTTCCGGTGATAAGAAACTTAAGTCTCATCGCTTCACCACGCTAGACGCGCTCGTTCTCTAAAATCTCGCGGGTCGCGTCCCGGACGGTGTCGAGCAGGAACTCCAGTTCGTCCGCACCGATCGACAACGGCGGCATCAGGATGATCACGCCGCCGAGGGGGCGGATGATAACTCCTTTTTCGCGCGCGCGCATGATTATGCGATGACGGATCATGCGCTCCGGCGCGAACGGAATCCTGCGCGCCGGATCTTCCATCAATTCGATTCCAACCATCAGTCCCTGCTCGCGAATATCTTCGACATACGAGAGATCAGAGAAACGTGCACGCAGCCCCGAAGTCATTTGCGCGATGCGCGGCTGAATACGCTCAATAATCTTCTCATCGCGGAAGAGCGCCAGATTCGCGCGCGCGACCGCCGCAGCCAGTGGGTTTCCAATGTAAGTATGACCGTAGTAGAAGGCGCGATATTCGCTGGGCTCGCCAAGAAATGCCTCGAACACTCTCTCCGTCACGAGCGTCGCCGCAAGCGGCATATATCCCCCGGTGATGCCCTTGCCGAGGCACAGCACATCGGGAGCCAAGCCCGCATGCTCGCACGCGAACATCGTGCCGGTGGGTCCGAAACCGGTAGCAACTTCCCAGGCGATGTCCAGAGCGCCGGACTCGCGCGCGAGCGTCGCGCAGAAACTCGGCATCGTGCATCCACATTCCCGCCGCTCCTTGCATCATCGGCTCGATCACCAGCGCCGCCAGCGCGTGCCCCGATGCCCAGCGATAATCCGCACGGCTCTGAAGCAAAAAAAACAGAGCCGGCTTGGTGGCCGGCCCTGCGTGTAAATCGGCGTGAAGCGCGAGCGCGTTACTGGTTGTTCGCGGTGGTGTCGGGCTGGATGTCGCCCTTGGCCAACTGGAGCTTGAAGGTGTTCCAGTGTTTGAGAATATCGATCGCCTTTTCGAGCTGGAGATCTTTTTCCTTGACCGGTTTGCCGTTCTTGCCAATTATCGCCGGCGAATTTCCGTCAGGCGCGGGCGCGGGCTGAGCCTCGGTGCTGCTCTTGTGCTTCTTCTGAATCTGCCCGTTGCTGAAATGATGCGGCAGATCGCGCTCGTGAATTTCTTCATCCTGATCGATCTGCGCGCCCGGGATCTCGAGCGACGCAAGCGTCGGCTTGGGCGGTTCGATATCGACGTCGGGCGTGATGCCGACGGCCTGGATCGAGCGGCCGTTGGGCGTGAAGTAACGCGCCGTCGTCAGCCGCAGCGCGGATTGATCGTCGAGCGGAAGGATGGTCTGCACGGAGCCTTTGCCGAAGGTCTGGGTGCCGACGATCACGGCGCGCTTCTGATCCTGCAACGCGCCCGCGACGATTTCGCTGGCGCTCGCGCTGCCGCCGTTTACCAGCACCACCATCGGATAATCCTGAAAGTCTTTCTTCCTGTGCGAGAAATACTTCTGCTGCTGATTTTCAAGCCGGCCCTGCGTATAGACGATCATCCCGCCGTCGAGAAATTCATCCGAAACCTTGACCGCCTGGTTGAGCAGGCCGCCCGGGTTGTCGCGCAGATCGAGGACCAAGCCTTTGATTTTACCGTGGCGCTCCTTCAGAAATTGACTGAGCGCTTTCTCGACGCCGTCGTCACTCGCTTCCTGGAAGGTCGTGATCCGCACGTAAGAATAGCCGTCTTCAAGATCCTTGAATTTGACCGACTGGATCTTGATCACGTCGCGCGCCATCGAGACCGTGAAAAGCTCCGGCACGCCAATGCGATGAATCGTGAGCTTGATCTTGCTGCCGCGCGGTCCACGCATTTTTTCGACCGCTTCGGTCAGCGTCATGTCCTTGGTGAAGTCGCTGTTGATCTTGATGATCTGATCGCCGGCCTTGATTCCCGCGTGATAGGCCGGAGTATCCTCGATCGGCGAAACCACGGTGAGCACGCCGTCCTTGATCGTGATTTCGATTCCCAATCCGCCAAAGCTGCCGCGAGTCTCGACTTCAAGGTCGCGATACAGCTCCGGGGTCAGGTAAGCGCTATGCGGATCAAGCGACGCCAGCATCCCGGTGATCGCGCCGTCAATCAGTTGCTTGGTTGAGACCGGCTCGACGTAGTTCTTCTGCACAATTGCAAGAACATTGGCGAAGGTTTCGAGTTGCTGGTAGGTATCGTTCGGCAACGCCTGCGCGCGCCGCACCGCGACCTCTTCGAGTCCCAGGAAGCAGGCAATCAAAAAGATCGCCAGCGTGATAGCCCATCGATTTCGCTTGAATACTGACATCCACCACCCGAGAGTATTGGGGTTTAATTATTTAAGCAGAAGGGCGTCGCCGATGCATAGGGTAAAAATCGCCCGATAGCCGCGACGCGCGCTCTGCCGCCTGTTTCCAACCGTCGTGCTTTAGCCGTCTTTGGAGTCCAGCAACTCTTTGAGCGCATCCTTTACGTCGGGCCGCGACCAATCGAACGCACCCATATGATGCGCCACGATCTGGCCCTTGCGATCGATTATGAAAGTCTCGGGCACGCCCGAGACCTCGTAGGATTCACCGACCTTGTTTTCAGGATCGAGCAATATCGTGAAGCGATATCCGTATTTCTCGATATAGGGTGCAACCACGCTGCGTCCCTTGGTGTCCTGGCTGACCGCCAGCATCACGAAATCTTTGTTGCCCTTCATTTGCTCATACAGCGTCTGCATCGAGGGCATTTCCTCGCGGCACGGGCCGCACCAGGTGGCCCACACGTTGAGGAACACGACCTTGCCACGCAGTTGGTCGAGTGAAAGCGTGGTGCCGTCGAGCCTTTCGAGCTTGAAGTCGGCGGCTTTTTCGCCGGCGGGAACGACCTTCTGTTCCTGCTGGCGGTCTTGTTCTTGCTGATGCTGCGCGATCGAATCGCCAATACTGTAGTCGCGGCGTCGCAGGTTGCTCGCAACAATCATCGCCACACCTGCAACCACCGCGACGATCGCGATTATCTGTAACAGCCGCCGATTCATGGCAATGCGCGCCGCGACGCGCGATGCTCAGGCACGCGCGGCCTCCTTGGCTGCGGCGTCCGCGTGCTTTTCACCCAAGAACAGCCATCCAATCCCACCGACGATCACCATCCCGATCGCGATTAGCTGCGCCTCGCTGAGCCCGGCAAACACACGCGGGTTCACGCGCAGGAACTCGACCATGAACCGCGCAGCCCCGGCTAGGAGCAGGTACAGGCAGAATAAACGGCCGTCGGCAATGCCCTTCTTGCGCAGATTCCAGAGGATCAGGAATACGCCGAGGTAAAGGATCGCCTCGTAGATCGGTGTCGGATGCACTCGCACGCCGGGAAAAAATCCCGAGACCAGAGTTCCGCCCGGGCCGAGCTTGAGCACAGTCTCGGAGTTCCATCCGACAATCGCCTTGGGAAAAGACATCGCCCACGGCAGCGTCGAGGGGATCCCCCAATCGCCGTCGCCGGACGTAAGGCATCCCAGACGCCCGATCGCTTGTCCGATCGCAAGCGCGGGACCGCACATGTCGGCAGTCTGCATAAACGAGATCCGGTAGCGCCGCGACACGAAGTAAACCGCGACGATCCCTCCGATCATCCCGCCGTACCAGACGAATCCCGAGCCGGAAAAGATCATCGACTTGGGGTCGGCCATGTAGGTCGGGAAGTTGTTAAAGATATCGAGCAGGCGCGCCGCCGCGAGCCCGGCTAATGCCGCCCATACGATCACGGACGACGCGTAATCCGTCGAGATTCCGCGCCGGCGGCACTCCAGCGTCACCACCCAATCGGCGGCGAGGAAGCCCAGCGCCATCATCAGGCCGTAGCTGTAAACCGTCAGCGGACCCAAATGAAATAGAACGGGAATCATCGACGTATCACCCTATCGCACACAGGTCGGCGGGTCGAACAACCGGATTGTGCGCGGGGCCGCTTATCTTGCCACGAAGGTTTGATGCCGTAGGCTTGCGTGATTTCAGTCCTGCCATGATATTGACGCATCGATGCGCGCGATTGTTCAACGCGTCAGCCGCGCAGCAGTGCGGGCCGGCGCTATAGTCCTTGGCCAAATCGGCCGCGGCTTCGTGGTTCTGCTCGGCGTAGCGGCCGGGGACAGCGGGGCCGACGCGCAGTTCATCGCCGACAGGATCCTCAAGATGCGCGTGTTCGCCGACGAGGCGGGCAAAATGAACCTGGCGCTCGACGCGCCGGCGGTCGGCGGAGCGCTTCTGGTCGTATCGCAATTCACGCTCCTTGCCGACACCAGTGCGGGCCGGCGCCCGTCGTTCATCCGGGCCGCCGCGCCCGACGAAGCGCGCCGCCTTTACGAGCACTTTCTCTCGCTCGTCCGAGCAAGCGGTGTTAGGGTTGAGACAGGCGAGTTCGGCGCCGCGATGGAACTGGAGCTGGTCAACGACGGTCCGGTGACGATCATCCTGGACAGCCGCAACCGCAAGTAACTCCGATGCCGCGAGCGGGATTTTACGCCGTCGAGTCAGGCAAGATTTCTTTTCGGCGCGACGGCAACTGGTACACCGACGAAGAGCGGATCGACAATCCGCGCATCGCGACGCTGTTCAGCCAATCGATCCGGCAAAGTCCCGACGGCTCGTATTTTCTGCAAGTCGGCGACGAACGCGCATCGATCACGGTCGAGGACACGCCGTACGTCGTGCGCACGCTCGAAGACGACGAGTTGGGCGGATTTCTGGCGGTGCTGAGCGACAACACGCGCGAGGAGCTCGATCCGGCGACGCTGGAGGTCGGTACGGACAACGTCCTCTACGCGCGGGTAAAGGGCGGCGCGTATCGCGCGCGGTTTCTGCGCAACGCTTACTATCATCTGGCGGACAGGCTCGAAACCGACGACGCGGGCAACTTCTATCTGAAGATTCGCGGCGCACGCCATCCGATTTTGGGAGCGCGAGCATCCGGCGCGCACGGCTAAGGCGATGCATCTGGCCGAGCCTCATTTGCACATCGTGCTGGTGCGCCCGGAGATTCCGCAGAACACCGGATCGATCGCACGGCTGGCGGCTGCCACGCGCACCCGGCTGCATCTGGTGGGACCGCTCGGCTTCTCGCTCGAAGATCGCTATCTGAAGCGAGCCGGACTGGATTACTGGCCGCTGGTCGATCTTCGCACCTATCGCGATTGGGACGAGTTCGCACGAGCGCATCCCGCGCCGCCCGCGAAAATCTTTTCCGCGCGCGCCGAAAAGAATTATCTCGCGGCGAGTTATACTCGCGGCGACTTCCTGATGTTCGGCAGTGAGACCAAGGGCCTCGGCCGCGAATTTATCGCCGAGCGCGCCGACCACGCCTACCAGATTCCAATCTTCGAGCCTGGCGTCCGCAGCCTGAATATCGCCAACGCGGTATCGATCGTAGTGTATGAAGCCCTGCGCCAAACCGGCGCCCTTGAGTGACGATCCCGCAAAGAGGCAGGGCGCATGAAACCCAAGATCGGCATTATCCTGCACCCCCTTCTTTAATCCTCCCCCATGTCAAACCATGGGGGAGGAATCA